>JAEYXM010000043.1 GCA_023428465.1 Actinomycetes bacterium
CGGGGATCAATGACTACCAGCTGACGATCGCGTCGGCGGTGGAGGAGCAGACCGCGACGACGACGGAGATGAGTCGGGGGGTGCTGGAGGCGGCGTCGGGGTCGACGGAGATCGCGGCGAACATCACGGGTGTGGCCACTGCTGCATCGACGACCAGCGAGGTCGTCGGGCAGATGGATGCCGCCACGCGCGAGCTCGCCCAGATGTCCGCCGACCTGCGCGCCCGCGTGAGCAGCTTCACCTACTGACCGACGTCACACGGTCCCCCCGGGCGCTCACATGCGCGCCCGGGCGGCCGATCGGAAGACGTACCCCCCGGCCGCCGGCCGACGACCCCCGGAGAGCACCCGTGCCCGCGATCAGCGTCCTCGTGGTCGACGACTCCGTCGTCGTGCGTCGGCTGCTCGTCGGCGCGCTCGCCGAGGACCCCGGCGTCGAGGTCGTGGGTGTCGCCGCGAACGGGCAGATCGCGCTGAGCAAGGTCGCGCAGCTGAACCCCGACCTCGTGACGATGGACGTGGAGATGCCGGTCATGGACGGCATCGAGACCGTGCGGGAGCTCCGGGCTGCGGGTCACCGCATGCCGATCATCATGTTCTCCACCCTGACGGACCGGGGCGCGGCCGCGACGCTCGACGCCCTCGCCGCCGGCGCGACGGACTACGTGACCAAGCCGAGCGGCGTCGGGAGCCTCGCGGAGGCCCTCGGCCGGGTCGCCGACGAGCTCCTGCCCCGCATCCACGCGCTCGTGCCGCACCCGACGGGCGCCCGGACCGGCGGCCCCGGCGCGTCGCCCGCCGAGGCCCCTGCCGGTGCTGCGCGCACGCGGCCCCGGCCCGTCGCCCCGTCCGCCCCGCGCCCCGTGCTCCGCCTCCTGCCGCCGCCCGACGCGCGGACCAACGTCCGGGCCGTCGTCGTCGGCTCCTCCACCGGCGGGCCCGAGGCCCTGTCCCAGCTCGTGCGCGGCCTGACGGCACCCCTGCCGGTGCCGCTCGTCGTCGTGCAGCACATGCCGCCGGTGTTCACGCGCCAGCTCGCGGCCCGCCTCGACCGGCTCGGTCCCTCGACCGTCCTCGAGGTCACCGGCGGCGAGGTCCTCGCGCCCGGCACGATCTACATCGCCCCCGGCGACCACCACCTCCAGCTCACCCGCAACGGCGGCGCCGTGCGCACCCACCTCGACCAGGGGCCGCCCGTGAACTACTGCCGGCCCTCGGTGGACGTCATGGTGCGCTCCGCGGTCGGCGCGTACGGCGGGGACCTGCTCGCCGTGGTCCTCACCGGCATGGGCGCCGACGGCCGCACCGGCTGCGAGCACGTCATCGCCGCAGGCGGACGCGTCGTCGTGCAGGACGAGGCGACGTCGGTCGTGTGGGGCATGCCCGGCGCGGTCGCGACCGGTCCGGGCGCCCACGCCGTCCTCCCCCTGCCCGAGATCGCCGCGGCCGTCCGCCGCATCGCCGGGGGCGGCACCGTCACCGCACCAGCGGGAGGTGCGGCGTGACGATCACCTCCGAGAGCTTCAACTACGTCGCCGACCTGGTGCGCCAGCGCAGCGGCATCGTCCTGGAGACCGGCAAGGAGTACCTCGTCGAGGGGCGCCTGCTGCCGCTCGCCCGCGCGGCCGCGGCCGACGACGTCGACGCCTACCTGCGCGCCCTGCGCAGCGCGCCGCACCCCGCCCGCCTGGAGTCCCTCGTCGACGCGCTCACCACCAACGAGACGTCGTGGTTCCGCGACGCCCAGCCGTTCCAGGCGCTCGTGGACCACGTGGTCCCCGAGGTGCGCACCGGCCGCGGGGTCGGCCCCCTGCGCGTGTGGTCGGCCGCCTGCTCGAGCGGGCAGGAGCCCTACTCGGTCGCGATGGCCCTCGCCGACGTCCTGCCGGCCGGCGGCCTCGAGATCCTCGCGACGGACCTGTCCGCCGAGATGATCGAGCGCGCACGGACCGCCCGCTACAGCCAGCTCGAGGTCAACCGCGGGCTGCCCATCACGATGCTGGTGAAGTACTTCCAGCGCGCGGGCGCCGAGTGGGAGATCGTGCCCGAGCTGCGCAGCCAGGTCACGTTCCGGCGCCACAACCTCCTCGACCTGCCCCCGACGGGTGGGCCGTTCGACATCGTCTTCATGCGCAACGTCCTCATCTACTTCGACCTCGCCACCAAGCAGGAGGTGCTACGCCGCGTGCAACGCGTCGTGCGCCCCGGCGGTTACCTCCTGCTCGGGGCGGCTGAGACGACGTTGGGCATCGACGACACCTGGGTCCGCGTCCCCGTGGGGCGCGGCGCCGTCTACCGGCACGAAGCACGGAGGGCAGCATGAGGGCACTGGTCATCGACGACTCACGGACGATGCGCCGGATCATCGCGGGCATCTTGCACCCGCTGGGGTTCGACACCGTCGAAGCCGCGGACGGTCAGCAGGCCCTCGATGCGCTCGAGGCCGGCCTGGACGTCGACCTGGCGTGCATCGACTGGAACATGCCGAACCTCGACGGACTCGGGTTCGTCAGCGCCGTCCGCAAGGAGCGGCGCTGGCGCGACGTGACCCTGATGATGGTCACCACCGAGAGCGAGCAGGGGCAGATCGTCAGGGCGCTCGCGGCAGGCGCCCACGAGTACGTCATCAAGCCGTTCACCCCGGAGGCCATCCGGGACAAGCTCCAGCTCCTCGGGCTGGTCGAACTGCAGGAGTCGGCATGACCTTCGACGTGGACACCATGGCGTACCAGGGCACGGACCCCGTGTACACGATCGCGGAGGAGGTGTTCTCCGCGATGATCGACGGGGAGCCCGGCCACCTGCGCGTGTGGGTGGGATCCGAGCCCTCGCTCGACGACGTCGTGCACGCGTGGGTGGACGTCCGCGGACCCGTCCAGGGCCGCGTGCTGCTCAGCACGGAGGAGCCGACGGCGCAGCGCATCGCGCGCGCCCTGCTCATGATGGAGCCCGAGGAGCCCGTGGGCGACGCGGACCTGGCGGACGCCCTCGGCGAGGTCGCGAACGTCGTCGGCGGCAACCTCAAGGCCCTGGTCACGGACCCTGGCGCCCTCACGCTGCCCGAGGTGAGCCACGACCGGCCGCCGACCCAGCCCGAGGACCTGGTCTACGAGCTGCGGCTCGACTGGCGCGGACTGCCGTTGGTCATCACGCTGTGGAACCTGCCGTGATGTCGCTGCGGCACACAGAGGAGGGAGGTGCGCGCGATGCGCGTCCTGGTTGCTGACGACAGCCGCGTCATGCGGCAGATCGTGATCCGCACGCTGCGCCAGGCCGGCTACGACTGGTGGGACATCAGCGAGGCCGGCGACGGCAAGGCTGCGTTCGACGCGATCGCGGCCGACCCGCCGGATTTCGTCCTGTCGGACTGGAACATGCCGGAGATGAGCGGCATGGAGCTGCTGCAGAGCCTGCGCGCCGCGGGGATCGAGACCCCCTTCGCGTTCGTCACGTCGGAAGGCTCCCAGGAGATGCGCGCCGCGGCGGAAGAAGCCGGGGCACTGTTCCTCATCTCCAAGCCCTTCACGGCCGACATCTTCCGCGAGACGATCGACCCGTACCTGGAGTGACCATGCCCCCGATGACTCCCCTGCCGACGGCCCTCGATGTGCGCGAGCTCCTCGAGGGTCTGCTCGCGCGTGACGTCGAGGCGGAGCTGACGTCCTCGGGCGCCGACCCGCGCAAGCACCCCGGTGCGATGGTCGGCGTCTACGTCGACGACGACCTGCAGCTGCGCGCCGTGATCACGATGGACCTCGCACTCGCGGCCGCCGTCGGCGCCGCCATCGGGCTCATGGGCGTGCGCGTCGCCGAGGACGTGGTGCGCGCCGAGCTGCTCTCGCCCGCCCTGTACGACAACGCCGCGGAGATCCTCAACGTCGCCGCGAGCCTGTTCAACGCCGACGGCGCCCCGCACGTGCGCCTGTACGAGGCGTACGCGCCGCGCGAGATCCTGCCGGGCGACGTCGACCAGCGCCTGCGCGGCATGGCGCGGCGGATGGACGTCGAGCTCACGGTCAGCGGCTACGGCGCGGGGCGGGCGTCGGTCGTCGTCCCGTAGGACGCGATGCCGGTGTCCCTCAGGGACACCGGACGCCCGCCGGCCTCAGACCGTGAAGGGCTCGTACTCCCAGTGCCACGGCTCGCGGGCCACGTTCTCGTGGAACCCGAACTCCGCGGCGTGCGTGCGCATCCAGGCCTGGGCGGACGCGTCGAGCTTCAGGTCGAGGGCGATGCCCCAGCCGTGCCGGCTCGTCCCGGGCGCGGCGGCCAGGCCCCCCTGGGAGTACAGGCCCTTGCGCCGCACGAGGTCCACCTGGGTGTCGTACGTGCGGTAGGAGTCGGTGATGCCGATGGTGACGCCGTCGCGCGCCGCGGCGCGACGCAGCGCGTCGAACGAGTCCGCAGCCGGGGCCCACAGGCGGTGCCCGCCGACGCCCTCGATCTCCTTCAGCGCGCTCGGCGGGACACGGCCGTTGCCGTAGGGCTTCAGCGAGTTCGGGATGTGCTTGGCGTCGACCTGGCTCAAGCCGGTCCCGACGGGGGGCGTACCGCCGGCGACGGACGTCGCCGCGCCGGGACGCGCCGTCGTCTGGGCGGCCAGGGCCTGCCCGAGGGCGGCATCGAACGATGCCGCAGACGTCGAACGCTGCGGACTGAGCTGGTCGATGCGGCTCTGGATCGCTGCGATCCGGTCGACGACGCCGGTGACACCGTGCACGCGTCCTCCAGGTTCCGGGCGGGCTTCGGCTCTTCCCATCGGCCGACGAGGGCCGGGGTTGAGGCGTTCGGGGCTGATCGGTGCCCGGCCCGGGAGGGATGCCCGACGTCGCTCCTGGGCCGATCGGGCGACACCGGGGGCCGCGAATGTGTGCGCGCTCACATTCACGTTGCGCCGTCAGGGTGAACTTGCCTGCGTGGGGGCTGTTGCCCAGGTCGGGGGTCTTCCGTTCGCGGAATCCGTGGCTACCCTGGATCCGACAGCGAAAAGGCAAACCCGTCGTGAGGCGGGGACGCAAAGCCACGGGACCCTCGAGGTCAGCCGGGCTACCGAACGAAGGATGTGGCCCTCATGTACGAGCCGCCGAGCGTCGTCCCCTCCGAGCACGACGCAGCCCCCGAGCCCGAGCTCGTCGCCGCGATCCTCCAGCGCGTGGCGTGCCTCGCCGACAACGACCTTCTCGGGTTCGTCCCGACGCAGGTCCGCGTCCCCGCCTGAGCCCTTCCAGCGCGGCGCGCCAACCCGCCCGCTACTGGTAGCTGACGAAGTCCGGCATCGGCTGCACCTGGTAGGTCTGCTCCGGCGCGAGCATCGGCAGGTCCTCGTCGATGAAGTTCTTCCAGCCCCAGAACACACCCGCCGGGGCGCCCGCGTGCAGCGCCTGCCAGGTGCCCGCCTTGGCGGGCTGGGAGCCCTGGCCGTCGGCGTGGATGAGCACCGCGACCTCGGGGCGGGAGGTGTTCACGTTCTCCCGGCCGACGATCATGCGCAGCGAGAACTGGTGCAGCACGAGCACCTTCTGCGGCAGGTGGTGCGTGCGGGTGAGCTCCGCGAGGTAGTCGCCCACCGCGTTGACCTCGTCGACGTGCACCGAGCCGATCTGGACGAGGTGCACCTGGTCGGGGGCGAGGCGCCACTCCGGGTCGAGCGCGAGCCCGACGTTCGGGTAGAGCAGCAGCTGCTCGTAGTGCTTGGCCTGCGTGAGGAAGTCCGTGCGGCCCGGCTGCAGGTCGAGGACGACGTACACCCCGGCGTCGCGCGCCGCCTCGATCCACGGCACGAACGACTCCGGCGGCAGCTCGTTGGAGTAGTTGCCGTCCTCACCGGGGCCCGCGGACGCGATCGTCACGATGATCTCGAACGCGGGGACCACGCGGTCCGTCGTGTACGGCTGGTACTGCGCCGCGAGGCCCTGCGCCCGTGCGATCGACGCCGCGGCGTCCTGCTCGCCGAGGATGCCGAGCACCGGGAACGTCGGCGTCCCGTACATCGCGACCATGCGCCGGCCGTGGAACACGGTCTGGCCGCCGCCGGGCAGCTCGACGCCGGTCGCCGCGGTGGCCACCCGCCAGCCCAGGTCCTCGGCCGTGCCGAAGCCGTCGCCCAGGGCGATCGTCGCCGCCGGGTCGGTCTCCGCGATCGCACGGACGTCCGCGGAGTCGACGCGCGGGTCGCCGCTGGTGACCGTGACGACGCGCGTTCCGGCGGCCCGGGCGGTCGCGACGGCCGCGAGGTGCGCCGCGTCGCCGGTCGTCAGGACGAGGCCGCCGTCCAGGGGCTCGGGTGCGTCCGTGCGCGGGAGCTCGGGGAGCTCGGCGGGCTCGGCAGGCTCGTCGGGCTCGGTCGGTTCGTCGGACGCGGTCGGTTCGGACTCGGTCGGTTCGTCGGACTCGGCCGGCTCGGACTCGGCCTCGGCCCCTGTCTCAGCCTCGGTCCCCGTCTCTGTCTCCGTCTCCGTCTCCGTCTCCGTCTCCGCCGCGAGGGTCAGGAGCGTGGGCTCCGTTCGGTCCAGGCCCGCGACGGCGGCGGGCGCGGCCTCGGCCGGCGTGGGGTCGGCCGCCTCGAGGTCGGCGCCGACGAGCGTCGCGAGCGCGTCGTCGTCGTCCGGTGCGGGGACGACGACGGCACCCTCCGGAGCGGACACCGTCACCTCGCCCACGGTCACCACTGCGACGACGCCGAGCCGCGCGAGCTCGGTGTCGGGCTCCCCCGGTCCGCCGTCGTCGAGCAGCAGCGGCGCGCCCAGCGCGACCGCGACGGAGGCTGCACGCACCTGCGCGGCGGCGTCGTCGGCCGAGGCGACGACGGCGACCGGCGCCGACGCCCAGAGCGTCTCGCTCATCGCCGCAGCGAGCTCGACGGGGTCGGTGCCGGGCAGGACGGTCGTCGGGGCGTCGGGCAGGCGGAGCTCTGCGGCGGGCACCGGTGCCTGGGTAGGCGTGGGGGTGGGGGTCGGCGAGGGTGACCGGCTCCCGTCGGGGTCGGCCGGCGGCGTGCAGGCCACCGCGAGCAGTGCCGCGACACCGAACGCTGCGAGCGGAGCGAGCCGCGCCATCAGTCCCCTTCCCCCGGGCCGTCGGGTCCGGTCACCGAGAGTACGGGGCCCCCGGGATCGACGCGCCGTCGGGCCTCGGAATATCCCTTGGCAGTCCCGCGGGCCGCGACGTACCGTCGATGACACACGGGAAAGGAGGTGGTCCACGAGATGAAGTCTTCATGGACGCGTGAGGTGACTGCCCGCTAGTCGCCCGAGAAGCATCGGACGGATTGCCTCCGGTCCCGAGCCGCTCAGCGGCAGCGAGACCTCGGCAGTCACCGCAGCCCGTGGGGGCCGTGCATCGTCCAGCACGGCACGCCGGAGACGGCAGCCCACGGGCTGTTCCATGCCCGGGGGCGACAGCGGGCCGGGGGCCGCCCGCGCCGGCGTGGCAGGATCGCGCCGTGTCCTACGCCCCTGTCGAGCCGCGGCCCGTGCACCGGCCCCCCGCGCCGCCCGTGGCCATCCGCGTCGCCGCGCCCGACGACGTCGCGGGGATCGTCTCGGTGGCGGCCACCCGCGGCGAGCAGCCCGCGGACCTGCCCGAGCGCGTCGTGCGCTGGCTCGCCGACGACGCGCGGCTCGTGCTCGTCGCCGTCCCGGAGCACGAGCATCCGGACGAGCAGCCGGACGAGCAGCCGGACGAGGCACGCCGCGACGTCGTCGGCTGGGGCATGGTGGCGTGCTGGGCGCCCGACGACGCCCCGCACGGGCACGTGGTGTCCGCGCTCACCGTGCACCCGCGGTGGTGGCGCCGGGGCATCGGGGCGCGGCTGCTGGGCGAGCTCCAGGCCTGGACGTGGGATCGCGCGGACGAGCTGTGGAGCATCGTGAACGTCCGCAACGAGGCGTCGGTCGACCTGCACCTGCGCGCGGGGTTCGTCGAGGTGGCGCGGGCGGCGGCCTTCGGTGGCGTCCAGTTCGACGGCGGGGAGGGGCTGCTGCTGCGCGCGGCGGCCCCCGGAAGGAGCGCACCATGAGCCGGGCCACGGAGCCGTACCGCGTCATGACGGTCTGCACGGGGAACATCTGCCGGTCGCCGATGGCCGAGGTCGTCCTCGCCGAGCGGTTCCGCGCCGCGGGCCTGGGCGATGTCGTCGTCGTCGACTCCACGGGCATCAGCGACGAGGAGCACGGCAACCCGATCGACCGGCGGGCCGCCCGGGTGCTGGCCGCACACGGCTACCCCGTGCCCGCGCACCGGGCCAGGCGGGTGCGCCGCGGCGAGGTGGCCGGCCGGGACCTCGTGCTCGCGATGACCGCGTCGCACGCGCGGGCGCTGCGGGCGATGGAGCCCGACGCCGCGGACCGCGTCCGGATGTACCGCAGCTTCGACCCGGCGGCGCCCGTGGACGGCCCGGAGCACCGCCTCGACGTCGACGACCCCTGGTACGGCGACCAGGCCGGGTTCGAGGTCACCCTCGCGGAGATCGAGGCGGCTGCCGACGCCGTCGTCGAGCACGTGCGCGCCGAGCTGGCCGCCCGGGGCCGCTGACCGCCGACGGGCGGCACCATTTCTCGTCGTCGTACGTTGGACCAGGGCGAGCTCTTCGACTTCTGACTCACCCGGCGAAATGCCTCCCGGTGCGCGTCGCAGTGGGCAGGATGGGTGGGTGACCGCGGACGACGACGTCTGCGGCGGTCCGTGATCGGAGGTCGGCGTGAAGTTCACGATCTACAAGGACAAGGGCGGTCAGTTCCGCTTCCGTATCGTCGCGACGAACGGCAACATCCTGGCGAGCAGCGAGGGGTATGCCGCGAAGGCCTCCGCGAAGAACGCGATCGAGCGGATCAAGTCGGACGCAGCCGGCGCCGAGGTCGTCGACGAGACCACCGCCGACTGACGAAGCCCTGAAGAGCCGCCGGGCCGGGCATCCTCGGCCCGGCGGTCTTCGCACGCCCCGCTCAGCGCCTATGCTCGCTGGCGTCCGACGTGGCCCGCCGGCCCGCCCCCGGGCAGCCGGCCAGACTCTCAGGTCCGGGAACGTCCCGGGGGACAGAGCGGGGAGGATGCCCGCGCGCGGGCACGACCTCGAGAGGCGCCCGTGAGCAGCACCCCAGCCACCACACCCGCCGCGAGCACGACGGCGAGCACACCGGCGAGCACACCGGCCGCGCGTGACTTCGCGGCGCGCCACCTCGGCCCCCGGCCCGACGACGTCGCACGCATGCTCGAGCGCATCGGCTCGCCGTCGCTGGACGCGCTGCTGGACGAGGCCGTGCCGGCGGCGATCCGCACCCGCCGCCCGCTGGACCTGCCGCCCGCCCGCAGCGAGGCCGAGGTCGCCGCCGCCCTGCGCGAGCTCGCCGCGGCGAACACCCCGCTCGCGACGATGATCGGCCTCGGCTACCACGGCACGCACACCCCGGCCGTGATCCGCCGGAACGTCCTGGAGAACCCGGGCTGGTACACGTCGTACACGCCGTACCAGCCGGAGATCAGCCAGGGCCGCCTCGAGGCGCTCCTGCTCTTCCAGACCATGGTCGCCGACCTCACGGCCCTGCCGGTCGCGGGCGCGTCGCTCCTCGACGAAGCCACCGCGGTCACCGAGGCCGTGCTCCTCATGCGGCGCGCGGTGAAGGGGCGCGAGGACGGCGTCGTCGTCGTGGACGCGCAGTGCCTGCCGCAGACGATCGAGGTCGTGACCGGGCGGGCCGAGGCCCTGGGCCTGCCGCTGGTCGTCGCGGACCTGACGGACGGCCTGCCGGACGACGCCGGGGACGTGATCGGCGTCGTCGTGCAGCAGCCGGGGGCCTCGGGGGTGCTGCGGGACGTGCGCCCGCTGGTGGCGGCCGCGCACGAGCGCGGCGCCCTCGTCACCGTCGCCGCGGACCTGCTCTCCCTGACCCTGGTGACGCCGCCGGGCGAGGTGGGTGCCGACGTCGCGGTCGGGTCGGCGCAGCGGTTCGGCGTGCCCCTGTTCTACGGCGGGCCGCACGCCGCGTTCATCTCGGTCCGGTCGGGGCTCGAGCGGATGCTGCCGGGGCGGCTCGTCGGCGTGAGCGTCGACGCCGACGGCGCGCAGGCCTACCGCCTCGCGCTGCAGACGCGTGAGCAGCACATCCGCCGCGAGAAGGCCACGAGCAACATCTGCACCGCGCAGGCGCTGCTCGCCGTCGTCGCCGCGATGTACGGCGCGTACCACGGGCCCGACGGCCTGCGTGCGATCGCCGAGCAGGTGCACGCGCACGCGACCGCGCTTGCGGGTGGTCTGCGGGCCGCGGGCGTCGACGTCGTGCACGAGGCGTTCTTCGACACCGTGCTGGCGCGCGTGCCCGGGCGGGCGGACGACGTCGTCGGCGCGGCCCTCGTGCGTGGGGTGAACCTGCGCCGCGTCGACGCCGACCACGTCGCCGTCACGACGGACGAGACGACGACGGCCGCGCACGTGGCGGCGGTCCTCGCGGCGTTCGGGGCGGCGGAGGAGGTGGGGAGCACCGGGGCCACCCCCCGCGCCGACGCGTCCGCGATCCCCGAGGCCCTGCAGCGGACCAGCGCCTACCTCACGCACCCGACCTTCCACCGCTACCGCAGCGAGACCGCGATGATGCGCTACCTGCGCCGCCTCGCGGACAAGGACCTGGCGCTGGACCGCACGATGATCCCGCTGGGCAGCTGCACGATGAAGCTCAACGCCGCAGTGGAGATGGAGGCGATCTCCTGGCCGGGGTTCGCCGACCTGCACCCGTTCGTGCCCGCCGACCAGGCGCAGGGGTACGCGCGGCTCATCGCCGAGCTCGAGGGCTGGCTCGCGGAGATCACCGGCTACGCGGCCGTGAGCGTGCAGCCGAACGCCGGGTCGCAGGGCGAGCTCGCCGGGCTGCTCGCGATCCGCGGCTACCACCGCTCACGCGGCGAGGCGGGGCGGCGCGTGTGCCTCATCCCGGCGTCGGCGCACGGGACCAACGCGGCGTCCGCGGTCCTCGCGGGCATGCGCGTGGTCGTGGTGCGTACGGCCGGCGACGGCACGATCGACCTGGACCACCTGCGCGAGCTCCTCGCCGAGCACGCCGCGGACGTCGCCGCGATCATGCTCACCTACCCCTCGACGCACGGCGTCTACGAGGCCGACGTCACGCAGGTGTGCCGCCTGGTGCACGACGCCGGCGGGCAGGTCTACATCGACGGCGCCAACCTGAACGCGCTGGTCGGGCTCGCGCGGCCCGGCGAGCTGGGCGGCGACGTCTCGCACCTGAACCTGCACAAGACGTTCTGCATCCCGCACGGCGGCGGGGGTCCCGGCGTCGGTCCGGTGGCGGTCGCCGAGCACCTGGTGCCGTTCCGGCCGGGCCGCGGCGCGACGGCCGTCTCCGCGGCGCCCCACGGGTCGGCGGGCATCCTGCCGATCTCCTGGGCGTACATGGCCCTCATGGGGCCGGACGGGCTGCGCGCCGCGACCGAGCACGCCGTCCTCGCCGCGAACTACGTGGCCGCGCGCCTCGCCGAGCACTTCCCCGTGCTCTACACGGGCCCGGGCGGCCGCGTGGCACACGAGTGCATCCTCGACCTGCGCCCGCTCACCGCCGCGACGGGCGTGACCGCGGAGGACGTCGCCAAGCGGCTCATCGACTACGGCTTCCACGCCCCGACGCTCAGCTTCCCCGTGGCGGGCACGCTCATGGTCGAGCCGACGGAGAGCGAGGACCTCGCCGAGCTCGACCGGTTCTGTGCCGCGATGGTCGCGATCCGCGGCGAGATCGGGCGGGTGGCCGACGGCGAGTGGCCCCTCGACCGGTCGCCCCTGCGCCGCGCGCCGCACACCGCGGCCGCGGTCTGCGCGGACGACTGGGACGAGCCGTACCCGCGCTCGCTCGCCGCCTACCCGCTGCCCGGCGTCCGCGCCGACAAGTACTGGCCGCCCGTCGCCCGCGTCGACAACGCCGCCGGCGACCGGACCCTGGTGTGCTCCTGCCCGCCCGTGGAGGACTACTCATGACGACCACCGACGACGGCGCCCGCCGTTCGCCCCTGCACGCCGAGCACGAGGCCCTCGGCGCGACCCTCACGCCGTACGCCGGGTGGCTCATGCCGCTGCGGTACACCTCCGACCTCGCCGAGCACCACGCGGTGCGGCGGTCCGCCGGGCTGTTCGACCTGTCCCACATGGGCGAGATCCGGGTCTGCGGGCCGGGCGCCGGGGCGGCTCTGGACCGCGCGCTCGTCGGCTGGATGTCGCAGATCGCGCTCGGGCGCGCCCGCTACACGATGATCTGCGCGCCCGACGGCGGGGTCCTCGACGATCTCATCGTCTACCGGACCGGCGAGGAGGCCTTCCTCGTCGTCGCCAACGCCGCCAACGCGGCCGTCGTGCTCGCCGAGCTGCAGGCCCGGTGTGCGGGCGACGACGTGGTGGTCGCCGATGAGTCCGCCGCGACCGCGCTCGTCGCGGTGCAGGGGCCGCAGGCCGAGCGCATCGTCGCGGCCGTGGTCGACGACGCAGCGCGGGACGCCGTCGTCGGGCTGCGGTACTACGCCTGGGCGGCGGCCGAGGTCGCGGGGGTGCCGGTCGTGGTTGCGCGGACCGGGTACACCGGCGAGGACGGCTTCGAGCTGTTCGTGGCGGCCGAGCAGGCGGGCGAGGTGTGGGCCGCGGTGCGCGAGGCCGGCGGGGACGCCCTGGTGCCCTGCGGGCTCGCGTGCCGCGACAGCTTGCGCCTCGAGGCCGGGATGCCCCTGTACGGCAACGAGCTCGACCGCACGACCACCCCGCACGACGCCGGGCTCGGGCGCGTGGTGCGCCTGGACAAGACGGGGCCCGACGGCGAGCGCGTCCCCTTCGTCGGGCGGGAGCCGCTGGCCGCGCGCGCCGGCAGCCAGCCCGCCCGGGTGCTCGTCGGCCTGCAGGGGCTCGGTCGCCGGGCCGCGCGGAACGGGTACCCCGTCCTGTGGGGCGGCAACGTCGTCGGGCGGGTGACGTCCGGGGCGCCGTCGCCCACCCTCGGCCACCCCATCGCGATGGCGTACGTGACGCCTGAGGTCAGTGGCGAGGGCACCGAGCTCGCCGTCGACGTCCGCGGTCGCGCCGAACCCGTGCGCGTCGTCGCCCTGCCGTTCTACCGTCGGACCACCTGAGTCGAGGAGAGACCGTGACCGAGATCCCGCAGCACCTGAAGTACACCGCCGAGCACGAGTGGGTGACGCCCGACTCCCCGGCCACCATCGGCATCACCGCGACCGCCGCAGAGGCGCTCGGTGACGTCGTCTTCCTCGAGCTGCCCGACGTCGGCGCGCAGCTCACCGCGGGTTCGGTGTGCGGCGAGATCGAGTCGACCAAGTCGGTCTCCGAGCTGTACGCGCCCGTCACCGGGACCGTCGTCGAGGTGAACTCCGCGGCCGTCGACGACCCGTCGCTGGTGAACTCCGACCCGTTCGGTGCGGGATGGTTGATCAAGGTCGACGTGGCGTCGGCGGGCCCGCTGCTGTCCGCCGAGGAGTACGCGCAGGTCGCCGCGGGCTGAGTACGGGGCTCACCCGGTCGGCCGTCGTCCGCGTGAGTGACGGGCAGGTGAACGGCTGCGTCGGCGGACGGGTGACGCCGGCACCCGGACGGGCTAATGATCATGCCGACGGGCGCCTGCCCGGTTCGTACCGGTGCGACCCGGTCGGGGCGGTGCGGATCGTCCGCCTTCGTGCGTGTGTGCCGGGTTCGTCACCGGCCGTCCGTTCACCCGCACGGGTTCGCCCGTCCGTGGTACGCCGAACGGGTGAACTTGGCGCGGTCCCGCGTGACCACGCTTCCACGCTCGTGACCTGCGAAAACGCTTGCACTTGGGGGGTGCCTAGCGCGTCTGGGAGGTGCTCGCAACAGGAACTGCGCGCAACCGGGGGTGAAAACCGCGTCATGGGGGGTGAACTGGGCCCTCTCATCCGGCGTAAGGCTCGACCAGGTGCCCCCCCAAGATGCACCGCAACACCGGAGGTCATGATGATGGAGCTGCGAGAGGTTCCCTCCCAGCGGGTGTCCCCCGAACCGCTGACGCGTCGTGAGCGCGTGATCCTGTCCAACCTGGACGAGGACGTCACGCTCGAGCAGATCGCCACGCGACTCTTCGTGACGCGCAACACCGTCAAGTCCCAGGTGCGCAGCGTCTACAAGAAGCTCGGCGTCTCGACCCGCGCCGACGCCGTCGCCTGCGCACGGGCCATCGGCCTGCGCTGACCTCCCCGTCGGCGGGTGAGCCGACCTGACCTCCCCGGGCCCGGGTAGTGTCGGAGCACCAGCTCCGGCCCTCCCCGGGCCCCGTCATGTGCGCAGGTGAGCGTTGGAGACCACGCCCGTACCGTCCTTCGGGGACGAGCACTGGGCGCCCCCGCACGTGGTGCTCGCGCGGCGGGTCCTCGCGTACGCCGGCCGGCTGTTCGTGGAGCGTGACGCGAACGGCACCGTCATGGAGTACTCCCCACTCTCCGGTATGGCCGCGGTCGAGCACCGCTACCCCGCCTGGGCGCTCGGGCCGTTCAGCCGTATCGAGCCCGAGTTCGACCTCCCCGAGCAGCCCGGCGTCTACGCCTTGGTCACCGACGGTGCGGTCCGGTACGTGGGGCACGCGAAGGACGTGGACGCCGCGTTCGGCATCCGCGCCGGCATCGGGCACATCTCCCGGCGCGATGCGCAGCGCGCCCGCGCCGAGGAGCGATGCCGGCTGAACCGGCTCATCACTGCCGAGGCGCGCGCCGGGCGCACGGTCGACCTCTACGTGCTGGCGCTCGAGTCGGTGCCGTGGTGGCGGTTCGCGCCGCGGCCTGTGGAGACGCCCGTGGCCGTGGCCACGGAGATCCTCCAGGCCGGCCGCGGCGACTGGCACCCGCCGGAGTGAGGAGGCCGGCGTGCCGGACGTGACCGTGGTGGCCGCGGCGCTCTTCGACGACCTCGAGAGTCCCGCCCGGCTGCTGGCAGCGCGCCGGAGCCGCCCCGCCCGCCTGCGCGGCCGGTGGGAGTTCCCCGGGGGCAAGGTCGACCCCGGTGAGACCCCGGTGGAGGCGCTGCACCGCGAGATCCGCGAGGAGCTCGGCATCGCCATCCGGATCGGCACGGAGCTCCCCGGGCCCGACGACGGCGGCTGGCGGATCACCGACCGGCACATCCTGCGCCTGTGGCCGGCGGTCGTCCTCGACGGCCAGCCCACCGCGCTCGAGCACGACGAGCTGCGCTGGCTGCCCCTGGGCTCGTGGCTCGACGTCCACTGGCTCGACGCCGACGTGCGCATCGTCCGGGCGCTGCTCGAGCGCCACGGCTGACGGCGGACGGCCGCGGCCTCAGGCGCTGGCCGGCCCGCGGGGTGGCGTGTCGCACGTGGCGACGTGGTCGTCGACGAGGCCGCATGCCTGCATCGACGCGTACGCCGTCGTCGGCCCGATGAACCGGAAGCCCACGCCCTTGAGCTCGCGTGCGAGCGCGACCGACTCCGGCGTGGTCGTCGGCACGTCCGCGAAGCTCGCCGGGCGCGCTGCGCGCGGCGCGGGTGCGTGCGACCACACGAGGTCGGTGAGCGTGCGGCCTGCCTCCCACAGCCCGACGACGGCCCGCGCGTTCGCGACCGCCGCCTCGATCTTGGCGCGGTTGCGCACGATCCCGGCGTCGGCGAGGAGCCGGGCGACGTCGTCGTCCGTGAAGGCTGCGACCGTGGGTGGGTCGAAGCCTGCGAAGGCCGTCCGGAACGCCGGTCGCTTGCGCAGCACCGTCAGCCAGGACAGGCCGGACTGGAACGCCTCCAGGCAGAAGCGTTCGAGGAGCTCGGGCTCGCCCCGCACGGGCACGCCCCACTCGGTGTCGTGGTACTCGGCGTAGATGGGGTCGCCGTCTCCGAAGCAGCGCATCGCTGATCGCCTCCTTGGTCCGACCCGCACGCTAGCGACCGGTGCCGACGCGCCGGCGCCGCCGTGCACAGGCTGTTGCGCCGTGCACAGGGCGTTGCTCCGTGCACAGGCCGCGGGCCCGGCCACGGGCGGACGGGCGTCAGCCGACGGCGCGCGCGTCCTCGTCCTCGGACCGGGCGGTGCGCATCGGGCGGCGGTCGGGGAGGGCGATGAGTCCGTTGTGGACGTCGCGCAGGACCCGCATCTCCGGCGCGGCGTGGGACGCCAGGACGGCGCGTGCCTGCGCGATGTCGGTCGCGGTGTCCGTCATGACCGAGAATGTACCGGCCCCAAGGCCT
>JAEYXM010000044.1 GCA_023428465.1 Actinomycetes bacterium
CCGCGCGGGAGCTGTACTCGCGGCTGCTCGTGCGGACCCAGGACGGCCTGAGGCCGGAACCCCTCGCGGGTAACCTTCACGAGGAGGTGCTCCCTCCGTGAGGATTCCTCGGGGAGGGTACGCATCCCTGAACCAAGATCGGCGTCGTTGGTCAATCGCGACGCAAAGCCCGACAATCGGGACATGAAGACTCAAGAACCCGCGGCGAGCGTGCTCGTCTCAGGGCTGGTCCTGTGCCTCGTGTCGTCGTTCGTCGCCGGTCTCGCCTCTGCCTTTGCCGGCGGGACGAACCAGTATGGCGAGTCCACCGGCTCGAGCCCCGCCCTCATGTTCATCGCCGCCGTCCTGGGCTTCGTCGGGATCGTCCTGGTCTTGCTCGGTGTGCACCGCCTGGCCACCGTGATCGACGAGCTGGGAAGAGTCGTCCTCCAGCGGCCGGAGCGCCGGGACTACGCGCGGATCGACCGTCCGGGGATGGTGCCCGACCACCGCCCTCACGCCTCCGAGCCAGGCGCGGCCCCCGCTGCGGAGAACCCGAGCGCGGTCGAAACACCGGTCGCCCTGCGGTCGCCGTCCGACGTCGACGGTCTCGCCCAGCTGCTGAGCGACCCGGAGATCCGCCGCGTGGCTTGGGCCCGGCGGCGGCTCTACGGCCGGAACGTGTGCATCTCCTACCTGAAGAGAAAGGCGCTGGAACTCGGGCTGGGCGACATCGACGTCACCGATGAGGACGTCGACGCCCTCCGAGACGTTCAATGACCGTCGGGTGACCCGGGATCGGACGGGGCCGCCCACTCGGAGCGGCTCCCTGTCGGCTCGAGCGGACCTGCCCGGCGCTCAGGGGCGACCCCAGGACAGCCCTCCGGTCACTGCCCCCTGCGGACGGTCACCACGCCCCCGTCGGTGAAGTAGTTGTTCGCGGTGGTCAGGATGGTCGTCGGCGGCGAGATGATCGCGCAGTTCGCGAGGCGCATGTTCCGGCCGAAGGTGTTGTCGCGGATGACGATGCCCTGGAAGGGCCCCCTGCCCTTCTCGGCCAGGTTGATCATGCAGCCGCCGCCGTCCAGCAGGTTCCGATCGATGACGACGTCGGAGACGATGCCCCGGTCCTGCGTGAACTGGATGCCCGTGTTGTAGGCGCCCGAGATGTTGTTCCCGAAGATCCGGATGTTCGAGCCGACCTGGATCTGGATGCTGTCGTCGTGGGTCGGGTTGCCGCCCTGGGCCGGATCGTTCTCGTAGTGCAGGTTGTCGTGCAGGTAGGAGCCCTCGACGGTCACGTTGGCGCCGTAGATGTGGACCATGTCGATGACGTGGTGGACGTTGACGCGACGCAGCGTGAAGTTCGCGCCGCGCACGCCGTCGACCCACGAGCCGGGGCTCGAGTTGTACAGCTCGCTGTCCTCGACCAGCGCCGAGCCGCCCGTGGGGACGCGTTCGCTGGGCAGAGCGACGAGCACGAGCGCCTCCTGCTTGTTCGCCGCCCGGCCCCGGATGATCGAGTTCCGGATGACCACGTCCAGGGCGTCGACGTAGACGACGCCGCGCACGTCCAGACCGTCGACGACCGTGCCCGGCTCGGTGATCCGCAGGTCACCCTGGTGGACCGTCAGCGGCGTCCCGGCGGGGACGCCCGTGTTCGTCGCGTCCGGGATGTACGTGCCGATCTCGGGCCGCGACGGCGGGGCGTAGTCCACGGCGTCGGGCGTCCCGTCGAGGGGGCCCGCCGCGAACCCGGTGACCCGCACCGTGGCGGGCGCGTTCCGCAGGCCCCACCCCGTGTAGGCGCGCACCCCGACGCTGCCGGCCGCGCGACCACCGTTGTCGTCCGTCACCGTGGCGGTCCAGCTCGAGGGCTCGGGCGACCCCACCGGCCACACCTTGGCCCGGTGCGTGACGCCCCCGACACCGGCGGTCTGGGCACGGACCTGCAGGACCATCCCGTCCGTGTACCTGAGGTTCGGCACGTCGACCGCATGCAGGGTGGTGGCGCGGCCGTTCGAGGTCCTGACCAACGAGACGCCCACCGTGCCGTCGGGGTAGAACCTCAGCCGAGCCAGGTACCCGGCGTCTTCGGTGGCCACGGCGCGGGTGAGGACCTCGACGTCCACGTTCCCGCCGACCGGGCGGGCAGCCAGCGCCACGCGGGTGCGCACCTCGGTGGAGGTGGAGCTGACGCCCTTCAGCGCCGCGTTCAGGTGCCGGCCGACGCCGCGTACGTTCATCTGCGCGGTGCCTGCGCCGTCGACCGTGAAGTCACCGGCCCTGCCACCCGTCGTCGTCCAGGCGCCGCCGACGGTGCTGGAGCCCCACCCGGACGTGGAGGTGCGCTCGAACGTGTCGAAGGCGTAGACCCCGTCGGGCGCGACGGTTGCCGCCCGCGCGGGGCCGGCCGTCACCGCCGGAGCCGCCGCGGTGGCCCCCGTTGCCGGGAGGACGCCGACGACGGCGGTGGCGGTCGCGATGGTGGTCGCCACCAGCGCGGCGAAGGCGCGCGTGCGGGTGCGGGTGCTGGATGTCATCGGTGGATCCCCTCGGACGGCATCGTGCGGCAAGCCGTGCTGGTCCGTGATCACCTGCGATCGTCGGCGGCACGTCCAGTCTGCTCGGGATCGGTGGGAGCACCACCACCTGTTCGCAGAATGGATATGGCCCGGTTTGCCCACGTACTGCCGGCGACGGCTACGGTCACCGTCTTCGGCGGGACCTGTACCCGATCAGTTTCGTCGCCGAGCAAGGTCAACACCGGTGTACCCCACGACCCGACAAGGGACCCGACAAGACAGGAGCACGACATGAGCGACGCCCGGACGAGCACGAGCGCCATCGGCGAGCTGGACCACACCTTCACCGCCCCCCTGCAGAAGGACGGCGCGTTCGCCACGTTCGTCACCGTGCCCGGGTCGGACGAGCTGCTGGGTACCCGTCGGGCCGTGAAGGTCTCCGGCACCGTCGACGGTCACCCGTTCGACGCGACGCTCATGCCCTCCGGCGAGGGCCCGCACTGGCTCCCGCTGCGCGCCGCGCTGACCAAGCTCACCGGCAAGAACGCGGCCGGCGAGCAGGTCACCGTCCACCTCACGCACCGGCGCAGCTGAGCGTCAGCCGCCCCAGGGGCTCGCCTTCCAGTCCACGACCTCGAGCGGGACGACGAGCACCGGCCGGTGCTGGTGGTGCGCGAGGCGCGCGGCGACCGACCCGTCGACCATCGCGCGCAGGTGCGAGCCCGCGCCCGGCGCGCGCGTGCCCAGGACGTACGCGGCCGCGTCGACCGCGCGGGCGAGGTGCGTCAGGGCGCGGTCGGGGCGGCCGGCGAGGTACCGGAAGTGCCACGGCACGCCCTGGTCGGTCATGACGCCGGCCAGGTACTCCTCGAGGGCCTGCGCACGTCCGACCCACTCGTCGTCCCCGCCGTCGGGGTCGACGGCCTCGTGGTGCACCGTCCCGTCGGGGTACTCCTCGCGCGCGTACCGCGACGAGTCGACGTACGCGAAGTACAGGGCGGAGCAGCCGGCGTCGCGGGCCCAGGCGGCCGCGGTGAGCGCCACCAGCTCGGGCTGCGCCGGCACGACGCCGACGACGAGCGGATGGCCCCGGAGCGGCACCATCCGGTCGGGGGCGGGCTGGGGGACGTCGCGCTCGGGCATCGGGACCTGCCTTCCCGGGCCGCGTCACCGCCACCGGAGGACGACCGACGTGGCGCCTTCACCTCGATCGTAGTGACGCGTCAGCCCGCGGTGAGCCAGACCAGCCCGACGCCGGCCGCCGCCGCGCCCACGCAGGTCACGAGCGTGCCGAACGCGTTGAGCACCGCCCAGCGCCACTCGTCGGCCTGCACGAGGCGCACGGTCTCGACCATCGCCGTCGAGAACGTCGTGTAGCCGCTGCAGAACCCGCTCGCGGCGACCGCGAGCCACGTGGGGCCGAGGTCGCCGAACGTGGCCGCACCCGTGAGCAGCCCGATGAGGAACGACCCGGTCACGTTCACGACGACGGTGGCCAGCGGCAGGACGCCGCTCCACCGGGTGCGCACGGCGCCGTCGACGACGAAGCGCGTCGCCGCACCCACCGCCCCGGCGAGCGCGACCGCGACGAGCAGCCCGAGGTCCACGCCGCTCACCCCCGCCCGTCCG
>JAEYXM010000053.1 GCA_023428465.1 Actinomycetes bacterium
CGCTTCAGCTCGCGGCCCGACGAACCCTCCGCAACGATCGCGACCGAGGCGCGCGAGTGGTCGACGTCGATGTCGATGTCGCCGTCGCAGTCGATGATGTCGAGAAGCTCCTCGAGGTAGTCGGCGGCGATCTCGCCCTCCTCCTCGAGGCGTCGGGTCAGGCCACCCGGGGCCTGCGTCTCATCGGGCGTCTCGACAGGTGTGGTCTCGGTCATGGCGTTCTCCTGGTCGACGGCGGCTGCGCCGGTGGTCACTGCTCGTCCTGGGGGGCCGGTGCGTCCGGCGCGTCGGAGGGTCCGCGGGACCCGGTGGACCCGCCCCCCGAAGTTCGTGCGTCCCCGGCGGGCGCGTCGCCCGACCGGGCCGTCTTCTTGGTCGCGGGGCGCTTCGCCGTCGTCGGCTTCGACGCACCGGTTCCCGAGTCTGCCTTCGCGCCGCCCGGCGTCCCGGCAGCCGGCCGGCCGGCGCCGGGCTTGCCGGACGAACCAGCACCGGCACCGGGCTTGCCGGCCGCAGGCTTGCCGGCACCGGGCTTGCCGGCACCCGTCTTCCCGGAGCCTGCCTTCGCCGACGCACTGCCCGACCCGGCGACCTTGCCGCTCGCGGACCCGGCAGGCCTGGAACCTGCCGGCCGACGGGGCGACGCGGCACCCGAGCCCGCGATACCCGCAGCACCGCTGGGACGCGGACGCGCCCGGTCCTTGCGCACGGGCTGCTGCCGCTGACCCTTGGGCTTCTCCGGCTCGGGGGCGACCTCTTCCTCGAGGATGATCCCCTTGGCGGCCGCCTTCCGCCGACGCCGCTCCTTGAGGAGCCGCTCGGCCTCCGAGCCTGGCGTCGGATTGCGTCGGATGACGTAGAACTGCTGACCCATCGACCAGAGGTTCGTGGTCGACCAGTAGATGAGGACACCGATCGGGAACGAGACGCCCGAGAGGGCGAAGACGATCGGCAGGATGTAGAGCAGCATCTTCTGCTGCTGGGCCATCGGGCCCTGCAGAGCCGTGGCCGGCATGTTCTTCTGCGTCAGCTGCTTCTGCGTCGTGAACGTGGTCACGGACATCAAGATGATGAGGCCGACGGCGACGACCTTGGTCGCCATGGTCGCGTCAGGCATGAGGAACCACGACGAGATCTCGGCGTCGAAGATCGTGGCGCGGTTCGCCTCCTCGGCGATCTGCTGCGTGATCGGGCCGATGTTGCTCCGGTTGCCGCCCTGGAACTTGCCCTCGGCGAGCGGGCGCAGGTTCGACAGCACGCGGAACAGCGCGAGGAAGATCGGCGACTGGGCGAGCACCGGCAGGCAGGAGGCGAAGGGGTTCGTCCCGTGCTTGCGGTAGAGCTCCATCGTCTCGCGGGTCATCGCCTCGCGGGACGCCGGGTCCTGCTTGCCCTTGTACTTCTTCTGCAGGGCCTGCAGCTCCGGTGACAGGAGCTGCATGCCGCGCGCGGCCTTGATCTGCTTCACGAACAGCGGGATCAACAGGATCCGGATCATGATGACCAGGCCGATGATGGACAGCGCCCAGGTCAGGCCCGAGTCGGACTCCAGACCCACCCGGGTGAGCACCCAGTGGAACCCGTACATGATCCACGCCACGACCCACATGAGCGGGTAGAGGATGGTGTCGAACCAACTCATCGCGTCGAGCTCCCTGCTCGTCGAGGCCCGTGAGGGTGGGCCGAGGTCTCAGGTGCCGGCGGGACGTCGTCGACGCCGCCTGCCGCCCACGGGTGGCAGCGACCGAGCCGCCGCACCGCGAGCCAGCTGCCGCGCAGCGCCCCGTGGCGCCGGATCGCCAGCACCGCGTAGCTCGAGCAGCTCGGGTAGTACTTGCAGGTGGGCGGCGTCAGCGGCGAGATGAACCGCTGGTACACCCACAGGAGGCCGAGAAGTCCGCGGCCGGGCAGGCCCACGAGGAACGTGCCCGCAGCGGCGACCGCAGTCATGACCGGGGGCGCGCCGACTGCGCGCCGCGCCTGGACACCCGGGCGAGCGCTGCTGGCAGCGCGTCGGCGAAGTCCTTCGCGAGGTCGTCGTACGTCGCGTCGGCTGCCGGCGGGAGCGCGCGGACGACGACGTCGGTCGCCTCGGGGAGGCCCGCCCGGGATCCCATCACGACACCTCGCAGTCTGCGACGCACCTTGTTCCGCACCACGGCGTTGCCGACCGTGCGTGCGACGACCATGCCGACGTGCGTGCCGGGGCGCTCCGGCACCGTCCGGCAGTGCACGACGAGTGTCGTGCGGCCCGCCCGAGCGCCGCGGCGTACGGTCGCCTCGAAGTCGGCGGACCGGCGCATCCGCAGCGCGGCGGGCAGCAAGATCAGGCGGAGAGCTCGGTACGGCCCTTGCGCCGACGCGCCGCGAGGATGGCTCGGCCGGCACGCGTCCGCATGCGCAGGCGGAAGCCGTGCGTCTTGGCTCGGCGCCGGTTGTTCGGCTGGAAGGTGCGCTTCGACACGTCAGGCTCCAGTGGTTCGGTTCAGGTCACCGCCGGGACGGCGGACAGTCGGTACCCTTCCCGACGTCGTTCCACCGCACGCGTGCTGCACACGCGGAACACCGCAGCGCGAAGGGCACGCAAGCAGGAGCCGTCGGGATACGGCTGTGCCACGGTACGCGGCCGTGTGCCGAAGGGTCAAACGCGCCGAACCTCGCCCGCCCGGCTGATCAACCCGCCAGAATGCACCCGTACGGCCGATCCGCTGTGGCGACACACCGAGGACCATGTGGCACGACACCTCTCCCGGCCCCTGGGCTCGGCCCTGTCGGTACCGTGTCTCCCGTCGCCGCGACGTCGGCGCGGGCTGCGCATCGTCCACACACAGTCTGTGGACAACTGTGTGGAGGAGCGTCCGACGTGCGAGACTGCCGCACGGATCTCGATGGCGGACCCGACGATCAGGAGCACCGAGGTGGCAGGACAGGACGACTCGATCGCCGAGGTCTGGGACCGGGCGGTCGGGCAGCTCGCCACCGACCCGGCGACCACGTCGCAGCAGCTGGCGTTCATCCGGCTCGCACGTCCGGTCGGCCTGCTCGACGGAACGGTCCTGCTGTCCGTGGACAACACGTTCACCAAGGACTACCTGGAGACGCGCGTCCGCAACGAGCTCATCGCCGTGCTCTCGAGCGTCCTCGGCACCGACGCCCGGATCGCCGTGATGGTCGAGGAGTCCCCGGTGTCCGACGAGGAGGCTCAGCCCTCGCGTCAGCCCGACCAGGCGCCGGAGCACCCGCGTGACCGCGACGTGCCGGACGAGGACCGGCCGCGCCCCGAGCGTCGGCCGAGTCCGTTCGACGACCGCGAGCGCCCGCACGCCCACGGCCACCGGACGCCGGCCGAGCAGCCGTTGCTGAACCCGAAGTACCTCTTCGAGACGTTCGTCATCGGCTCGTCCAACCGGTTCGCCCACGCCGCTGCGGTCGCCGTGGCCGAGGCGCCCGCGAAGGCGTACAACCCGCTGTTCATCTATGGCGACTCGGGTCTGGGCAAGACGCACCTGCTCCACGCCATCGGCCACTACGCGTTCTCGCTCTACCCGGGAGTGCGCGTGCGGTACGTGAACTCCGAGGAGTTCACGAACGACTTCATCAACTCCATCGGTGAGGGCAAGGCGGGCGCATTCCAGCGCCGCTACCGCGAGGTGGACGTCCTCCTCATCGACGACATCCAGTTCCTGCAGGGCAAGGAACAGACGATGGAGGAGTTCTTCCACACGTTCAACACCCTGCACAACGCGAACAAGCAGGTCGTCATCACCTCCGACGTCCCGCCCAAGCAGCTCGCCGGCTTCGAGGACCGGATGCGCTCACGGTTCGAGTGGGGCCTCATCACCGACATCCAGCCGCCGGACCTCGAGACGCGTATCGCGATCCTCCGCAAGAAGGCCGCGAGCGAGAAGCTCCAGGCGCCCGACGACGTCCTGTCCTACATCGCCTCGAAGATCTCGACGAACATCCGCGAGCTCGAGGGCGCACTGATCCGGGTGACCGCGTTCGCGAACCTCAACCGTCCGCACGTCGACCTGGCACTCGCCGAGATCGTCCTCAAGGACCTCATCACCGACGACGACACGGCTGAGATCACGGCGGCGACGATCATCACGCAGACCGCGAACTACTTCGGCCTGACGATCGACGACCTGTGCGGCTCGTCGCGTTCACGTGTCCTGGTGACCGCGCGGCAGATCGCCATGTATCTGTGCCGCGAGCTGACGGACATGAGCCTGCCGAAGATCGGCCAGCAGTTCGGTGGCCGCGACCACACGACCGTCATGCACGCGAACCGCAAGATCCGCGAGCTGATGGCGGAGCGTCGCTCGATCTACAACCAGGTCACCGAGCTCACGAACCGCATCAAGCAGCAGCACCGCGGCTGACCTCACAACCGCACCCCACCCCCGGGTCCCGGCCTTCCGGGAGACCTGTTGTCCGTTTCGACCGGTGTTCACCGGAACTCATCCCCAACGCGGTCATCGGACGTCTGTTCACACCTGTGGACATCCTTGTGGATGTCCGTGGATGCGCACCGTGGCCGATGTGGACAGCGCGATGCGAAATCGTGGACGGCAGGTGAACCGAACGACACGATCCACCGACATCCCGCGGTGTCGACAGGTTCGTCGACACCGTCTCCACAGCTGGCGCACGCCTGATGACCTGCTCAGACACTCACATTCCACAGTGTCCACACCACCGATGACGACGACGAACTCTTGTCATCCAGGAGATCCCCAGTCCTTCATTGCCCTGCCGGCCGCGAAC
>JAEYXM010000078.1 GCA_023428465.1 Actinomycetes bacterium
GAGGAGGTCCGCGCCCACCTGGCCGCCGAGGGCTGCACGCTCGTGAGCGTGGCCGTGCACCGCGGCGTCCTGCACGCCGTCGTGGTCGGCACGGGTCGCCTCAGCCACCACGTGCTCGGCGACGCGCGCGTGATCGACGAGCTCGTGCACCGCACACGCTCCGACCTCGACGTGCTCGCGCTACCGATGATCCCCGCGCCCGTGCGGCCCACCGTGACGCGATCGCTGCTGGACAACCTGCGGCGCCTGGACGAGCTGCTCGTCGCGCCGCTGCGCCTGCCCGACGGCCCTGTCGTCGTGTGCCCCAGCGGGCTCCTCGGCGTGCTGCCCTGGGGCATGCTCCCGTCCCGGCGTGGCCTGCCGCTCGTCGTGACGCCGAGCACCTCGAGCTGGCACGCCGCGGCGTCGGCCCTGCAGGCACCGGTCGGGCGCCAGCCGCGGGTCGCCGCGATCGCGGGGCCGGGCCTGGGCCGAGGGGTCGACGAGGCGGTGAGCGTCGCGGCCCGCTGGGGCGGCGCCGCGCTGACCTCGGCGAGCACCGCGAGCGCCGCGGCCGCGCTGGGCGGGAACGACCTGGTGCACGTCGCCGCGCACGGTCGCCACGAGGCGGACAACCCTTTCTTCTCCTCCGTGCGGCTCGCCGACGGCCCGCTCTTCGCGCACGAGCTCGAGTCGGTCGAGCGCATGGCCGAGTGCCTGGTCCTGTCGGCGTGCGAGGTCGGCCAGTGGACCGTCCGGCCGGGCAACGAGCCGCTGGGACTGACGACGGCGCTCCTGCAGCTCGGGGCACGGTGCGTCGTCGCGGGCGTGGCCCGGGTGGGCGACGTCGCAGCCGCGGAGGTCATGGTGCGGATGCACGGCCTCATGGCGACGGGCAGCGACACCGCGAGCGCGCTCGCCGTCGCCCAGGCGGAAGCCGCAGAGGAGGACGTCGTCGCGCCGTTCGTGTGCTTCGGGGCCGCCTGGACCGCCGCAGGGGTCTGACCGGACCGGTCCGTCCCCACGGGTCGCGGCGGCCCGGGGCGGACCGCGGGGTCCGCCGGCGTCAGCCGAGTCCGCGGAGTCCGCCGGCGTCAGCCGCGCAGCGCCGCCACCAGGGAGCGCAGGCGCGGGTTGTCGAAGAGGTCCTCGACCATGACGAGGCGCTGCGCGGAGTCCGCGAGCGGCACCTTCCAGTTCGGGTACTCGGTGTCCGTGCCCGGCTGGTTCTGGGCACGCCGCTCCCCGACGGCGTCGGTCAGCGCGACGCCGACGAGCACAGCCGGGCTCGCCAGCACGAGTCGGTGCATGGCCTCCACGACCTGGCGCTCCGACGGGTCCGCGCCGACGAGGCCACGCCGGCCCAGCAGCTCGAGCATCTGGGCGCGCTCGGCCCACGCGTCGGCCCGGACGATCTCCACGGGGTCGCTGAGCAGACCCAGCCGCTCACGCAGCTCGACGTGCTCGCCCGCGAGGTAGCCCGCGGTGGGCGGCAGGTCGTGCGTCGTGACGGTCGCGAGGGTGAGCCGGCGGTACGCCTCGGGCTCCTTGAACGCATCGTTCTCGCGCTCGAACCACAGCACGGACGTGCCGAGAATCCCCCGGTCACTCAGGTAGTCCCGCACCCAGGGCTCGAGGGTGCCCAGGTCCTCACCGATGACGACGGCCCCAGCCCGGTGCGCCTCGAGGCAGCAGATGCCGATGAGCGCCTCGTGGTCGTAGCGGACGTACGCCCCGGCCTGCGCTCCGTGCCCGGCCGGGATCCACCACAGGCGGAACAGGCCGATGATGTGGTCGATCCGGATGGCGCCGGCGTGCCGGAGCACCGTGCGCAGCATCTCCCGGTACGGCGCGTACGCGACGCGCGCGAGGGCGTCTGGCCGCCACGGTGGCTGCGACCAGTCCTGGCCCTGCTGGTTGTACATGTCCGGCGGGGCACCGACGGACACCCCGTGCGCGAGCACGTCCGACATCGACCACGCGTCCGCACCCTCCGGGTGCACCCCGACGGCCAGGTCGTGCATGATGCCGAGCCGCATGCCGCCCGCGACGGCGTCGGCCTGCGCGGCGGCGAGCTGGGTGTCCGCGACCCACTGCAGCCAGCAGTGGAAGGTGATCCGGTCCTCGAGCTCGGTGCGCAGTCGCTGCACGGTCTCCGATGCGCGGTCCTGCGCCTCGAGCGGCCACGGGGCGCCGCCGAAGTGCTCGGTGAGCGCGCACCACGTCGCGAAGTCCTCCAGGCCCTGGCCCTGGTCGGCGCGGAACGCCTCGAAGCGCGCCTGGCGGGCGGCGCTGCGCGGCTGGCGGTACACGACCTCGAGCGCGACCTTCTTCGCCTCCCAGACGGCGTCCCGGTCGATCGGCCCGTCGTCCAGGGACAGCGGCCGGGCCTCCTCGGCCTGCCACTCGACCAGGCTGCGCTCGGCGACCGGGAGGTACGCGCACTCCGGGATCTCCTCGACGCGCAGGTACACCGGGTTGACGAACCGGCGGCTCGTCGGCAGGTACGGCGACGGGGTGAGGGGGGTCACCGGCTCGGCGGCGTGCAGGGGGTTGATGAGGAGGAAGTCCGCGCCGGCCCGGCGTCCTGCGAGCCACGCCATGTCGCGCAGGTCCACCAGGTCCCCGATGCCCCACGAGTCGCGCGAGCGCACCGAGTACAGCTGGGCCATGAAGCCCCAGGCCCGCCGGGACGCCAGGGTTCCCGGGAGCTCGAGCCGGTCCGGCGTCACGACGACGACGCCGTTCGCCACGGTCCCCTCGCTCTCGGCGACGACGGTGTGCCACCCGAGCGGCAGGTCCGCCGGAAGCGCCATGGTGGCGCGGCCGACCAGGCGACCGTCGACGGTGCGCGGCGGGACGTAGACGTCGAGCTGGTCGAGCGAGCGCCGCCCGCCGCCCTCCTCCGGGTCGAGCTCGAGGTGGGCCTGCACGGGCGCGCCGTCGTCGACGTGCACGGCGAGCTGCCCGCCGTGGCCCGCGCGGAGCACGACCACCGGCGGGACCATGCGGCGCCAGACCTCGTCCTCGGCGTTGGTCAGGGCGAGCTCGATCCGTTCCGGCGAGCTCGCGTCGACACCCAGTGCAGCGAGCACCGCGACGAGGGTCGTCTCGGAGACGAAGCGGTGGCCACCGTGGAAGTCCCAGTAGTCCGGCACGACGCCGTACCGCTCCGCGAGGGCGATCAGCGCGTGCGGAAAAGCATCGGTCTCGGCCACGGTCACGATCCTGCCAGAGCCCGCCCCGCACGGCACCGTGCCGTGCCCAGTCGCGCCGTGTTTCGGCCGCCACCGGCTAGCCTGCCCACGTGAGCACTCCTGGCGTCGACGAGCTGACCACCGAGGTCACCGAGCAGGCCGGCCACTGGTTCGACTGGCTCCTCGGGGCCCCGCTGCAGTCCCTGATCACCGTGGCCGCCGGCGTCGTCGCCCTGGCGCTGGCGCGCTGGGCCGTCACGCGCGCGGTGCGCTCCGTCGTGGCCGGCGGGACGCGCGTGCGCCGGCACGCCCGCCGCCTGCTCATGAAGACGGGTGTCTCGGCGGGCGAGTCCGACCAGTTCGCGCTGGCCCGCCGCGTGCAGCGCGCCGAGACGATGGGTTCGGTCCTGCGGTCGTCGGCCGCACTGATCATCGCGATCGTGGTCGTGACGGTCATCGCGAACATCAACCACTGGGACCTCGGGCCGGTGCTGGCGTCGGCCGGCGTCGCGGGCGTCGCGCTCGGCTTCGGCGCACAGACGCTGGTCAAGGACTTCCTGTCAGGGCTGTTCATCCTCATCGAGGACCAGTTCGGCGTCGGCGACGTCGTGAACCTGGGCGAGGCCACGGGCACGGTGGAGGCCATCGGGCTGCGCGTCACCCAGGTCCGGGACCTCTCCGGGACCCTCTGGTACGTCCGCAATGGCGAGATCCTGCGCGTCGGCAACATGACGCAGGGTTGGTCGCGCGCGCTCGTGGAGGTCCTCGTGTCCTCCGACGGGGACGTGGACCGGGCCACGGAGGTCCTGCGGGAGGCGGCCGCCGACGTCGCCGCCGACGAGAAGCTCGCGAAGAGCTTCCTCGGCGACCCCGAGGTGACGGCGTTCGAGGACCTGAGCGCCGAGTCCGTGCGCCTGCGCCTCATGGTGAAGACTGCGCCCGCCCAGCAGTGGGTCGTGCAGCGTGCCCTGCGCGGCCGGATCCGCGAGCGCTTCGCTGCGGCGGGCGTGCCGCTGGCGCTGCCCCGACGGGAGATCGTCGTCGAGCGCGAGCGCTAGGCCCACGGACCGCCTCGCCGCACCGGTCTACGACCAGCGCAGGAGCGCCTGCCCCTCGGTGACCTGGGCGCCGGGCTCGACGAGCAGCGCGACCGACTCGGGCAGGGCCTGCAGCGCCACGACCGGGCACAGGACGGATCGCTCCTCCAGGCGCACGCACTCGGGTGACCAGGCGAGCAGCGGCTGACCCACGACGACGCCGTCGCCCTCCTGCACGACGACGTCGAAGCACACATCGGCGAGGTCCTCGGTGTCGACGCCGAGGTGCACGAGCACCGAGCGCTCGTCGTCCACGGCGATGACGACGGCATGCGGGTAGACGCTCGCCATGCGCCCGTCGCACGGGGACACGACGACGATCCGCACCGCCGCGTCGTCGGGGGGCTCGTCCGGCAGGATCGCCAGGCCCGGGCCGATCATCTCGTCGGCGAACACCGGGTCCGGCACGTCCGCCAGCGGGACGACCGTCCCGCCCAGCGGTGCCACCACCTCGGTCACCGGATGCGTCGCGCTGGTCATCGGCCCCCCGTCCCCCGTCGCGGCCTGCCCCAGCAGCACCCTAGTCAGGCCGGGGGCGGGCGTCAGGCGACTCGGGGACCTCGGGACGCCCGGATTCAGCGGAGGTTGTCGATGTCCGCCGCGAGCGCGTCGGCCTCCGGGCCGACCACGACCTGGATGATCCGGCCCGACCGCACGACGCCGAGCGCACCGCTGCTACGCAGGCCCTCCTCGTCGAGGCGGCCCGGGTCCGCGACCTCGACGCGCAGCCGGGTGATGCAGGGCTCCAGCTCGACGACGTTGACCGCCCCACCGAGCGCCGCGAGGATCTGCTCAGCCTTCGTCATGTCCGCACTCCCCTGTGAGTGTCCGCGCAGCGGCGACCGGCCCCAGCGTAACGTGCGCAAGAATGGCCGCCGACGGAGGGAGGCCCATGCCCGAGCAGACGCTCACCGGCGTCGGCGTCAGCCCCGGAGTCGGTGCGGGCGCCGTCCTGCGGGCACCGGCGCGCCCGCCGGAGCCCGGTACCCGCCGCTCTCCCGGCGCCCACGCGGACGAGATCCGGCCGGCAGCGGAACGCGTCGCCGCCGAGCTGGCGGCCCACGCCGACACGGCTCCCGGCGACGCGGCGTTCGTCCTCGCGCAGGCTGCGCTGATGGCCACGGACGAGGAGCTCCTGGCGGCCGCGTACGACCTGGCCCTGGCCGACGGTGTGCCCGCCCATGCGGTCTGGACCGCCGCCACGTCGCTCGCGGACTCGTTGCGCGAGCGCGGTCCGGGCTGGGCGGACCGCGTCTGGGAGGTGCTCGAGGTCCGGGACCGGATCGTGGCGGTCCTCCTGGCCCGCGACCTGCCTGCGCCGGTCGACCCCGGTCACCCGTACGTCCTCGTCGCGACGGACCTGTCCCCCGTGGACGTCGCCCTGCTCGACCCCGAGCGGGCGCTCGCCGTCGTGACGATGCGCGGCGGCCCGCTGTCCCGGACGGGTGCCGTGGCCCGCGCCAAGGGCATCCCCGCGGTCGTCGGCGTCCGGGACGCGACGCGTCTGGCGGAGGGTGCGTCCGTCGTCGTCGACGGCGAGGCCGGGACGGTCGTCGTCGCGCCGCTCGCCCCGTCCGGGCCGGTGCCGGCGTGAGCGGCCCGACGACGCCGGAGCCGGCGGAGTGGACGTTCTACGCCTCGGTCGGCGGCACGGAGACGTTCGCGCGCCTGGTCGAGGAGTTCTACGCCCGGGTCGCCACGGACGACCTCCTGCGGCCGATGTACCCCGAGGAGGATCTGGGCCCGGCGGCGGAGCGCCTGCGCATGTTCCTCGAGCAGTACTGGGGCGGCCCGACGACGTACGGCGAGCAGCGCGGTCACCCCCGCCTGCGGCTGCGGCACGCGCCGTTCCCGATCGGCCCTGCGGCGCGCGACCGCTGGCTGGCGCACATGCGCGCGGCCGTCGACGCACTCGAGCTGGCACCCCTCGCCCACGCGCAGCTCTGGGACTACCTGGAGCGCGCCGCCCACGCCATGGTCAACCAAGGAGAGCCGTGACCGAGCCGGCGCCCGACCCGCTGCGCACCGTGCTGGACGTGCTCGACGTCAGCCGGGTCGACGACGACACGTTCCTCGCCACGAGCCTGCCCCAGCCCGGCGGGCGGGTGTTCGGCGGCCAGGTGCTCGCCCAGTCGCTCCTCGCCGCCGCGCGCACCGTGCCGGACGAGCGCCTCCCCCACTCGGTGCACGGGTACTTCCTGCGCGCGGGCGACGTCCGCAAGCCGATCACCTTCAGCGTCGAGCGGCTGCGCGACGGGCGCTCGTTCAGCGCGCGGCGCACGCACGCCCTGCAGGACGGCGAGCCGATCCTCTCGATGACCACGTCCTTCCAGGTGCCGCAGCCCGGTCTGGACCACGCGGACGGTCCGCCGAGCACGACGCCCGACCCGGAGTCCGTGCCCAGCGCGCTCGACCTCCTGCGCGACGCCGACAGCCCGCTGACCCGCTTCTGGACGCAGACCGCCGCCTTCGACATCCGCCACGTCGAGGCGCCGATCTACGCCGGACCGGGCGAGGTCGTCACCGACCGGCAGATGGTCTGGATGCGGGCCCGGGGACGCGTCGACGGGCCCGAGGTGCTGCACCGCGCGCTGCTGGCCTACGCGTGCGACCAGGTCATGCTCGAGCCGGTGCTGCGCCGGCACGGCCGCAGCTGGGCGACCCCGGGGCTGTCCATCGCGAGCCTCGACCACGCCATGTGGTGGCACCGGCCGGTGCGCGTCGACGAGTGGCTGCTCTACGTCCAGTGGGCGCCGAGCGCGCAGGGCGGGCGTGGGCTCGGCGG
>JAEYXM010000087.1 GCA_023428465.1 Actinomycetes bacterium
CCGCGACCAGCGCACCGGCCGAGCAGACGCCGTCCCCGACGCCGACCCCGACCCCAACACCCACGGACCCGGCGGCCGTGCCGCCGGAGCGGCCCGAGGCGATGGACACCGTCGACACCGCTGGCGCTGAGGCAGTGGCGGAGTACTTCCTGCGACTGATGACCTACGCGGAAGCCACGGGCGACAGCGCCGCTCTTCAAGCCCTGTCTCACGAGGACTGCATCTTCTGCAGAAGCGTCCTCGATGGGGTCGGTGCGCTCGTTGCCGCCGGGCAGCACCACAGCGGGGGACTGCTGACGTTCGAGGCAGTTGACGCACTCGAGGTGGAACGTGGCGCATGGTGGACCATCGACGTCGAGCTCACGCAAGGGCCGATCGAGGTGCTTGACGCGAATGGTGCCGTCGCGGCGCCGGGACAACCCGAGAGCATCAGCTATCACATGGACCTCGCAGTGGTCTTCGACGCCACGGGTTGGCGGGTTCGGGCCGTGGACTATGAGGCCGCGGGGACTGGCTCATGACCTTCCCCCAGTGGGCCGTCGCGGTGCTGATGACAGCACTGATCGGAGCAACGGCCCCTGCGCCGCCTCCTCCTCCCGGCATCAGCGCCCAGGCTGCGGACGACGAGATGCTCGTGACGGCGGTGAACGCCGCCGGCCTCATCGCGCAGTCCGAAGGCGCCAACCCCGCCGTGGTGCTCGACATCTACACCCGCGATGACCTGTGCGGGGTGCTGGGGGGCATCTTCATGAACAGCAACTGCACTGGTTACCGCGAGGGCATCCCACTCCCCGACTGCGAAGGTCTCGAGCCTGTCCCACCGGTGTGGCTGATCCACAGAGACACCCCGACCAGCCCCTGGCAGCAGCCCGTCCTGGCCCTGGGCTGGACGTGCCCCCAAGACGCCGTCCCGACCTTCACCGAGACCGACTTCCGCCGCCTGCCCCTGACCCCGCAGACCATTACCGTCCAGCCCGACCGGCCCGATGTCTTCGTCAACATGCCCACGATCGTCTACACCGACCCCGCGGTGCAGGCCTTCGCCACCACCCTGGCCGGGTTCCCCATCGAGGTCGAAGCCACCCCCACCACCTACACCTGGGACTTCGGCGACGGCTCCGCCCCCATCCAGACGACCAGCCCCGGGCACCCCTACCCCGACCACGACGTCGCCTACCCCTACCCCCGCGAGGGCACCTTCACCATCACCCTGACCACCACCTACTCGGGCCGCTACCGCCTCGCCGGCTCCACCACCTGGCTCCCCGTCGTCGGGACCGCCGCCACCACCAGCACCGCCGGACCCCTCACCCCCGAGGAGCACGAGACCCACCTCGTCCACGGCAACTGCTTCGAGAACCCTCACGGCCCCTACTGCGACGACTGACCTGCCCGCGGCCGCGCGGTACCGACATCTCGCCGCCGTCGTCCGGGCGACCGCACCGGCCGCGCCCGACGCGACGACATCGGCCACCTGACGAGCGCGACGCGCCCCGTCTGGCACGATCGCCGGGTGGCACCGAGCACCCCCGACCCGCGTGAGGGCAACGCCGCGACCGCTGACACCGTCGCGTTCTGGGCCGCCGTCGCACTGCCTGTGCTCGGGACCGTACTCAAGGTGGTCAACGGCGGCTGGGTGCTCCTCGCCCTGCTCCTGTGGTCCCCGCTGATCGTCATCATCTGGGGGACGGGCCTCGCGATCTTCCGCGGCACACTCGGGCCGCGCAGCGACCTGCGCGCGCTCCTCGGCCGGGTCCCCACACACCACCGTGTCCTCGCCTGGGTGTGGGCGGTCGCCATGTTCCTGCCCGGGTTCGTCCTGCTCGACGGCGGCGACGCGCCGCCCCTGCGCGCGCCCCTGCTCACGCTCCTCGGGCTCGATCAGCCGGACTGGTACTGGACGTTCCAGGACGTCGTGATGCTCACCGTCGCCGTCCTCGCCGTCGGCGCGCCCCTCGCCGCGTGGCTGCTGGCGCGCCACGCGCGGCAACGCTGGGAGGACGAGACCGTCACCGGAGCCAGCAGGTGATGGACCGGCGCCCCTGCGCCCAGGTGCTCTCGTCCGGGTAGCGCAGGCTGCCGCCCCACCGCTCGGGGGCGCGCGAGTTGAGCAGCTCCTGGCACTGCTGCATGCCCGCGGCGAGCAACGCCTCCTCGCCGGGGAACGGCCCGTCGGGCAGGTCCAGACGGAACCCGAGCTCCCACTGCGGCCTGCCCTCGCTGCACGACGCCGCCGAGGCGCCCTCCGGGTCGTACCACGGCCCGTAGATGGACTCCGGGTGCGGGGTGTCGAGGCACAACCGGTACTCCTCGCCGATGCCCGCACGCACCACCTCGAGGTCTGCGGGTAGCGGCTCGGGCGTCATCGGGTGCAGCGGGCCGAACGCCGCGACCGCGACGTCGCAGCGCACCCACCGCTCGCCGTCGGCCCACGCGCGCGGCGACGGGAGGTACCAGAACGCCTTGACGCGGCTGCCGTCCTCGAGCCCGAGGCCCGCCCACTCGGGCGGTTCACAGGTCCGCGCGACCACGGTCATCTGCTCGTCTGAGAGGGCGATCGTCCCGTCGACGGGCTCGTACACGAAGTCGGCCGGCAGCTCGCCGACCGCGATCGTCACCGACGTGTGCTCGCCCGCGCAGTCCACGGGCCCGGCGCCCTTCCACCACGCCCAGTCGACGACGACGCCGTAGTCCGTCTCACCCCAGCAGTCGCCGACCTGCGGCGTCACGTGGACCGGCCCCGTGCGGGCGCCCACGACGTGCGGGGGCGGCGGCGCGTCGTCGGCGCACGCGGCAAGGCCCGGCACGACGAGACCCACCACCACCAGGGCGTGCACGACGGCGCCCGGCCGCCGCAGCGACCACGCTCGTCCGGATCGGCGCCCGCGCACCCGCTCGGACCGGAACCGCACCACCATGACTGTCCCCTTCGTCGATGAGCACCCGCCGCCTGACCGCCGATGCGGCCGAGGGGCGCGCCGCCGATCCTGTCGGGGCGCAGGCAGCCGTGGTCGTTGTCCACAGGGCCGGATCTGCCCGATGGCGAGATCGGGGCCGCGCGTCGTCCACACCCCGGGGTTGTCCACAGATCGGCCGACCCCTCGAGCAGCCCACGCCGCGTCCGGTCTACGGTCCGGGGCCATGCATCCGACGCACCCGAGCCGCCCCACCCGCCGCCGCACGCCCCGCTGGACGATGATCACGGCAGCGTTCGCCCTGGTCACAGGCCTGAGCGCGTGCGAAGCCGACGACGCGCGACCCGACGACGCGCGGCCCGCCGACCAGGCCGCCGACGACGCCGCGAGCGCGGACGCGAGCACCCCGCCGACGCCGGACCCCACGCCGGACCCCACGCCGTCCCCGACGCCGGAGCCCGACCCGACGTTCGACCCGACGACCGGCTTCCCCGAGCCCACGCCCGCGATGGACACCGCCGACGCCGCGGGCGCCGAGGCCGCGGCCCTCCACTTCGCCGAGATGGTCTACGCCGCCGGCACATCCGGCGACGCCTCGGGCCTCGCCGCGCTCTCGCACCCGGACTGCGTGCCCTGCCAGGGCATCGTCGACGCGATCGCCCGGATCCACACCGAGCGCGCCGATGCCGGAGTCCGCAAGGAGGACGGGGTCCTCACGTTCACGTGGGTGCGGGCGTTCGAGGTCGCGCCCGGCTCGTGGACGGTGGACGTCGACTTCGACGAGGGCCCCGGGACGCTCTACGACACCGCGACCGGCGAGGTCCGCGACCAGGGCACCCGGATATTCACGCGCCACCAGGACATCGACCTCGTGCACGACGGCGAGCGCTGGCTCGTCACGGGCACCGCCACCGAGCTGGTCACCTGGGCCGACGAGTGACTCGCTCCAGCGGCCGACGTCAGTGCCGGCGGTGGTCGGCGGGCGCCAGCCTCGGGCCGCGACGGGGGAGGCGGGCGATGCCCGCCGCGAGCAGGTGCCGGACCACCCGTTGCCGGTGACCGCGGTACGGCTCGAGCAGCTCGAGCATCCCGGCGTCGTCCACGCCGCGGCGGCCCGCGAGCGCCCAGCCGACCTGCCCCGGCAGGTGGAAGTCGCCGACCGCGACGACGTCGGGGTCACCCCACGCGCGCTGCGCGACCAGCGCGGCGGTCCACGGCCCGACGCCGGGCACCACCCGCAGCCGTTCGAGCGCGGCCTCGGAGCCGCCGGGCCCGTCGGCGATCGCGACCGACTCCTCCAGCCGACCGGCCAGGCGTGCCACCGCGACGACGGTCCGGGCGCGGGCCGGGTCGACGCCCGCACGGTGGAAGTCCCACACCGGCACGGCAGCCCACGTCTGCGCCGACGGCGGGACGCGCATGTCGACCGGCGTCGGGCCCGGGGCGCGCTCCCCGTGCCGGCGCAGCAGCCACGTCCACGCCTCCCACGCCGACCGCGTCACGACACGCTGCTCGAGGATCGCCGGGACCAGCGACTCCAGCACCTGACCGGACCGACCGAGCCGCAGCCCCATCGTCCGCCGCCACGCGTCCCGCACGACCCCCACCCCCGGTGCGAAGGTCGACGCGTCGTCGAGCGCACCCACCATGCCCGGCGCGAGGGCGAGCGCAGCCACGGCGCCGTCGCCCCACGCGACCACCTCGACCGACGTCGGCCCGGTCTGGGAGAACCGGAGCGTCGCGGGGCCGGACGGCAGGCGCGTCGCGCGCCAGACCGCGCCGTCGGGCGCCACGTGGAACGCCGGGTCATGGGGGCCGTGCCCCAGCGGCGCGAGCGTGCGTCGGGCATCCACCGGCCACGCCAGCTCCACCACACCCCGTCCGCCCACCACAACCCGCTCGCCCACCGCGTCGGCCCCCACCGACCGATCCTCACACGCCCCGCCGACGCCGCCCCGGGCACGCCCCTCGACCTCGAGTTCTGCCTCCAGGCTCGAGTTCTGCCTCGCGGATGGCAGAACTCGAGCGCCAAGGCAGAACTCACCGGGCGGACGGGCCAGGCGAGCCAGGCGAGCCAGGCGAGCCAGACGGGCCAGGCAGGCCAGACGGGCCAGGCGGGCCAGGCGAGCCAAACGGGCCAGGCAGGCCAGGCGGGACGGGCGAGCCAGGCTGGACGGACGGGCCGGGCGGGCCGGACGTGACAGGACCGGCGCCGGTTTCACCCACCCGGCGCCGGTCCCTCCTTGCCGCGGCGCTCAGCCGATTGCTGCGCAGCTGGTCTCGTGGGGCAGGAGCGGGCGGACCCACGCCTGGTACGTCACGCCGTCCTGCTCGAAGTAGGTCGTCTGGGTCGCGGTCCCGAGGGCCGTGAGCAGCACGGACGCGGCGTCGCCGTCGATCACCGTGCACTCGTGGGCGTCGGCCAGCGGCGTGTCGATCGGCCACGGCACGACCTCGGCCTCGGGCTGGGTCGCGGCGTCCGAGCCCTCGAGGGCCCACGCGAACATCGCGACCGCGGTCGGGGCGTACTCGGTGGTGTCGGCCTCCGCCAGCGCGATGCCGTTGACCTGGGTGAGGAACTCCGCGAGCACGGCCCGCGCGGCCACCTGCTCCTCGGTGAGCCCGGACACCACCGCCGGCGGCACGCCCGCGCCGTCCACGCCCTCGCCGTCCACGCCCGCGCCGTCCATACCCTCGCCGGAGACGTACCCCAGCGCGTACGCGGCGTGCTCGTACGTGACGCCGTCGACGGTGATCGCGATGTGCGTCGTCGGGAGGTCGGCGACGCCCGGCATCCCGTAGTCGGGCGCGGCCGTGAGCAGGCCGGCGGCGCGCGCCGCAGCGACGATCGCCTCGACGTCGGCGGCGTCGAGCTGGGAGACCAGCACGTACGGCAGCAGCGGTCCCGGGTAGATCCGGATCTGCGGGCCCGGCGTGATGATCGTGCCGTCCTCGTACACGGTGAGCTCCGGGACCTGCGAGAAGTCCCAGCCCACCGGCACGAACCCCCCGCCCGACCACACCTGCACCACCGGGGCGCCGACGCCCGCGGGCACGCCCCCCGGGCCGGGGTCGGCGGGGGCCTCGTCGGAACCTCCCGCGGCGACGTCGTCGGCCGGGGGATCGCCGGCGCCGTCACGCAGGGACTGACAACCGGTGAGCGCGAGCGCGAGGACCGCGGTCAGCGCCCAACCGGTGCGGACGAAGAGTCGGGTGCGCACGGCACACCTCCTTGGGTCGGGCGCCGGGGTCGCGGGGGTGCGTCCGGTGCCTGTACCTCCGTAGATGTCGCCGGCACGCCCCGCCTTGCACGGCCACGCCGCCCGACGCCGTCGGTCGCCTAACGCAGGGGGTACCAGCGCGCGCCGTAGCGGCGGTAGACGCGGCTCGCCTCGACCTCGGCCATGGTGTCGGTCCGGTCGACGACGACGCGGCGCACGCCCGCGGCCGTGGCGTCGTCGGGCGAGACGTAGCGCACGACGAGGCGCGCCGTGCCCCGCACGACCTCGACCGTCGCGGCCTCGACGGCGACGAGCTCGCGGGCGGCGTCGGCCGCGGCGGGCAGGACGTCGGCCGGATCCACGCCCGGGCGCATCGCACCCACCACCATGATCACCCGGTACGACGGCACGGCCCCGACCCTACGACGCAGGCCCAACTGCGACTGGACCGCGGATCCTCCCCCGCGCGAGGCCCCCGTACTGCCATGCTTGCCCCGGAGGCGCGTACCCCGACGCGCACCGGGACCGCGCGGCGTGACCACGTGGCTGATCGGAGGAGGAGCGTCATGGCTTTCCGCATCGCTGGAGGAGTCGCCGCATTCTTTGTGCTTCTGGGCTCGTTCCTGCCCTGGGCTTCAGTTTCGGCGTTCGGTATGTCGGAGTCGGTGAACGGCATGGACGGCGACGCCGACTTCAAGATCCCCGGCCTCGTCTTCCTGCTGCTCGCGCTCGTCATCGGCGGCCTGTTCGGGGTGTGGAAGCGCGTCACCGTCCTCGCCGCAGGTGGTGTGTCGATCCTCGTCCTCATCCTCGGGGTCGTGGAGTTCTTCGACATCAAGGACGGCCTCGACCAGATCTCCGGCTTCGGCGACTCGTCCTACGGGATCGGCATCTTCCTCATCCTGTTCGGCGCGCTGGCCGGGATCGCGATCGCCGCCGTCGGGCAGACGCAGCTCACCGGTGCCACCGGCGCGCAGCCCGCCGCGGCGTGGGGGCAGCAGCAGCAGCCGTGGGGTCAGCAGCAGCAGCAGGCTGCCCAGCCGTGGACCCAGCAGCAGGCGCCCGCCTCCCTGCCGCCCCAGCAGGCGCAGTACCAGCAGCAGCCCGCCCAGGCCACCCCCGCCGCCCAGCCCGCTCAGGCCGCGCCGGCCGGCGCCGCTCCGGCCGGCGCCGCTCCGGCCGGCTGGATGCCCGACCCGTACGGCCAGGCCAAGCTCCGCTACTGGGACGGCACGCGCTGGACCGAGCACACCAACAACCAGTAAGTAGTCCTCTGAGGGACCTGCGTCCCAGCGCGCTGCGCCCGCGCAGCGCGCTGGGCGACCCGCTCGGCTTCAAGCACCGCGCGGGCGTCGTCATCGTCGTCCTCGTCGCCGCCGCGCTGGTCGCGGTGCCCGATGTCCCCCGCCCCGCCGCCGTCCTCATCGCGACGTTCGCGGCCGCCATGACCGCGGTGATGATCGCGCTGCACCGGCCGCCGCCGCCCCGGTTCCGCGCGACCCCGACGGCGTCGGGCGTCGAGATCACGACGAGCGTGTGGCGCGCGATCGGTGTCGTCCTGTTCGCGTGGACCGGGGCCGGCGTCCTGGGCCTGTGGGCACTGAGCGCCGCGCCGCACGCGGGCGCGTACGTCCTCGGCGCCGGCGCGCTCTGGTGCGCCTGGAGCGGGCTCTGCATGGTGGTCGCGCCCCGGACGCGGGGCACGGTGCTGCTCACCCGCGACGGCCTGACGTACACGAACCAGCGCTTCCGGGCCACGCTCGGCTGGGACGACATCGCGGCCGGTGCGGCCGACGAGAACCGCATGGTCCTGCGGCTCGCGGTCCTCCCCGGGCAGGTCGTGACGCTCGGGCGCCGACCCGGCAGCATCCGGCGGGCCCGGCCCACGGTGCCCGACGTGCTCACCGTCTCGACGCACATGATGGGGGTCCTGGCCACCGACCTGCTGCGCGTCGTCGCGCACTACACGCAGGCGCCGGGCGTCCGCGGCGAGCTGGACACCGAGCTGGGGCTCGCGCGTGTCCGGGACCTCTGCGCGATGCCCGTCCGGAGCACCTACACCGAGCAGGAGCTCCGGCGGACCGCCATGGCGCCCGGGGGCCTGCCCATCGACGTGCCCGAGCCGTCCTTCGCCGTCTCGGTGCTCGACCCCTACACCGCGCCCCTGACCGGTGCCCACGTACCGACGTCGGGCGGGCGGCGCCCGCTCCTGGCCGCCGCGGCCCGCGAGAACCGCGCGGCCGCGCGTGGCCTGCACTGGACGTGGACGGTCGTCGGGGTCCTGTGCCTCGGC
>JAEYXM010000229.1 GCA_023428465.1 Actinomycetes bacterium
CGCCGACCTCGGGCCGGTCCGTCGCTGGCTGAACGCGCCGCGCCCGCACCTGGTCCGCGAGATCGTCCTCATGGGCAGCCTGTACGCGACCTACTCGCTCATCCGCAACCTCGCGCCGACCCGGCACGACGCCGCCCAGGAGAACGCCCGCGCCATCCTGGACGCCGAGCGCACCATCGGGCTCGACATCGAGAAGGCCCTGAACCACATCGTCTCCGACACCCCGTGGCTGGCCTACCCGGCGATCTACTACTACGCGACGCTCCACCTCCTCGCGACGTTCGCCGTCATCGTGTGGCTCTACCGGTGCCGGCCGCTGCAGTACGCGCAGGCGCGCGGTGTCCTTCTCGTGATGACCCTCATCGCGCTCGCCGGGTACTACCTGTACCCGCTGGCGCCGCCGCGCCTCATGGAGGGCGGCGGGTACATCGACACCTCGGTGAGGTACGAGCTGTGGGGGTACACGCCGTCGGAGGCCGTCACGTCCATCTCGAACCAGTACGCGGCGATGCCGTCGATGCACTTCGGCTGGGCGCTGTGGGTCGGTGTGGTCCTCGCGCTCCTCGCACGCACGCGCCTCGTGCGCATGCTCGGTGTGCTCTACCCGATCGTCACCCTCGTGGTCATCGTCGTGACGGGGAACCACTTCGTGCTCGACGCCGTCGCGGCGCTGCTCATCTTCCTCGTCGCACCGTTCATCCTGACCGGGCTCGTCGCCGCGACCCGTGCGGTGCGCCACCGGGTCCTCGGGCCCCCGGCAGCAACCGCCTGACCCAGGTCAGGCGGACCCAGGTCAGGCGGACGCAGACCAGGCGGACGCAGGTCAGACGGGCGCCATCCGGGCGTCGCCGTTGTGGCGCAGGACCTCACCGATGACGTCCGCGGGGCCAGGTCGGGCGAACAGGAAGCCCTGGCCGTTCGGGCAGCCCAGCTCGACGAGCAGGCGCTGCTGCTCGGGTGTCTCGATGCCCTCGGCGATGACCTCCAGCTCGAGGCCCTCGGCCATCGCGAGGATCGTCGCGACGAGCTCGCGCCCCCGCCTGTCGGACTCCATGCGGGAGACGAAGCTCCGGTCGATCTTGAGCGCGTCGATGGGGAGCTCGTGCAGCGCCTCGAGCGAGGAGTAGCCGGTCCCGAAGTCGTCGATGTGCAGCCGGATGCCGAGAGCGTGCAGCTCCTCCAGGCGGTGCTGCGCCTCCGGCACGTTGCCCATCAGGACACCCTCGGTGATCTCCAGGACCAGCACGTCCGGCGTGAGGTCGTGCGCGTGCAGGGTGCGCTCGAGGTGCTCGCACAGGTCCGGGTGCCAGAACTCGCGGTGGGAGAGGTTGAGGCTCACCGGCACCAGGGCCGGCACGGTCGCGTCGTCGCGCCACTGGGACAGCTGGCGGCACGCCTGCCGCAGGACCGTCCGGCCGATCGGCACCATCAGCCCGCTGGCCTCCGCGACCGGCAGGAACTCTCCCGGCTGGGCAGTGCGGCCGTCCGCCTGCGGCCAGCGGACCAGGCCCTCCATCCCGACCATCCGCCCGGTGCCCAGGTCGACGATCGGCTGGTAGTGCAGGACCAGCTCGTCGTGCTCGACCGCGCGGCGCAGACTCGACTCGGTCTGCAGGCGAGCCACCACGGAGTCGTGCATCGACGGGTCGAAGACCAGGAGGCTGCCGGGCTCGCGTGACTTCGCGCGGTACATGGCGATGTCCGCGTCGCGCAGCACGTGGTCAGGTGCGTCGTAACCGACGTCGCTCGTCGCGACGCCGGCGCTCGCCGTCACCACGAGCCGGTTGCCGCCGACGTCGTACGGCGCGGCGATGCGCTCCTGGAGCTTGCGGACCACCGCGGGTACCGCGGAGAGGTCGTTGATCCCCTCGAGCAGCACCGTGAACTCGTCCCCGCCCAGTCGCGCGGCGGTGTCGGTGCCGCGCAGGCCGCTACGGATGCGCGTCGCGACCTGCTGCAGGAGCGCGTCGCCCATCGAGTGCCCGAGGCTGTCGTTGACGAGCTTGAAGCCGTCGAGGTCGAGGAAGACGACGGCGAAGTGCCCGCTCCCGCGCGCGCGTCGCGCGATCGCCCGGTCCAGGCGGTCGAGGAACAAGGGGCGGTTCGGCAGGGCGGTCAGCGGGTCGTAGAGGGCCTGCCGCCGCAGCTGCTCCTCGAGCTGATGGCGGTCGGTGACGTCGGTGAGCGATCCGACGAGGCGCACGGCCTCCTGGCCGCCGCCCGGGATGGCGAGCGCCCGGCAGAGCATCCACCGGTAGGAGCCGTCGCGCGCGCGGATGCGGTGCTCGAGCTCCAGGGAGTCCGCGACGCCCCGCCGGCACCCGTCCACGAGCACCTCGAGCGAACCGCGCTCCTTCGGGTGCACGCGGCTGAGCCACTCCTCGGCCGTGGCGTCCACCTCGTCGTCGGCGTAGCCGAGGAGGGCCTTCCAGCGCGGGGAGTAGTAGACCGTCCCGGCGGTCAGGTCCCAGTCCCACAGGCCGTCGTTCGCGGCCGCGGCGGCAAGCGCGTAGCGCTCCTCGCTGGACCGGATCGTCTCGGTGAGGGACCGCTCGCGCTCGAACGCCTGCGCGAGGTCCTGGCGCTGACGGCGCAGCGAGTCGACCATCACGTCGTAGTCGAGGGCGCCCGCGAGCAGCGCCGCCCACTCGAAGTACGTCTCCCGGCCGGTCAGCGTCCGGTGCTCCGGGGCGCCGACGACGGCGAGCACGCCCCAGTCGTTCAGGGGGGTTTTCACGGGCAGCACCGCCGCCTGGGTGCCCGGATGGCGGTCCGCGGCGCGAGTGAGCTCCGGGGGCGGGAAGCTCTCGGCGGGCATGACGCCGAGCGGCACCTCCACGTCGCCGAACGTGCTCACCAGCTCCAGCTGTCGGCCCCGGTCGCCGTCGACCCACAGGCCCAGGCACGCGGCTCGCACCGGGGAGTTGGCGAGCCAGTCGAGGGAGTTGGGCGTGTCGGAATGCCGCTGGCGCAGCACGCCCATGCTCATGTCGTACTCCGCGCGCAGGGCGTGCTGCAGGTGCCCGCTCGTGCGGAGCTGCTCGATGGTCCCGGCTGCCCCGAAGCCCAGCGCGACCTCGCGCACGACGGCGTCCGCGGCCCCCAGGCTCTCGGAGCGGGGCGTGTCCCCGGCGAGGGTCCGCGCGGCGCTCTGCAGGACCGACGTGACCGCGGCCGCGGTCTCGCTGCCGGGCGCGGCCGCGTGGATGGCGGCGACGGCCTCCTGCAGGTCGGCCGAGGGCGTAGCGTCGCGCGCCGGTCCCGGACCCGTGCCGACGGCGTCGACCAGGGCCGTGGCGACCGTCCGCATCGCCGTGTCCAGGTCCTCGGAGGGCGCGGCGTCGACCACCTGCGCCAGGGCCTCGGCGACCCCCTGCGCGGCATCGGGTGCCCGCTCCATGCGGCGCAGGGCGACGGCGCCGGCGCGCATCGTCCCCGCGCGGATGGCCCCCGGGACGCACCCGCAGGAGGCCCGCGTCACGAGCGTGCTCGTCACCATGTAGCGGCGGGCGTCGAGCACCTCGCCGTCGATCATCCGGTCCATCAGGTCGATCGCGAGCGCGCCGACCTCCGACGGGTGCTGGTCGACCGTGGTCAGGGCGGGGAGCTGGTACTGCGCGGCCGTGGTGTCGTCGTAGCCGATGACGGCCAGATCCGTGGGCAGCGAGTACCCGGCCGCCGTGATGGTCTTCATGATCCCGATGGCGTTGAGGTCGTTGCCCGCGATCACTGCCGTGCAGGGCAGGCCGGCGGCGAGCATGGCCTCCGCCGCGTTGACCCCGCCGCTCTCCATGCTGTTGCCGGCGTCGAAGAGGAGCTCGGGGTCCGGCTTGATGCCGTGGGCGAGCAGCGCGGCGCGGTAGGCCTCGTACCGCTCGTGCAGGTCGGACTGCGCCGGGAACCCGGCGAACGCGATCCGCCGGTGCCCGTGCTCGACGAGGTGCGTGACGGCGTCCTCGACGCCCGTGCGGTTGTCCGGTGACACCTGCGGCACCTGGAGCCCGGGCACCGAGTGGCTGAGCAGCAGGACGGGTTTGCCGGTCGCGTGGAAGGCTCGCACGTCGCTGTCGCGCGCGGCGATCGTGACGGCGATGAGGCCGTCGATGCGGTCCCACGCGGTTCGCTCGGTGAGGTGCGGCACGCCGACGTAGTCGTCGCCGACGGCGGCGTCGAGCGTCTGGATCGCCAGGGAGCGCCCGCCCTTGGTGCGTGCGTGCGCGGCGATGCCGCCGAGCACCGCTCCGTAGTACGGGCCCGAGACGAGAGGGACCAGGACCCCATAGGTCCGCCCGGTCGGCACCGTGCCTCCTCACCGGGGCGCACACCTGTGCACCCCCCCGTTGACAGATCGGTACGACCGGGTGGGTGTGTGAGTCTTTCCACCCGCCCAGGCGTGTCGCTTCCGCCACGTCGCAGGTCCTCGGAGTCGCGCCCGGCTCCTCCTCTAGGCTCGCAGGGACGACGCCCCGGTGCCAGCGGGCGCGTGGGTGAAGGGGTGGTGGACGATGCGCGTGGCCCGGCTCCACGGCGTCGGCGACGTGCGGCTCGAGGACGCCCCTGCGCCCGGGACGGCCCAGGGCGAGAGCCTCGTCCGGGTCACCGCCGTCGGGCTGTGCGGGTCGGACCTGCACTGGTTCGCCGACGGCGGGATCGGGGACGCCGAGCTCGCGGCGCCTCTCGTGCTCGGCCACGAGCTGGCGGGCGTCGTGCAGGGCGGTCCGCTCGACGGGCGGCGCGTCGCGATCGACCCGTCCGACGGGTGCGGGACGTGCCCGCAGTGCCGCGCGGGCGACGCGAACCTGTGCCCGCACGTGCGCTTCGCGGGCCACGGCCGCAACGACGGCGGGCTGCGCGAGCTCATCGCCTGGCCCACACGCCTCCTGCACGCCCTACCCGACGCCCTGTCCGACGCGGACGGCGCGATGCTCGAGCCGCTCGGTGTCGCCCTGCACGCCCTGGACCTCGCGCACCTGCGTGTGGGGGCGAGCGTCGCCGTCGTCGGCTGCGGGCCGATCGGCCTGTGCGCCGTGCAGCTCGCGCGCGTCGCGGGTGCCGGGACGGTCGTCGCCGTCGACCCGCTCGCGCACCGGGCGGAGGCGGCCTTGCGGCTCGGCGCCGACATCGTGCCCGCCGACGCGTACGCGGTGGCCGCGACGCAGCAGGCGACCGACGGCCAGGGCGTCGACGTCGTCATCGAGCTGGCCGGCACCGACGACGCGGTCGCGCTCGCCGTCGAGCTGGCCCGGCCGGGTGCGCGCGTGCTGCTCGGGGGCATCCCGGCGCAGGACTCGACGACGTTCCCGGCGTCGACGGCCCGCCGCAAGGGCCTCACGCTCGTCATGGTCCGCCGCATGCGGGAGATGTACCCGCGCACGACGGCGCTCGTGGCGCAGGGGCGGGTGGACGTGCGCTCGCTGGTCACTCACACGTTCGGGCTCGCCGACGCCGCCGAGGCGTTCCGCACGGCCCACGTGCGCGAGGGCCTCAAGGTGGTCGTGGAGCCCCAGGCATGAGCCTCGTCGTCGCCGTCGACTGCTCGACCACCGCCGCGAAGGCGGTCGTGGTGGACGCGGCCGGCACCGTGCGCGCGCAGGCGTCGAGGGCGTTCGGGACCGACCAGCCGCACCCGGCCTGGCACGAGCAGGACGCGCGCGAGTGGTGGACTGCGACGAGCGGGGCGGTGGCCGACGCCGTCGGGCAGGTGGACGCGCGCGAGGTCGCCGCGGTGTGCCTCACCCACCAGCGCGAGACGTTCGTGTGCCTGGATGCCGCGGGTGAGCCGTTGCGCCCCGCGATCCTGTGGGTCGACGGCCGCGCCCACGCCGAGATCGCCGCGCTCGGCACCGCGGAGGTGCACCGGCTCTCGGGCAAGCCGCCGGACACGACGCCCGCGATCTACAAGCTCGCGTGGCTCGCGCGCCACGAGCCGCAGGTCCTCGCGGACGCCGCGCACGTCGTCGACGTGCACGGGTACCTGACGTGGCGGTTGACGGGCCGGTGGGCGACGTCGACGGCCTCCGCGGACACCCTGGGCCTCCTCGACGCCGCGACCCTGACCTGGGCGCCCGAGCTCTGCGCGCTCGCCGGGGTGCGGCCGGAGCAGCTCCCGGAGCTCGTGGGGGTGGGCGCGCAGATCGGCCCGCTGACCGCCGACGCCGCTGCCGCGCTCGGTCTGCCCGGGCCCGTCCCGCTCGTGGCGGGCACGGGCGACGGCCAGGCCGCGGGCCTCGCGCTCGGGGCGACCGTGCCCGGCGTCGCCTACCTCAACCTCGGCACGTCGATGGTGCTCGGCGTGCACGCCGACGGGTACGTGTGGGACCCCGCGTTCCGCACCCTCGCCGGGCTGCGCCCGGGGCAGTACACGCTCGAGACGGTGCTCAACGCGGCGGCGTACCTCGCGGACTGGGCGCGCACGCGCTTCGGGGCGGGGGCGGGCATCGCCGAGCTCGAGGCGGCCGCGGCGCAGGTCGTGCCCGGCGCGGAGGGCCTGCTGACCCTGCCCTACTGGAACGCCGCCCAGACGCCCTACTGGGACCCGGTGGCGCGGGGCGCCATCGTCGGCTGGCACGGGCGGCACACCCCGGCGCACCTGTACCGCTCGGTCCTCGAGGGCGTCGCGTTCGAGCTCCGCCTGCACCTGGAGCGGCTCGAGGCCGCCACGGGGCGCGCGGTCGAGGATGTCCGCGCCGTCGGTGGCGGTGCCCGGAGCGAGCTGTGGGTGCAGGTTGTCAGCGACGTCACCGGCCGACCCGTACGGGTCTGCTCGGCCGGTGAGGCGAGCGCGGCCGGCGCGGCGATGCTCGCTCGCGCGTACCTCGACGGCGTCCCTGCGGGCGGCACTGCGCTGGACCCACCGGGCACGCAGGTGCTGCCCGACGCCGCCCGTGCGGCCACGTACGCGCCGCTCTACGAGGCGTACAGCGGGCTCTACCCGGCCCTGCGGGACACGTTCGCTGCCCTCGCCGCCGCCCAGCCCCCGCAGGCGTGACCCGGTCGGGCACCGACCCCGCCGGCGCCCCCTCGGCTGCGTCGAGATCGGTGGGCTGCGTCGAGGTCGGTGCTGGAGGGGCCAGGCGGTGGCGGCCGGTCAGCTGTCGCGGTGGGGGCGGCGTGCCGCGTGGGTCGGGCGGGTG
>JAEYXM010000279.1 GCA_023428465.1 Actinomycetes bacterium
GGCCCGACGTCCGTCAGCCCTGTGCGCCTCGGGCGCTCCGGCGGAGGCGGCTCCGGCCCCACACCCCCAGCGCGCCCAGTGCGAGGGCCGCGACGGCGGCGAGCGCCCAGGTCAGGGCGTCCCACCCGGTCCAGGCGAGGCCGGTGCTCGCGGCGGCGTCGGCCCGGGCCGACGTCGGCGCCGTCGGGCGCGTCGGCGCCGCGTCGGCCGCGTCGTGGGGGGCCCCGGCAGGATCGGTCTCGACCGGGTCCGGCGAGGCCGGTGGCTCCTCGACCGGCGGCTCCTCGACCGGCGGCTCGAGCACCTCGGGGGCGATCCGGTGGACCACCAGCCTCAGCGTGGCCGACGACGTGGCGCCCGCCGCGTCCGTCGACGTCACGGTGACGACGTGCGTGCCCTCGGCGAGCTCGTCGGCGCGCCGGGTCAGGGTCGCCCCGGCGCCCAGCCGCCCGTCGAGGTCCGACGTCCAGACGAGGTCGCCGGACAGGTCGCCGTCCTCCGCGTCGAACGCCGACGCGGTGAACACCACGGTCTGCGCGCCCGAGACGACGGTCCCGTCCGCCGGGGTGGCCACCGCGACCTCGGGCGCCAGGTTCGGCATCGGGAAGGCCGCCGACGTCGCCACGCCCGTGTTCACTCCGTCGGAGGCGATCACCTGGATCCGCGCGGCGTCGCTGCCTGCGAGCGCCCAGCGCGGGACGCTCGCGGACGACCCCTCCAGGTCGATCCCGACAGTGGTCCACGAGGCCCCGTCGTCGGCGCTGTAGCGCACCGCGTGGGCGAGCGCGTCGCCGTCGGCGTCGGTCGCGTCCCAGGTGAACGTGACCCGGTCCCGGTCCCCGGTCGTGGGCACGTCGACCGTCACCTCCGGGGCGCTCGCGCTCACCGGCACGCTCGCCAGCACGTCGTCGCCGGCGCGGAGCTCGATCGACGCCACGCCCTCCGGCGCAGGCAGCACCACCGAGGCGCTGCTGCCCGGCAGCTCGGCCCGGGCCCCCGGCAGCATGTCGGCGTGCGACTCGACGGGCGTGAACCGCACCGCGTGAACCTGTGCCCCGTCGGCGTCGAGCATGACGACGGCGTGGGTGCCCGCCGGGTCGTCAGCCGTCAGCCCCTGCTCCAGCGGCAGGGCCGGCAGCAGCGTCGCGGCACCGTCGGCGTCGAGGACGGCGCGGATCAGCACCGGAGTCGGCACGGGCGTCGGCCCAGGCGTCGGCCCTGGCGCCGGGGTGGGCGCGGGGTGCACGTTGATCGGCAGGAGGTCGTCGTCGGTGAGCAGCTGGTTCCAGTCCGGGATGCCGATCCACTTCGGGTGCGTGGTGGTGTCCTGCGGCGGGCAGTACGACATGACCGGCACGGTCGACGCCGGGTGCAGCACCGCCAGCGGGAAGCGCGTGTCGGCGAAGCGCACGTCGGTTCCCATGACCCTCGTGCCCGGGTAGCCCTGGAAGTCGAACGGCCCGATCGCCGGCCTGCCCGTGCCGGTGTTGACGTACGGCCAGTCGACGGCCTCTGTGGACGCCACCTCCGTGCACCAGCCCTTCTTGTACCTCCACAAGCCGGGGAAGCTGTCGTACCCGTTCTCCGCGGCGCTCACCGTGTGGTGCACACCGAGCGAGTGCATGACCTCGTGGACGGCGACCGTGCGGTACCAGCCCATGTCGCGCTCGCCGGATGCGCCGCCCTCGTAGCCGGACGCGACGTAGCCGGAGTTCAGGCCACCGAGCGTGGTCGGCATCACGCCGGGCACCACCCCGTACCGGCGCTGGTCGGAGGCCGCCCCGTCGAGCAGGCGGGCTGCGTCGATGCTCGAGTTGAGGGAACGGAAGTCCCCGGTGCCCCTGGGCAGCCTGCGCACCTGGAGCCACTGCTGACTGGTGGTGAAGCTGCTGATCGGGAGCATGGCCTTGACGCGGGCGGCCTGCTCCGCGAGGGCGGCCTGGCTCAGCCGTGTCGACCCGGCGGCCCCCGTGCCGATCCCGACGGTCACGAGGTCGAGCTCGATGCCGTCAGTGAAGGTCACCCGCTCCGAGCACGTGGGGTTCTGTGCCTGGTCGTCACAGCCCAGGCCGCCCGGGTACTCCAGCCGCAGGTCCCACGTCCCGGTGGCCTGCGCCGCCGGGATCCGGAAGTTCAGGGTCTGGTCGAGCGCGTTCTGGTCCTTGTACATGGGCCCGTCGTCCACCAGGACGCCCGTCAGAGGCGTCGGGCTGTAGGGGAACACGGGCGTGAACGGGCTGCCGGGGATCGGCGCCCCGTTGCGCGTGACGTGCAGGCGCGCGGTCGCGCGCACGGGAGCGGCGCCGTAGGTGGCGAGGTAGGCGCGGACCAGTGTGTCGCGGGTGGTGACCACGGGAATCGTGTTGTCGGGGTCCTGCAGACCCTGGGTGACCTCGAGCGCAACGAGCCTCAGGGGGTCCGCGGCACACCCGGCGATCAGCGTGGTGAACTCCGCGGTGGTCCGGGCGACGGTGACCTGCCCGCCGCCGAAGACGTGCGGACCGTACGCCCTGCGGGCCCGCGCCTCGGTGAAGCTGCCGTCCTCGATCGCGACGACGGAGTACCTGTCCACCACGCCGTCGCGCCGGGCCGTGGCCACCGCGCCGGCGAGACCGAGCCCCCCGTTCTCCTCACCGTCGGTGGACATGCACAGGACGCCGTCGGCGCCCGGCCGGCCGCGCTGGGAGAGCTCGACGGCGCCGGAGAGCACCGCGTCGCCGGGGTTGGTGTTGTCGCCCATCTGCTCGATCGCGAGGACGGCGGCGGTCACCTCGTCGACGGCGGCCGGGGAGTCCAGGACCGTGAGCGGCACCTCGAGGCGGGTGTTCTGCGACCGGCTGGACAGGTGCGACCACTGGATGACGGCGACCGCGACGCTGCCGTCGACGGGGAAGTTCGTCCGCTCGCGCAGCGCGGCGGCGTAGCCCTGGAGCTGGAGGTCCCAGTCGGCGTCGTCGATGGAGCCGGAGCCGTCGAGGAGCAGGACGAGGTCCAGCCGGGCGGCTGCCGCGGCGGCGGCGGGCGGCGCACCGCCGGCCAGGGCGCCGACGCCGACGGTCAGCGCGAGCGAGGTCGCGAGGAGTGCGCGCAGAGCGCGCCGAGGACTGCGGAGCATGGGGGATCTCCCTGCGGTGGGAACGAGCATTTGCCCTGGTGGAGGCCGGTCTTCACGTCCGTGGGAGCGCTTCCGCAACGGACCTGCGAGACCGTACGGGCCCGGCGGAGCCCGGCGGGCAGAACACCCCAAAACGCCCCGAACATTTCATGGGATGAGACGGGACAGGGCGGGTTGACCGGTCCACCAGCCGTGCGACGACGCGTCGTGGCATCGGGCACCTCGTTCGCGACCGCGAGGAGCGGCGTACCGCCACGGACCCCGGAGACCGGGATGAACGCCATGCCCTCGGCCCCGAGGTCAGCCGCCGCGGGTGGTCGCGCCCACCGCTGTCACGCGACCGGCTCCAGCACGACCAGCGGGATCACCCGCCGCGTCCGGCGCTGGTAGCCGGCGTAGTAGGGGTGCCCCGCGGTGACGACGGGCCAGTGCAGGGCGCGCTCGTCGTCGGACATCACGCGCGCCCGCATGCGCACGGCCGGACGCCCGCCGAGCCGGACCCGCACGTCGGGGTCCGCGACGAGGTTGAGGTACCAGGCGGGGTGCCGGTCGTCGCCGCCGCGCGACGCCACGACGACGAGCGCGTCGCCGAGCTGGAGGGGCGAGGTGAGCATGGCCCGCCGCGGCCGGCCGGTGCGGCGGCCCGTCGTCGTGAGCTCGAGCGCGGGCGTGCGGCCGAAGCGCCAGCCGAGCCGCCCGAGGCTGGCCGCGATGAGCACGCGGTGCGCGAGGTTCATCGCGCGCAGGGTGAGGTTGCTCGGCACGGCGTCAGCCGCTCACGTCCGTGACCGGCGACATCTGCGGCTCACCGCTCCGGCGCCGCGTGGCGAGGACGGCGTGGTGGTTGGCGCGGACGAACTCGGCAGCCCGGGCGATGTCCATGCGCCATCATCACCCGCGCGGCACGATGGCGCTTGACAGGGGGAGACCGTGATTCGACTCGGCTGCGGATGTTCGCGACGACGCCTCCGGCCGCTGCGCGCTCAGGCCCGGGCGACGAACGGGTCGATCATCGGCACGTCCACTCCGGCGAGGTCCCCGACGTTGCGCGTGACCAGCGTCGCCCCGTGCTCCGCCGCCGTCGCGGCGATCAGCGCATCCACCACGGGCAGCGGTCGCTCGGCGTGGAGCTCCGCCCACCGCCGGGCGACGGCCGCGGTGACGGGGAGGATGCGGTCGGCGTAACCGGACTCGAGCCCGTCCAGCCACGCCGCGAGCGCGGCCGCCTGCTCGGGGTCGCGGCGCTGCAGGCGCACGATCCCGAGGCGGATGTCGCCGATCGTGAGGGCGCTGAGGCAGAGCTCGGCGTCGCGCGCCTGGTCGAACCACCGCAGGACCGCGGGGTCCGGCCGCGCGCGGCGGAGCTCGGAGACGACGTTCGTGTCGAGCAGGTAGCGCGTCACCGGCTGAGGTCCTCGACGGCGGCGACCTCCGCCTCACGGGGGCCGTCGTCGGCCCGGCGCAGGTCGAGGTCGTCGACCGTCGGACCGTGCCGCAGGTAGTCGGCCAGCTCGACCTCGACCCCGGTGAGGCGCCGCCAGCGCGCGATGTCGACGACGACCGCCACGTCCTCCCCGTGCCGCGTGATGACCTGCGGCTCGGCCTCGGCGGCGCGCAGCAGCTCGCTCAGGCGCTGCTTGGCCTCCTGCACCTGCCACGGCATGGGTCCTCCCGAGGACGATCGGCCTGTCGGTACTGTCTGGACTGTCTGGACAGAAGGATGCCCGGTGACGGCGTCCCGCCCAGCGCGACGAGCGCGCGGGGCCCAGCTCCGCTCACGCGTCGGCGAGCTCGGCGGCGATCTGCCGGCCCCAGGCCGCGACCTGGTCGAAGTCGCGCCAGTCGCCCTTGGGCACGAAGCGCGCGAACGGCCCGCCCATCGTCTCGGTGACGCGCCCGGCGAACGTCGCGTGCCCGCGCGCGCCGACGTCGATCTTGCGCATCGACACGTCGACGACGCCCGGTCCCGCGGCCGCGACGGCGGCGTCGTCCTTCTCGGAGCCGCCCGTCGGGCCGCTGCAGAACAGCCATGTCGGCATCGCGCGCAGGGTGTCGCGGTTCCTCTTGACGAACGTGCGCGCGTCGCCCGCCCAGCGCCCCGCGTAGACGCCGCTGCCGACGACGGCGGCGCGGTAGCCGCCGAGGTCCGTCACCTCCGCGGCCCGCCGCGCCACGGCGTCGACCCCCGCGCCGCGCATGGCCTCCGCGATCGCCTCCGCGATCTCCGCCGTCCCGCCGTACTTGCTCGCGTACGCCACGAGAACCTGACTCATGTCGCGCCTCCCCTGCCGCTCGGACGCCCCCAGCGTTCTCCCGCGCGCGCCCATGATCAAGAGGGTGCGCGAGCCCTCGCAGGTCGGTCGCGGCCGAGAGTCCCTTGCCCGCCGTCGGGCTGGGCGGTTCGGTTGGGTCCGACGAACACGACCCGCCCTGAGCAGGACACGGGGGGCGTCGGCGAATCACAGGAAACTGCCGGTCGAGGCGTGTGAACCTGCAGGTCACGGCATCGGACGCTCCCGCGGGGGGCTGACCACCAAGATCCACGCCGCGGTCGACGGACACGGGCGCCCGCTCGCCGCGGTGATCACCGGCGGGCAACGCAACGACGGCGCGCTGCTCGCCGCGGTCCTGGCCGACATCCGCGTCCCAC
>JAEYXM010000281.1 GCA_023428465.1 Actinomycetes bacterium
CTGGCGGAGTGCATGGCGGAGGCCGGCTTCGAGTACGTCCCGGACCGCGCCGCGGGATCAGAGGGCTGGAGCGTCGCGCTCGGGATGGAGGGTCCCTTCCCGGAGGCCGAGGACTACGGCTACGGGCACTCCTTCGAGGGGCCCGGCGGCGGGCGTCCCCAGTTCTGGCCGGAGATGTGGCAGAGCGAGACGTACCAGGTCAACGAGGCCTACCGCGTCGCACTGTCCCCCGAGGCGCAGGCGGCGTACGGGCTCGCGATGGACGGCGACTTCAGCCAGTACTCGCCGTACTGGGAGCAGTTCATGGCGGGTGAGCTGGAGTACGACCCGTCGCGCGCAGGCTGCTCCGGACGCGCCTCGCAGGAGGTCTACCCAGGCGGGGCGGCCGGTCCGGCCGAGCTCGAGGAGGTGAAGGAGGCGGTCGACGGGATGTGGTCCCGCCTCCAGGAGGACCCCCGCGTCCGGGAGACGCTCCCCGCGTGGAGCGCCTGCATGGAGGACGCGGGGTACGACGGCATGACGGAGATCATCGACGCGGTGAACAGGCTCTCGGCGCTCTTCGACGACTGGCAGAACACCTACGCGGACGCGACGCCGGGCCACACCGGGGTCACCGATCTCGACGTGGTCAAGGAGCACATCCCGGACGCGCTCCGCGAGCTGCAGGACGCGGAGATCGCGCTGGCTGTCGCGGACGCCACGTGCCGGGAGGAGTCCGGGTACGTGGCCGGCTACCTGGAGGCCGAGAACGACATCGCGCAGGAGATCCTGGACACGTACCGTGCCGACCTCGACACGTGGGTGGCGTGGGCGCAGGAGCAGCGGGCGCAGTGACGCGGCCGGCCATGACCCGGCGGCCTGGACCGACGGACGGAGGGACCCCGGCATGACGGACGTGGACCAGCTGTGCGCCACCGTGCTCGCGGTCCCGCCGGCGCTTGGCCCCGTCCGCCTGGTCTGCGTCGACGGCCCGGCCGGATCGGGCAAGACGACGATCGCAGCGGCGCTCGCGCGCACCCTCGCCGCGGCCGGGGCAGACGTCGCGGTCGTGCACGTCGACGACCTCCTGGAGGGCTGGACGGGTCTGCCCCGGGTGTGGGCGCGCATCGAGCAGCAGCTTCTCGCGCCGCTCGCCGCCGGAAGGCCGGCGTCGTACCAGCGCTACGACTGGGTCGCCGAGCGCTTCGACGAGCACGTCGACGTGCCGGTGCCCGACGTCCTGGTGCTGGAGGGCTGCGGCAGCGCCCCCCGGGCGGTCGACGGCCGCGCGGTGCTGAAGGTCTTCGTCGAGGCGCCGGTCGCCCTGCGCCTCACCCGAGGCCTCGCACGGGACGGCGAGGCGATGCGGGACGCGTGGCTGACGTGGCTGGACGTGGAGGAGGCGGAGTTCGAGCGGGAGGCCACGCGGGCGCGGGCGGACGTCGTCGTCGACGGCTCCGGCGCACCGCCCCGAGGGCGCGTCCTGCGGGAGGAGTTCAGGGCCGCCGCCCGGGACCGCCTCGCCGGCCCTGTGCTCGAGGCCGCCCGGAGCCTGCTCGGCGCCCACGTGACCACCACCCTGCCCGACGGCGTCGTCACGGTGCGCCTGACGGAGGTCGAGGCCTACGACGGCGAGAACGACCCCGGTTCGCACGCGTACCGCGGCCGGACGCCGCGCAACGAGGTGATGTTCGGCCCGGCGGGCCACCTGTACGTGTACCGGCACATGGGCCTGCACGTGTGCGCGAACGTGGTGACGGGCACTCCTGGCAGCGCGTCGGCGGTGCTCCTGCGCGCGGGCGAGGTGGTGGCCGGGGTCGACGTCGCCCGGGCGCGACGCACGCGCCGGGGCGTGGCGCGCAACGACGCCGACCTCGCGCGCGGACCCGCCCGGCTCGCGGTCGCGCTGGGCATCACCCTCGAGCTGTACGGCGCCGACGTGCTGTCGGAGGACAGCCCGGTCCGCCTCGAGCTCCCGACGCACGGCCCGGGTGAGGTCGCCGTCGGACCGCGCGTGGGCGTATCCGGTCCGGGCGGTGAGGCGGCGGCGTACCCGTGGCGCCTGTGGCTGCCCGGTGAGGCGACCGTCTCGGCGTACCGACCGGGGGCGCCGCGCCGTCGGGCCGCCGGCGCGGGCCGGGGGAGCGGTCCGTCTGGCGAGTGGGCGGACCGACCGGCACCGCCGAGGCGGCAGACTGGGTCCGGTGCCGCAGGGACGGACCCGGCGGCCGCGAAGGAGCATCGGTGACGCACATCCTGGACGAGCTGGCGTGGCGTGGACTGGTCGCACAGTCCACCGACGAGCAGGCGCTGCGTGAGGCCCTGTCGGCCGGACCGGTCACCGTCTATTGCGGCTTCGACCCGACGGCGCCAAGCCTGCACCACGGCCACCTGGTCCAGCTCGTGCTGCTGCGGCACCTGCAGCTCGCCGGCCACCGGGTCCTGGCGCTCGTCGGCGGCGCGACGGGGATGATCGGCGACCCACGCATGTCGGGGGAGCGGGTCCTCAACACGAAGGAGACCGTGGCCGGCTGGGTCGACCGGCTCCAGGCGCAGATCTCCCGCTTCCTCGACTTCGAGGGGGACAACCCTGCGACGATGGTGAACAACCTCGACTGGACGGCGGGCCTGTCGGCGATCGACTTCCTGCGCGACGTCGGCAAGCACTACCGGCTGGGCACGATGCTGGCCAAGGACACCGTGGCCCGGCGTCTGGCGTCCGAGGAGGGCATCAGCTTCACCGAGTTCAGCTACCAGATCCTCCAGGGGCTGGACTTCCTCGAGCTGTTCCGCCGACACGGCTGCACGCTGCAGACCGGCGGCAACGACCAGTGGGGCAACCTGCTCTCGGGGGTCGAGCTCATCCGCAAGGCGGAGCACGCGACGGCGCACGCGCTCACCACGCCGCTCATCACCAAGGCGGACGGAACCAAGT
>JAEYXM010000032.1 GCA_023428465.1 Actinomycetes bacterium
CGCGGGGGTCGCGGCGCTCACCGGACCGGTCGTTCGCGGCGACGCGGGGACCGTGGCCGCGCACCTGGCCGAGCTCGCACGGCTGGCGGGGCGGGAGCCGTCCGCGGCGGACGTGCCGGCGTCGTACCGGGCGCTCGCGCGTGCCGCCACGAGCCGGGCGCTCGCGGGGGGCCGGATCTCGTCCGCGCAGGCGCAGGCGCTGCTCGATGTGATCACCGAAGGAGAACCGCGATGAGGGTCGTCCGTACCCGTGCCGAGCTCGCCGAGGCGTTGGGGCCCGGGCCGCGCGCCGTCGTCATGACGATGGGTGCCCTGCACGAGGGCCACCTGACGCTGGTGCGGCGGGCGGCCGAGCTCGCCCGGGAGGTCGTGGTGACGATCTTCGTCAACCCGCTGCAGTTCGGTGCGGGCGAGGACCTGGAGCGTTACCCGCGGGACCTGGCGCGCGACGTCGCGCTCCTCGCGGACTCGGGCGCGACGGTCGTCTTCGCGCCCGACGTCCGGGAGGTCTACCCGACCGAGCCGGTCGTCACCGTGCACGCGGGCGCGCTCGGGGAGGTCCTGGAGGGCGCGCACCGGCCCGGCCACTTCGACGGCGTCCTGACCGTCGTGCTGAAGCTGCTGCACCTGACGCGGCCGGACGTCGCGCTCTTCGGCCAGAAGGACGCCCAGCAGCTCATGGCGGTGCGGCGCATGGTGGCCGACCTCGACGTCGGCGTGGACGTCCTCGCCGTGCCGATCGTGCGGGACGTCGACGGCGTCGCGCTCTCCTCGCGCAACGCCTACCTCGACCCGGAACAACGGCTCACGGCGCGGGCGTTGTACAGGTCGTTGGAGGTGGCCCGGGGGGTGGCCGACGGCGGCGGCGGTGCGCAGGAGGTGCAGGCCGCGGCTGCCGAGGTGCTCGCCGGGGCCGACGGCCTGGAGGTGGACTACGTGGCGCTCGTCGACCCGGACACGGCTCGCGCCGTGCCGGCGGACCACCGCGGGCCGGCGCTGCTCGCGATCGCGGCACGCGTCGGGTCGACCAGGCTCATCGACAACGCGATGATGGAGCTGCGCCAGTAGCTCCCTCCGCGCACGGCGGCGCAAGTCATGGGATGACATGGAGGCGCTTGGTGCGGGAGAATAGGTGACGAACCACGCTCGGACGAGCGCAGGGGAGGAGGCGTGATGACGACGGACGGTTGGCTGCGGCCGATGATGGTGGGCAAGGTCCACCGCGCGATCGTGACGGCGGCGGAGCTCGACTACGTCGGGTCCATCACGCTGGACGCGACCCTGCTCGAGGCCTCGGGCATCCTCCCGGGCCAGCAGGTCGACGTCGTCGACGTCACCAACGGCGCGCGCCTGACGACGTACGCGATCGCGGGCGAGCCGGGGTCCGGCGTCGTCTGCATCAACGGCGCCGCGGCGCACCTGGTCAAGCCCGGCGACATGGTCATCGTCATCGCCTACGCGATGCTGCCGGACGCGCAGGCCCGCACCTACAACCCGAACGTCGTGCACGTCGACGCGGCAAACCGGATCGTCAGCGTCGCCGGGGACCCCGGTGAGGCGCCCGTCGGACTGAGCACCGCAGCGATCGCCTGGGCTCCCGGTCCCCGGTGAGCCTCGCGCGGCGGCTCGCCGGACCGGGCCCGGGCTGGACGACGTCCGCCGACGTCATCGTCGTGGGCTCCGGCATCGCCGGCCTCACGGCCGCTCTGAAGGTCCGTGAGCGGGGCCCGCGCGTCCTGCTCATCACCAAGTCGGTCCTCGCGTCGGGGTCGACGATCTGGGCGCAGGGCGGCATCGCCGCGGCGCTCGACCCGAAGGACACCCCGCAGGCGCACTTCTACGACACGCTCGTCGCCGGCGCGGGCCTGTGCGACCCGGCGGCCGTGGACGTCCTCGTCACGGAGGGCCCGGGCCGGGTGCGCGAGCTCGCGGGCCTGGGGGCGATCTTCGACACGGACGCCTCGGGCGACATCTCGCTGACGCGCGAGGGTGGCCACGGCACGCGCCGCATCGCGCACGCGGGCGGCGACGCGACCGGCGCCGAGATCTCGCGCGCGCTCGTCGCGCGCATCGAGGCCGTCCGCAACGACCCGGGCGTCGAGGTCATCGAGCACGCCCTGGTCCTGGACCTGCTCACGGGCGCGCCCGACGCCGACGGGCGCCCCGGTCCGGTGTGCGGCGTGACGTTGCACGTCATCGGTGAGGGCTCGCGCGACGGCGTCGGCGCGGCGATGGCGCCCGCGGTGATCCTCGCGACGGGCGGCATCGGGCAGGTCTACCCGTCGTCCACGAACCCGGCGCTCGCCACGGGCGACGGCCTCGCCGCGGCGCTGCGCGCCGGCGCGCCCGTGGGTGACATGGAGTTCGTGCAGTTCCACCCGACGGTGCTGTGGCTCGGTGCGGGCGTGAAGGGCCAGCTCGCGCTCGTCTCGGAGGCCGTCCGCGGCGAGGGTGCGCGGCTGCTGGACACCGACGGCGTGCGGTTCATGCCCGAGGTTCACCCCCTTGCCGAGCTCGCGCCGCGCGACGTCGTCGCGCACGCCATCGTGCGCCGGATGGCCGCGACGGGCGCGGACCACGTGTGGCTCGACGCGCGGCACCTGGGCGCGGACTTCGTGCACCAGCGCTTCCCGACGATCCACCAGCGTCTGCTCGCGGAGGGCATCGACCTGGCGACCGACCTGGTGCCGGTGGCCCCGGCCCACCACTTCCACTCGGGTGGGGTGCTCACGGACATCGACGGCCGTTCGCCCCTGGTCGGCCTGTACGCCGCGGGGGAGGTCGCGTGCACGGGTGTGCACGGCGCCAACCGGCTCGCGTCGAACTCGCTCCTCGAGGGCGTCGTCTTCGCGCACCGCACGGCTGTCGACGTCGCCCAGCGCCTCGCCGACGGGGACCTGCCCCTCGTGGAGCCGGTCGAGCGGCCCGGCCCGGCCGGCCTGGTCGCGGCCGCGGCCCGCGGGCGCGTGCAGCGTCTCGCGGCGAGCGGACCGGGCGTCATCCGCACGGGTGAGGGCCTGACGGACGCGGCGCGGCGGCTCGCCCAGGTGCGCACCGACGCCGCCGGCGTCGTGGCCGAGCCGCAGACGGCGGAGTGGGAGACGACGAACCTGCACCAGGTCGCCACCGTGCTCACCGCCACCGCGCTCGCGCGCGAGGAGAGCCGCGGCGGCCACTTCCGCGAGGACTTCCCCGAGCGCGACGAGGCGTGGCGCGTCCGGCTCGTGGCGCGCATCGAGCCCGACGGGGAACTGAGCGTCGAGCGCGCCGCCGTGGCGGCGCCGCAGACGACGCGCGCCTGACCTGGCGTCAGGGCTGGTCGGGCTGGTCGGCGCCTTCGCGCTGCCAGCACCGCTCGGAGCGCACCCCGAGTCGGCGCCGTTGGCCACTACCGAGTTCGCCGAGTCTGCGGCGGCGTTCCGCGGCCAGATTCGGAACCGCTACCGACCACGGCTGATCGAGTCATCGGGAGATTCCCATCCGATCGCGTCGCGCCATGAGCGTGCACGTGTCACGTGGGAGATGATGCGCGCATGCGCGCGGTGATCAAGGCCATGGACTTCGACCCCGAGCCGGCGACGCTGCCCGCAGATCCGGCACGCTTACACCTGCTGGTGCAACTGCTGGTCGGCCCGTCCGACGGGCCAGGGGCGGAGTCGTTTCAGGTGACTGTGTGCTCCCCTGAGTGGCTGGCCGTCAGGTGTCGAGAAGTCGACGGCATCTACGACCCTCGGCACCACCTCGTCGTGAACCTGGAGTTCTTCGACAAGCGCAAGCTTCGGCAGTGGTTCGAGGGCAAGGTGCAGAAGGTCGAAGCGCCAGACCGGGCCGGCATCGGGGAGCGCTTGAGCCGCATCGGCTACTGGGAGTTCGAGGACTACCAGCCCTGACCACCCGTGCTGCGGCGGCACACGGAATGCGCGCCCGCTGAGGCGAGTGAGCGCCCTGACGGCCGCATGCCCGGGCGGGTGTCGCGGCCCTACGGGGCGAGCAAGCCGAGGGGGACGACGGCGATGCCGTCGGGTCGGCGGTAGGCGTGAGGTCCGGTGTTGATGATGACCCTGTCGAGGAGGGTCTCCCCGAGCTGGTTGGCGAGCCAGTGGAGGTCGGCGGTGTCCCGGTCGTCCACGGCGGCGTTGAGCTTGACCTCGATGGCGAGGACTCTGCCGTCGTCGCGGACGAGGACCAGGTCGATCTCGTGGTCACCATTGCGTGTGCGCAGGTGGCCGACGGCGGCGTCGGCGGCTTGGGCAGGGACGCGGACGCACAGCGTGACCAGGGACTCGAAGAGGTGGCCGAGCATCGTGCCGGCCTGGGGGCCGAGGGGTTGCCCCTCGCCATCGAGGAGCGCGGTGAGGTTCATGCCGAGGAGGCGGGCTGCCAGGGCGGGGTCGACCAGGTGATGCTTGGGTGCCTGACCGAGCCGGGTCAGGGGGTGCCCCGTGGGCGCCCACGCGGGAACGGGGTCGAGCAGCCACAGCTGGGTCAGGACGTCTCGGTAGCAGATGCTCGTGCTGCGGGCGGGCTTGTCGGTCTGGCCCGGGGTGGCGGCATCGAGCAGGCTGGAGTAGCTGGCTGTGGAGGCGGTGGCCGCTGCGTAGGCACGCAACCACCCGAGCATCGCCTCGGGCTTGCGCACGGCCAGGCCTTGCTCGGGCACATCGCGGTCGACGGCGTTGCGCAGGTAGGAGTCGAGCTGGAACTTCAGCCCGCGCGGGCTCAGGCCACGTAGCCCAGGGAAGCCAGAGGCCAGGATCTCCTCGGCGTAGTCGGCCAGCCGCAGGTCGCACTGACCCTCGACGGGGGGCCGCTGTCCCGTGAGCAGAGCTCGCAGGCTGACCGCGGGCTGGGTCACTCCCCGTTCAGTGAGCGTCATCGGGCGCATCCGTAGCCGGCCGATGCGCCCGGCCCCGTAGTTGCGTCCCTGATAGTGGTGTAGCCGCTGGTGGCCACCTCGTCGTGGACGACGACGCGGTCACCGCGTGATCCTTCGAGTGAACCTCTCACAGCACTCTCGAACGGAGCATCACGATGACCGCACCTCGCATTGTCGACCCTGCCGGCGTCCTGGGCCAGGCCTTGGCCGACGCCTCGCCGGACCTGATGCGTCACCTGCTCGCCACGGTGATCAATGCCCTGTTGTCGGCGGAGGCCGATGCGGTCTGCGGCGCCGAGTGGGGCCAGCCCAGCCCGGACCGGGTTGCTCAGCGCAACGGCTACCGCCACCGGGACCTGGACACCCGGGTCGGCACGATCGACGTGGCGGTCCCCAAGCTGCGCACCGGGTCCTACTTCCCCGAGTGGCTGCTCGAGCGGCGCAAGCGCGCCGAGGCCGCCCTGATCAGCGTGGTCGCGACCTGCTACCTGCTCGGGGTCAGCACCCGGCGGATGGACAAGCTGGTCCAGTCACTCGGCATCACGAGCCTGAGCAAGTCCCAGGTCTCCCGGATGGCCACCGACCTCGACGCCCAGGTCACCGCGTTCCGCACCCGCTCCCTCGCGGACGCCGGGCCGTTCACGTTCGTGGCCGCCGACGCGTTGACGATGAAGGTCCGCGAGGCCGGGCGCGTGATCAACGCCGTCGTCTTGGTTGCCACAGGTGTCAACGGCGACGGGCACCGGGAGGTCCTGGGCTGCAAGGTCACCGCGGCCGAGACCAAGGAGGCGTGGAACGCGTTCTTCGCCGACCTCGTCGCCCGCGGCCTGGCCGGGGTCCGCCTGGTCACCTCCGACGCCCACGCCGGCCTGGTCGAGGCGATCGCCGCGAACCTGCCCGGCGCATCCTGGCAGCGGTGCCGCACCCACTACGCCGCCAACCTCATGAGCACCTGCCCCAAGAGCTCCTGGCCCGCGGTCAAGGCCATGCTCCACTCCGTCTACGACCAGCCCGACCAGGCCTCGGTCCACGCCCAGTTCGACAAGCTCCTGGACTCCGTCGCCGGCCCGCTGCCCGCGGTCGCCGAGCACCTGGACGCCGCCCGCGCGGACCTGCTCGCCTTCACCGCGTTCCCGCGAGAGATCTGGCGCCAGATCTGGTCCAACAACCCCAACGAACGACTGAACAAGGAGATCCGCCGCCGCACCGACGTCGTCGGGATCTTCCCCGACCGCGACTCCGTGATCCGCCTCGTCGGAGCCGTCCTGGCCGAACAGCACGACGAATGGGCCGAAGGTCGGCGCTACTTCGCCCTCGACGTCCTGCACCGCGCCCGCCTGAACCTCATCACCACGGACACGAAGGAGACCGACCAGCCCCTGGCCCTCACCGCCTGAACGGCAACGGATCACGCCGAAGCGCTACACCACGTCCAGGGACTTGACCGGCCCCGGAGTGCGCTGTCGCGCCCGGTGCGGGAGCGGCGGAGCCGACGAGCAGGAACTGACCGCCGGCCGGGTTCTCGTCTGCGACCCGGCGCACGACGTCCCAGACCTCCGGAACCTTCTGCCACTCATCGATGAGCAGTGGCCGAACCCGCCCCCTGACCAGCTCCGGGTCGGCTTCGACTGCGGTGCGGTTCGCACGCGAGTCCAGCCTGAGCAGACCATGGACCCGCTGTTCTGCCGTCGTCGTCTTGCCGACCGCTTTGGGACCGTCGATGGCGATGGCCGGGACCTGCGGGAACAGGTCATCCAACTCGGTGTCGACGATCCGACGGATGTACTCCACAGTTGGTCGTACAACTAGCAGGCATCGAATCAGACAGTTAGCAGCACTCAAGTCAGACGACTCGCATGGTCGCTCGTCGGCACGACCGCGCGGCCGGCCGACTGCCGGCCGACCGCCACCGTGGATGGCGCCAGGACCGTCAAGGGGGCCTGGCCGGGGAGAGCGGCGCACCCAGCGGCGCTCTCCCCGGCGTGCCGCCTCAGTCGCGCACGAGCGCGAGCCCCGGCAGCGCTGCCTGCAGCGTGAGCAGTCCGCCGGAGAGGTTGGCCGAGTCGAACCCGGCCTGGTCGAGCACCCGGTGCGCCAGGTAG
>JAEYXM010000230.1 GCA_023428465.1 Actinomycetes bacterium
GGTAGCAGTTGCCGTGGACGAGGTGGGTCTCGTGCTCCTCGGGGGTGAGGGGGCCGGCGGTGCTGGTGGTGGTGGCGGTCCCGACGACGGGGAGCCAGGTGGTGGAGCCGGCGAGCCGGTAGCGGCCCGAGTAGGCGGTCGTGAGCGTGATCGTGAACGTGCCCTCGCGCGGGTAGGGGTAGGCGACGTCGTGGTCCGGGTACGGGTGCCCGGGGCTGGTTGTCTCGATGGGGGCTGACCCGTCGCCGAAGTCCCACGTGTAGGTGGTGGGTGTGGCCTCGACCTCGATGGGGAAGCCGGCGAGCGTGGTCGCGAAGGCCTGCACCGCGGGGTCGGTGTAGACGATCGTCGGCATGTTGACGAACACGTCCGGCCGGTCGGGCTGGACGGTGATCGCCTGCGGGGCCAGCGGTAGGCGGCGGAAGTCGGTCTCGGTGAACGTCGGGACGGCGTCCTGCGGGCACGTCCAGCCCAGGGCGAGGTTCCACTGGAGCCACGGGCTGGTAGGGGTCTCGCGGCTGCGGTGCCACACGGGGGGTACGGGTTCGAGACCTTCGCAGGTTGGGAGCGGAGTGTTCGCGTCGTAGCCCGTGCAGTTGGCGTTCATAGTGGCGCCGGCCTCGGTACCGCAGAGGTCGGCGCGCGTGTACTCGTGAAGGCGGAGCGCGGGGTCCGTGGCATCAGAGCGGGCGATCGCGCTGGCGGCGGTGTGCGCGTTGAGGATGTAGGCATCATCAACGGCAGCAGCCCCGAGACCATGCGGGGAACCCGGCGGCGGCGGTTCTGCTGACGTCGTGATGGCGATCATGAGGGCGAGGACGGTGCGCAAGATCATGGCTTCGCCTCAGGAGTTACCGCCCGCATCTGCCAGGTGCCGTTGCCCAGCACCACCGACATCTCCAGATGAAACGCTGTTTCCGGCGCCTCCCCGACCACACTCCCGGCGCTGTCCACGTCGCGGAGCGATGCCTGAACAACCTCCATCGACACGGCCCACCACACGCCGGGGTCGACCTCGAGAGCCGTGACGTCTTGAATGACCATGACGCCGCCCTCCGTGTGCCCGCCGGCCTCCGCCTGCGCCCTTGCCTTCGCAGCGACGTCTGCGCAGAAGATGCACTCCGGATGGCTGTGCGACTCGAAGGTGGTTACGTCGCCGGTCGCGTAGACATACGGAACTAGGTCGATGAAGTACGCCGCGAACGCCTCCGCGCCAGCCGTGTCGAGGCCGTCCATCGCTTCGGGCCGCTCCGGCGGCACGGCCGCGGGGTCCGTGGGCGTGGGCGTCGGGGTCGGCGTCGGCGAGGGGGTCTGCTCGATTGGCGCGCTGGTCTCGACGGGCGTCGGCGCCGGGTCGTCTCCGGTGCACCCGGCCAGCCCGGCAACAACCAGCACCACCGCGATCACCCCGGCGGTCCGGCCCCGCTCGCGGGCCGTGGTGAGCCCGCGCGTCGTCGTCGTCCCCCTGCTGTGCATGGGCGGCAACCTACCGTGAACCGGACAAACCAGTCAGCAGGGTCGAGCGATCTGTGGACGGCCGCGCGCGCGATCCCCAAGCGTGCCGACCACCCGAGGGTGCCGGGCGCCGGACGTCAGCGCGGTTCGGCGCCCGGCGCCGTCGTGATCGAGAGGCCGCCCGCCATCAGCGCCGAGGCGACGCCGATGCGCGTGTGCGGCCATCGGACGCCGCGGTCCCCGAGGCGTTCGCCCAGCCGGTAGAGGGCGCGTTCGCCCGCGATCGTCGCGGCGGCGCCACCGACGATCGCGACTGCGGCACCGATGAGAGCCGCGCGACCGGCGAGCGGCGAGTCGCCACGCGCGGCGTCGGCGCTGAGAGGGGAGCCGGCCTCGGTGACCTCCGACGTTGCGCTCCCGTTCGCGCGATCGGCGGCGGACGGCCCGGACTCGCCAAGCTCCGCAACGCCGTCGCCCGTGTGGAGCGCCGCGCCGTCCTCCTCGCGGGCTGCCCGGATCGCCTCCGCCGCACGCCGTATCTGCCCGACGGCGACCACGGCCGTCGGCACCATGAGCGCGACCTTCGCCACACCGCGAACCCGCGGTGACCGGACGACGTCGGGCATCGCGTACCAGGCGAACGCGACGGCGGCCGAGGTCAGGGCCTCGACAACGTCGCGACGGTCGATCTCGCTCATGGCGCCCCCCTGAGTCTCGTGCGTCTCATCAGGGCAACGACCATCGGCGGGCGAGCGTTCCCAACGGCCACGCGCTCGTCGCGCCCGGGGCTAAGGTCGCCGGGTGACTGGCATGGACGACCGCCTGACGCGCGCCGCCGAACGACTCCGCGCCCGCACGGATGCCCGCCTCGCGGCGCACCCGGACGCGGTGGCGACGGCCCGCGACAGCCGCCGCGCCGGGATGCTGCTCATCGCGGTCGGCCTGGGCTTCGCGGGAGTGATCGGGGCGATCGGCGCGCTCGCGAGCGGGGAGCTCGGCGGCCTGGTCGTCGGGGCGCTCCTCCTCGTGGCCGCAGCGCTGCTGCTGCGCGTGTGGCAGTGGCTGCCGCTCTTCGTGCCCGACGCCGAGCCCGCCGACGTGCGGCGCAGGGCGCGCTGGTACGTGGGCGGGGCGCTGCTGGCGTGCGCGGCGGCTGCGGTGGCGGCGGTGGTCGTCGTCGGGGGCAGCGGCGGCTGAGCCAAGTACTCATCGATCCGGCAGCGCGCCGCAGTGCGGCCCGCCGAGGCCAGGCGCAGGCGGGTGAAGTCACTACGACGCGAGGCGGTCGGGGCGCGGTACCCTCCGCTCACAAGCGCGCGCGCCTAGTCTCCAGGCCATGAGCCAGGCAGCTATCCCGCACGACAAGCCCGACCAGTTGCAGAAGGTGATGGAGGGCCTGATCCAAGGGGAGCAGGTCTTCGCCGTGTACGACTGCACCGGCGCGGGCACGGGCTTCGTCGGAGTGACGAACCTTCGGGTGATCCTGCAGGACAACTCGTTCGTCGGCGGCAAGGTGGCGGTGACGTCACTGCCGATCAAGTCGATCGCCGCCATCTCGTTCGTGTCCGACAAGTCGATGTTCGGCAAGTTCGCGTCATCGGCGACGATCGCGATCCAGACCGGATCGGCGGTGCGTGAGGCGACGTTCCGCGGAACCGACAAGGCCAAGCACATCCACGACACGATCCTCTGGATGATGACGCAGCGCTGACGCCTCACCCTTCACACAGCAGGACTCGGTGCCACGGACGCTGTGACGTCCGCGGTTCGATCAGGGGCAGGCCTCGTCCAGCTTGACGTTCCAGACGGTCACGATCGTGGAGATCGGGACAGCGGTGCCAGGAGCGGGGTCTTGTCGACACACCTGCCAGTTGCTGTCGACCATCTGCATGCGATCGAGTCCGCTCGCGTCCTCCTGGTCGATGAACCAGGAGTTGAGCGACTGCAGGGTGTCCTGGGCAAGTTGGAGGTTCATGCCGACGAGGTCGGGCATCGTGAACGTCTCCTCCACGGGTTCGGCAGCCGGGGCGGAGGGTTCTGTCGACTCGGGCGAAGGGGTCTCTGGGGTCTCTGGCTCCTCGGGGATCTCTGGCTTCGCCTCTGCCTCCGCCGTGACGGTCACGGTTGCGGGCGCGGGCGCCTGCGGCGAAGCGTTCGGGCTGCACGCCGTCAGCGACGCGATGGCGGCAGCTGCAAAGACCCAGCGGCTTCGGATCATGGCGGCGCGCTCCTGTCCGGATGTGGATGACCACAACCATGATCGGCGCGCGCATTCGGGGACTTGAGGAGGACGCTCGGAGTCCGACCGCGGGTTCAGGTGGCAGTTAGCTCTGCGGCGACGGCTATCCGCTGCGCCAGCCGCCCCACCTGCGCCATGAGCTCTGCCGGCTTCGCCGCGAGCTCGAGCGCGTGCGTGTGGATCGTCGGCCCGCCGTGGACCACCCGGACCGGCCGCGCCGCCACGTCGCCCTCGGCGTACACGAGGTGCCCTTCGGGCAGGTCCAGCGCGGTGCAGTACGCGAGCAGCTGGTAGACGTCCGCGTCCACGGCACCGCTCGCGTTCTCGCGCTTGTACTTCGCGTCGATGACGGCGCGCGGCTGGGTGGGCGCGGAGTACCAGACGATGTCGGGCTTCATTCGCACCTCCCCGTCGGTGTCGAGGAAGCACGGGGCCTGCGGCTCGGCCCGCCCGCCCATCCGCTCGAGCGCGCGTCCTAGCGCCGCGAACAGGAACTTCTCGTACACGTCCGCCATCTTCAGTGTGAGCCCGAGCGCAGCCGTCCGCCCCGCCCCGACGTCGACCCCGGCACTCCGCAGGATGGTCCGCGCGAGCTCCACCGCGGGCCGGTAGTGGGCGTTGAGGCGGGTCCACTCGACGCCGGGCACGTGGCCGGCATGGATGTGCACGGGCGTGACCTCGGAGAGGAGGGCCTGCAACCGGTGCAGCGACCGCCCGACGGCCGGCGCATGCCCGACCACCGGCCGTAGCGCGAGCGTCGCCGCGAG
>JAEYXM010000034.1 GCA_023428465.1 Actinomycetes bacterium
TCGCCGGAGCGCTCGACGGCGCCGCGGCGGGCGTCGCGGTCACGCTCGACGCGGCGCGTGCGGCCGAGCTGCTGTCCTGCTACGGCGTCGTCGTCCGGCCGAGCCGCACGGTGCGCGACGAGGACGAGGCGGTCGCCGCCGCCGACGAGCTCGGCTGGCCCGTGGCCCTCAAGAGCGGGGCCGCAGGGCTACGGCACCGCATGGACCTCGGCGGCGTCCGTCTGGACCTGACCGGCCCGACCGCGCTGCGCGACGCCATCGTGCACATGCGTCGCGTGCTCGAGGCGCACGGGCTCGACCAGGACGCCTCGGCGGGCACCTTCGAGGTCCAGGCCATGGCCCCGACGGGTGCCGCGTGCGTGGTGCGCTCGACCGAGGACCCGCGGTTCGGCCCCGTCGTGTCGGTGGGGCTCGCGGGAGACGCCGTGGACCTGCTGGACGACGTCAGCCACGGCGTCGCGCCGCTCACCGACGTCGACGTCGCAGGTATGGTCCGCCGGCTGCGGGCGGCCCCGCGGCTCTTCGGCTACCGAGGGCTCCCGCCGCTCGACGTCGGGGCGCTCGAGGACGTGCTCGGCCGGGTCGCGGTCCTCGCGGACGACACGCCCGAGCTCGCCTCGCTCGAGCTCCACCCGGTCGTCGTGGGGGAGCAGGGCGCGGCCGTTCTCGCGGCGCGGGTCCGGCTCGCGGCGGCGGACCGGGCCGACGCCGGGCGGCGCGCCCTCCCGGCCTGAGACGGGCTTGGAGCCTGAGCGACTCGGGCGCGCGGCGGCCGCCGGTCGCGTCAGGTGGAAAGATGGAGGTCGTGCCACGGACCGCTGACCTCCGCCGAAGCCTCGACCATGCGGGCTACTACCCCGAGCTCGTCGAGGATGTCCTCGACGTCGCTCTCGCCGGTGAGGAGGTCGTGTCCCACCTCGTGCACCCGGAGACGACGTTCGACGCCGCAGAGGTCCGGCGCCACGTGACCGTCCTCGTCCTGACGCCCACCCGGCTGATCATGGCTCACGTCGACGATCACCCCGCCGACAGCGAGAACCCCTCGGTCAGCGCGTCCGCGACGACGGAGTCGGTGCCCCTGCACGCCGTCCACACGGTCGCGCTGACCCACGTCGTCACGGTGCCGGACCGGCACCGCCCCGGCGCCACGCCGGCCGAGCTGACCCTCGCGATCGGGTGGGGAGGCGTCCAGCGGATCGACCTCGAACCGGCCAGTTGCGGCGACCCTGCGTGCGAGGCAGACCACGGCTTCACGGGTTCGATGACACCGGACGACGTCGTCGTGCGCGTGTCCGCCCAGGCCGAGGGCAAGGACGCGGTGCGGCAGGCCGTCGGGTTCGCACGGGCGCTCTCCGCCGCCACGGCCCGCTGACATGACGGAACTCGACCGCGCGGCCGAGGCCGCAGGCTTCCTCCTGCCCGACCACGCCGGGCGCTCGCTCGGCCAGGTGCTCCCGGCCGTCGCCGACGCGCTCGGGCTGCGCCTGGACGACGTCGTCGCGCCCGACGGCGGCCCCGGCGCCCCGGTGCCCGACGGCTCCCGTGCCCGGGGCCTGCTCGGCCTGCCCTCCGCCGACCGTGTGTGCGTCGTCCTCGTGGACGGCCTGGGGCTGCAGATGCTGACCGAGCGGGCCGGTCATGCGCCCTTCCTGCGGCGTCAGCTGCCGGACGCGGTCGCGCTGCGGGTCGGGTACCCCTCGACCACGGCGGCCTCGATCGGGCTCTTCGGCACCGGCTGCGCAGCCGGGCGGACGGGGCTCGCCGGGTACACCGTGCGCAACCCGGCGACCGGCGAGCTCGCCAACCTGGTGTCCTGGACCGGCGTCGAACCGGCCGCGCAGTGGCGCCGCGAGCCCCCTCTGCTCGGGCGGATCGCCGCCCGCGTCGAGGTCGCGTCCGTCGGCCCCGCGCGCTTCGCGGGGTCCGGCCTCACGGTCACCGCCCTCGACGGGGGCACCTACGTCGCCGCGGAGTCGCTCGCGGCCCGCGTGGACGCCACGGTCCAGCGGCTGGCCCGGCCGGGCCTGGTCTACCTGTACTGGGGCGACGTGGACAAGGTCGGCCACCACCTCGGCTGGCGCTCGGCCGAGTGGGGGGACGCGCTCGCCGAGGTCGACTTCGAGCTCGGCCGGCTCGCGCGCGCGCTGCCCGCCGGGACGCTCATGGTCGTGACCGCGGACCACGGCATGGTCGACGTCGACCGCACGCAGCTCATCGACGTCGCCCGGACGCCGGCGCTCGCCGCGGACGTCGAGCTCGTCGCGGGGGAGCCGCGGGCTTCGCACGTCCACCTGGTGCCGGGCGCGGACGCCGACGCGGTCGCCGCGCGGTGGCGCGACACCCTCGCCGGGCGCGCGGTCGTGGCGACGCGTGCCGACGCGGTCGCCGCCGGGTGGTTCGGCCCGGTGACGGACGCCGTGCGGCCGGTGCTCGGCGACCTGGTGGTCGCCGCCACGGGCGTGGCCGGCGTCGTGGACTCGCGCACGCAGACGCCCCGCTCGCTCGAGCTCATCGGGATGCACGGATCGTTGACACCGGGGGAGATGCTGGTGCCTCTCCTCGTGGTCGCCTAGGAGGGCCGATGGCGGAGCTGGTGTTCTTCAGCGGGACGATGGACTCGGGCAAGTCCACCCTCGCGCTGCAGCTGGACCACAACCACGCCGTCGCCGGCCGCGGCGGCGTCCTCTACACGCGCAACGACCGGGCCGGCGAGAGCGTGCTCTCCTCACGCCTGGGGCTGCGTCACCCTGCGTTCGAGGTGACCGACGAGACGGACTTCTGGAACGAGGTCGTGCAGCGGCGCACGCGCGGCGAGCGCGTCGACTACCTGGTGTGCGACGAGGCGCAGTTCTACTCGCCGACGCAGATCGAGCAGCTCGCGCAGCTCGTCGACGAGATGGGTGTCGACGTGTACGCCTTCGGGATCACCGCGGACTTCCGGACGCGCCTCTTCCCTGGGTCGGCGCGACTCATCGAGCTCGCCGACAGGGTGGAGGTGCTGCAGGTGCAGACCCTGTGCTGGTGCGGCGCGCGCGCGACGCACAACGCGCGCACCGTCAACGGCGTGATGGTCGTCGAGGGCGACCAGGTCGTCGTCGGCGACACCGGCGGCACGGACGTCATCGGCTATGAGGTGCTGTGCCGGCGCCACCACCTGCGCCGGATGACGCACGCGGTAGCCCGGGCCGTCGCCACGACGCCGCAGACGCTCGAGCTCGGGATGGCCGTAGACAGCTGACCGGCGGGTCAGTCGTGCTTGGCGCCGAAGACGATCTCGTCCCAGCTCGGCACGCTCGCGCGCGACTTGCGGCCGCGGGGCCGCGCGGCCTGCGGCTCCGCGGCGGGTTCCTCGCGGTCGGTCGCCCGCGAGCCGTGCCCGTCACCGGCTGCGGGCCGGGAACCTGCGGGGTGGGCGGATGCCGGGCGCGCGTCGACGTCCTGGGCGGTCGGGCGCCCGGACGGCATCTGCAGCACCCGGGCGTCCACGGCCTCCTCGGGCCGGGAGGCCGGCGGGTGCGCGGCGGGCGGTGCGACGCCGACGTCGGGGTTGTCGAAGTCGAAGGCGTGCTGCGGGCCGAAGCCGGCGAACTCCTCGTCGTCGGACTCCGGGTCGGCCTCCTGGCGGACGCCGCGACGTCCCGCGAGATCGTCGAGCAGCGCCTGGGTGGGGTCCGGCTCCGGTTCGGGCGCGCGCTCCGCGGGAAGGTCGACGTGGGCGAGCAGCGGGCGCACGGCGTCGTCCACCTCGATGTCGAAGACGCGCTCGCGCACCGGGGTGAGATGGCGCGCCCTCGGGATGGGCTCGTCGGGCAGCTCGGTCTCCGAGAGCCAGCGCGCCTCGTCGTCGAGCGCGCGGACCCGGCGGGCGGAGGCGTCGTACGTCCAGCGGGCCGAGCGCGTGGCGCCCCCGACCTCGAAGCGCACCTCGACCGTCCACGGTGAGGACCCGTTGCGGTACGCGTCCCACTGGATGCCACTCGGGGCGACGTCGCGCGTCGCCAGACGGTCGGTCACGAGGTCACCCAGTACGGGAGCCCCGGTCTCGTGGCCGATGCGGCACGCCATGGCCTGCTCGGCGACGTACTGGCGCTCCGCGAGGACCGGGCCGTCGTAGCGACGGACGATCTCGACGGGCATGCCCGTGTCCTCGGCCACCTCCTCGGCCGTCGCGCCGGCGCGGATACGGGACTGGATCTCGCGCGGCGAGACGCCGGCGAGGTCGGCGCGCGCCTGCTCCAGCTGAGGCCGGTCGCGGCGGACGGCGGCCCGCAGGGCGTCGTCGATGCGCACGCGGAACCGCTGACCGTCCGGTCCCTCGAGGACGACGTGCTCGCCGTCCTCGTCCAGACCCACCAGCGTCAGCTCGCTCATGGCACCTCCTGGGACGAGGGTGCCATCTGTTCGGGCGAGTCGTCGGGATGTGCCCCGGTGTGCCGTGCTCATGTCCCGTGAGCATGACCCGTGCCCATGACCCGAGCTCGCGACCCGTGCCCGCGGACCCGTGCCCGCGGACCCGCGCCGCACCGGACCGGGGGTGCGGGCAGGATGGTGCGGTGACCACCCCACCTGCCCCGCCCGCGCCCTCGTCCCCGTCCGGACCCCAGCTGCCGGACGCCGCCACGGTGGCCGGGCTGCGCGCCTTCGCCGAACAGCTGGCCGTGAGCGCCGGCGCCCTCGTGCGTGAGGGACGCCCGCGCCAGGTCGACGTCGCCGCCACGAAGTCGAGCCCGATCGACGTGGTGACCGCGATGGACCTCGCCGCCGAGGCGCTGCTGCGCGGGACGATCGGCGAGCACCGCCCGGACGACGGCATCCTCGGCGAGGAGGAGGGCATCGCGGCGGGCACGAGCGGGATCACGTGGGTCGTCGACCCGATCGACGGCACGGTGAACTACCTGTACGGCATCCCGGCCTACGCGGTGAGCGTGGCGGCGGTCGTCGGGCCCCCCGGCCCGGCGCTGTGGACGGTCGTGGCCGGGGCGGTGCACGCGGTGGCCGACGGGCGGACGTGGACCGCAGGGCTCGGCGCGGGTGCGTCGCTCGACGGGCGGGCGATCACCGCCAACGCCCCGGCCCCCTTCGCGCAGTGCCTGGTCGGCACGGGGTTCGGGTACACCGAGGCCCGGCGCCGCGGACAGGCGCGCGTGGTCGCCGACCTGCTGCCGCGGGTGCGGGACATCCGGCGGATCGGTTCGGCGGCACTCGACCTGTGCACGCTCGCGTCCGGCGGCCTCGACCTGTACTACGAGCGGGGCCTGCAGCCGTGGGACCTGGCCGCGGCGTCGCTCGTGGCGAGGGAGGCCGGCGCCACCGTCACCGGCCTGCACGGGCGCGCGCCCGGAGAGGCCATGACGGTCGCCGGGCCGGAGCCCGTGGTCCGCGAGCTCGTCGCGTTCCTCGAGGCCATGCGGGCCGACGAGGACCTGCCGGCGGGGGAGGGTCCCGCGCGTCCCTGACGACCGCGGGGGCGCAGCCCGATGTGAAGATCGTGTGCTGAGGGCGACACCCATGATCACTTGCGTGCGGATCGACCCGTGGATGAGGCATACTCGCCCGCGCCGATCACAGCGGGAACAACCAGCGTGCGTCGAGCATTGAGTACGTACCGACGCCGCGCGCTCGCGCGGGTGGACCTGACACGGAGTGTGGAAAGAGCCTCATGGCCACCGATTACGACGCCCCGCGCAAGACGGACGAAGACCTGAGCGAGGACTCCCTCCAGGAGCTCCAGGCGCGGCGTTCCGACAAGAACTCGGGGGTCGTCGACGAGGACGAGACCGAGGCCGCTGAGGGCTTCGAGCTCCCTGGTGCCGACCTCTCGGGCGAGGAACTCTCGGTCCGGGTGCTCCCGCGCCAGGCCGACGAGTTCACGTGCAGCCGCTGCTTCCTGGTGCACCACCGCAGCCAGCTGGCCTACGAGAAGGACGGTCAGTTGGTCTGCACGGAGTGCGCCGCCTGACCACCTGACGGCTCGTCGGCCGGCGCATCGTCGGCCGACGACGCGCCGGTGGACTGTGCGTGCACAGCCGCCAGCAGCGCGTCCGGTCGCCGCGTGGAGATCAGCCAGGCCGGCGTCGGGTCCGCGGGGTCCTCGACCGTGATCCGCACGGCCGTCGGCACCCACGCACGCACGCACACGTAGTCGCGTGCGTCGGAACCCGGCCCGAGGGCGCTGCGCACGCCCGCCCGGTCGAGCGTCGTCGCGGCGCCCAGCAGGTCCACGGGGATGTGCGCGCGTCCCACCCGGAGTTCGCCGTCCTTGACACCGACGGCGGTCGCGGTGGCGACGACGGCGCCCACGGCGGCCCCACCGCACGCGAGCGCTCCGACGACCGCCGCAGGGAGCGCGATCGGGAGCAGGGCGATGAAGCCGAACGCGGCGCAACCCAGCACCGCGCTCCACCCGAGGGGGCCGGGCCACAGGCGCTCGGCATAGGTCGGGGACGACGACGGGGTCGACATGGACCCAGCATCGCAGGTGACCGACGCCGGTGGCACGGCCCGCGTCCGTCCAGTGCGCGGCGCCGCTGTGCCGTCGACGTGCCGGGACGTGCCCGGGCGTGCCGGGACGTGCCGGGGCGCCGCTAGAGTGCCCGTCGTGGACGACGCCATGCCCGACGACGTGGACGTGCTGCTCGTCATGCTCGACCCGGGTCTGCCCGAGCCGTCGTACGCCCATCCGGGCGACGCCGGCGCGGATCTGGTGACGGCGGTCGAGGTGACCCTGGCGCCGGGGGAGCGGGTGACCGTCCCGACCGGGGTGAGCATCGCACTGCCCGACGGGTACGCGGCGTTCGTGCACCCGAGGTCGGGCCTGGCCGCGCGGCACGGCCTCACGGTCGTCAATGCGCCGGGTACGGTCGACGCCGGGTACCGCGGGGAGATCAGCGTGACCCTGCTGAACACGGACGCGACGGAGCCGGTGCGTCTGGCGCGGGGTGACAGGATCGCCCAGCTCGTGGTCCAGCGGGTCGCGCGGGCGAGGTTCGTGCGCGCCGAGCGGCTGCCCGGGTCGCACCGGGGCGGCGGCGGATTCGGGTCCACCGGGGGGTGGACCGCCGACGACGGGTCGGCGGGCGCCCCGGCGGACGTCTAGGCTTGTGGTGATTCGGAGGCGACGAGGTGGGTTTGTTCCGCAGGACGCGCGAGGAGGACCTCGCGGGGACCGACGAGGTCGACGACGTCGACGAGGCAGGCACCGGCACGCGTGAGCGCGGCCCCTGGGACGTCGACGAGGTCGACGGGGTCGGCGACCGCATCGACGCCGGCGCGCTGTGGCTGCCGCGACGCGACGGCATGGAGCTCCGCATGGAGATCGACAAGGCGTCGCAGATGGTGACCGGCGCCTCGCTGCACCTGCACGGCTCCGCGCTCCAGGTACAGGTCTTCGCCGCGCCGCGGTCGGAAGGCATCTGGGACGACATCCGCGCCGAGATCGCCGAGTCCGTGACCAAGCAGGGCGGGACGGTCGACGACCTGCCGGGACCTTTCGGCCGGGAGCTCCTCGCCCGCCTGCCCGTCCGGACCTCGGAGGGCCGTACCGGTCACCGTCCGGTCCGGTTCATCGGGCACGACGGTGCGCGCTGGTTCCTGCGCGGCGTCCTCAGCGGCCGCGCGGCGGTGGACCCCGAGCGCGCCCGCGAGCTCGAGGCCCTCTTCGCGGACGTCGTCGTGGTGCGCGGCACGGAGCCGCGGGTACCGCGTGACCTGCTCCCGCTGACGCTGCCCGGCCGGCCGAACCTCATCGGCGACCTCGAGGCCTCGACCCCGGCGGCGCAGACGTTCGACCCGCTGAAGCGCGGGCCCGAGATCACCGAGGTCCACTAGTGGCCAAGGGCCCCACGCTGCTCGGCGGGCGCGTCCGGACGGGTCTGCGCGGCGGGTTGAGCACCGTCCTGGCGTCCCGCGCCGAGATCGAGGCGTCCGACGAGCGTCGCGAGGCGGCAGGCGCGGGCTGCACGGCGATCGGCCAGATGCGCATGCGTACCCGCGTCGAGCTCTTCGGCGTGCTGCGCAGCGTCACGCTGCGGCCGCGCAAGGGCGTGTGCGCCCTCGAGGCAGAGCTGTTCGACGGGTCCGGGTCGGTCCGGCTGGTGTGGCTGGGCCAGCGCACGATCGCCGGCATCGAACCCGGGCGGCGCGTGCGGGTCTCGGGCCTCGTCTCGCGGGTCGACGGGCACCCGGTCATCTACAACCCCCGGTACGAGCTCGCCCCGAGGCAGGCCGAGTGACCGGGGCGCCCGAGGACGCCCCCGACACCGGCGACGCCGCCGCCCTGGGCGCGGACGTGGACCAGCGGCCCGGCGCGGACCAGGGACCCGACGCGGACTCGACCTCCGAGCAGGCACCTGAGCGACTCCGCGGCCTGCGGGCCGTCACCGCGGACGAGTTCTCCTTCGCGGACGCCATCGGCGGCACGCGCGGGCTCGTGGAGTCGACGGTGCCCGGCCTGCTGTTCGTCGTGGTGTACGTCGCGACGCGCTCGCTCACGGCGTCGTTGGTCAGCGCCCTCGCCGTGGCCATCGGGGCCGTGGTCGTGCGCCTCGCGCAGCGCACGCCGGTCACGCAGGCGCTGTCGGGCGTCATCGGCGTCGGGATCGGCGTCGCCTGGGCGTGGTGGAGCGGACGCGCGCAGGACTACTTCGCGGGCGGCCTGCTCGCCAACGCCGCCTACCTGCTCGCGATGGTCGCCTCGATCGCCGCGCGCTGGCCCGCGGTCGGCGTCGTGGTCGCGCTGCTCCGGGGTGAGGACATGGCTTGGCGGACGGACCCGGAGCGTTCGCACGAGCGGCGCCGGTTCGTCTGGGCGACGTGGACGATGGCCGCGGTCTTCGCGCTCCGTCTGGCCGTCCAGGTGCCGCTGTGGCTCGCGGGCGAGGACGCCGTCGGCTGGCTCGGGACCGCCAAGCTCGCGATGGGCGTCCCGCTGTTCGCGGTCGCCCTGTGGGTCACCTGGCTGCTCGTCGGGTCGCGAGCAGCTCGCTCAGAGCGTCCAGATCAGCCTCCGAGCCCGCGACGATGAGCAGCTCGTCGCCGCCCTCGAGGGTGTCGTCGACGCTCGGTGCCAGGGGCTGAGCGCCGCGCACGATCGCGGCGAGCACCGTGTCGCGCGGCCACACCACCTGGCCGACGCGGGTACCGGCCATCGGCGAGTCGGCAGGGAGCGTCACCTCGAGGATCTCCGCGCCCGACTGGTGGAAGGTGAAGATCTTCACGAGGTCGCCGACGGCGACGGCCTCCTCGACCATGGCTGTCATGATGCGCGGCGTCGACACCGCGACGTCGACCCCCCAGGCCTCGTCGAACATCCACTCGTTCTTCGGGTTGTTGACGCGCGCGACCGTGCGCGGGACCCCGAACTCGGTCTTGGACAGGAACGACACGACGAGGTTGACCTTGTCGTCACCCGTGGCGGCGACGACGACGTCGCACTCGTCCAGGCGGGCGTCGGCGAGGCTCGAGAGCTCGCACGCGTCGGCGAGCAGCCAGTCGGCTTCCGCGACCGACGCGACGCGCATCGCGGTCGGCTGACGGTCGATGAGCGTGACCTCGTGGCCCGCGGTGAGGAGCTCGTGGGCGATGGAGCGGCCCACCGACCCGGCTCCGGCGATGACGACGCGCATCACTGCACCTCCGGTGGGGTCCGGGTGAGGATCCGCTCGATGCGCGGCATGTCCTCGACCAGCAGCACGAGGTGCACCAGGTCATGCTCCTGCAGGACGGTGCCCGGCGACGGCAGGACGCCGTCGCCGAACCGGGTGAGGAACGCGACCCGGGTACCTGTGGCGGCCTCGATCTGCTGCACGGGGCGACCGAGCCAGCCCGGATGGACATCCACCTGCGCGATCGCCACGCGGCCGGAAGCGTCCCGGTACTCGTCCGTCGCGCCCATCGGGAGCATGCGCCGGAGCATCTGGTCGGCGGTCCACCGTACGGTGGCCACCGTCGGGATGCCGAGGCGCTGGTAGATCTCGGCGCGTGCGGGGTCGTAGATACGTGCGACGACGTAGCTCACGTTGTACGTCTCACGCACCACGCGCGCGGAGATGATGTTCGAGTTGTCGCCGTCGGAGACGGCGGCGAAACCGAACGCGTCCTCGATGCCGGCCTGGACGAGCGTCTGGCGGTCGAAACCCAGGCCCGTCACCTTCTTGCCGCTGAAGCCCGCGTCGAGGCGCCGGAACGCCTCCGGGTTCTGGTCGATCACCGCGACCGAGTGGCCCCGGTCCTCCAAGGACTGGGCGAGCGTGGCGCCCACGCGCCCGCATCCCATGATGACGAAGTGCACGTCTGCTGACGCTACAGGGTCCAGGCGCCAGTCAGGGGCCTAGCATGGGCTCCCGTGTCTGACATCGCCGGCGCGGCCAAGCGCCTGCTCCTCGGTCGCCCCGTCCGGAGCGACCGGATGGGCCACACGCTGCTCCCCAAGCGGATCGCACTGCCGGTGTTCGCCTCCGACGCGTTGTCGTCCGTCGGGTACGCCCCCGACGAGATCCTGCTGACCCTCTCGCTCGCCGGCCTGGGCGCGACGCTCATCTCACCCTGGGTGGGCCTGGCCGTCGTCGTCGTGCTCGTCACGGTCGTCGCCTCCTACCGGCAGAACGTGCACGCGTACCCCTCGGGGGGCGGCGACTACGAGGTGGCGACCACCAACCTCGGGCGCGGCGCCGGCGTCGGCGTGGCGAGCGCGCTGCTCGTCGACTACGTGCTCACGGTGGCGGTGTCGATCTCCTCGGGCGCGCAGTACGCGGCGGCGGCGATCCCCGAGCTCCGCGGGCACGAGCGGCTGCTCGCGGTGGGCCTCATCGCGGTGCTCATGCTCGTCAACCTGCGCGGGGTGCGGGAGTCGGGCAGGGCATTCGCCATCCCGACCTACATCTTCATGTTCGCGATCGGCACGATGGCGGTCGTGGGCTTCATCCGGGCCTGGCTCGGCAACCTGCCCCCTGCCGAGAGCGCCGGGTTCGAGATCGCCGCGCTGCCGGAGTTCGACCAGGGACTCGTCGGCCTCGCCGGGGCGTTCCTGATCCTGCGGGCCTTCGCGTCGGGCTGCGCGGCGCTCACGGGCGTCGAGGCCATCAGCAACGGCGTGCCGATGTTCCGCAGGCCCAAGAGCAAGAACGCCGCGACGACGCTGCTCATGCTCGGCGTCCTGTCCGTCACCATGCTCATGTCGGTCCTCGTGCTGGCCCGCATGACCGACGTCCGGTTCGTCGAGGACCCCGCCCAGCACCTGCTGCGCGACGGCGTCCCCGTCGGGGAGTCCTACGTCCAGGACCCGGCGATCGGTCAGATCGCCCGATCCGTGTTCGAGGGATTCGCGCCCGCGTTCTACGTGGTGACGGCCGCGACCGGCCTGATCCTCGTGCTCGCGGCGAACACCGCGTTCAACGGGTTCCCCGTGCTCGGCTCGATCCTGGCACGGGACGGCTACCTGCCCCGGCAGCTCCACACGCGCGGTGACCGTCTGGCGCTGTCCAACGGCATCGTCGCCCTCGCCGTGGGTGCCATGGCCCTGGTGTGGGTGTTCGACGCCCGCGTCACGCGGCTCATCCAGCTGTACATCGTCGGCGTCTTCGTCTCGTTCACCCTCAGCCAGCTCGGCATGGTGCGGCACTGGACCCGGCAGCTGCTGGCGGAGGCGGACCCGGCTCGGCAGCGGCAGATGAGGCGCTCGCGCGTCATCAACGGCGTCGGCCTGTGCCTGACCGCGACGGTGCTGTTCGTCGTTCTCGTCACCAAGTTCACGCACGGTGCCTACATCGCGATCCTCGCGATGATGGTGGTCTACGCGGTCATGCTGGGCATCCGGCGCCACTACGACCGCATCGCGACCGAGCTGGCGCTCGACGCCGACCCGGCGTCGGCCCGGGCCCTGCCCAGCCGGGTGCACGCGATCGTCCTGCTGGCCCGGATCCACAAGCCCGCGATGCGGGCTGTCTCCTACGCGCGGGCCACCCGCCCGTCGGTGCTCGAGGCCGTGACGGTCAGCGTCGACCCGGAGGCCACGGCCGAGCTGCGCCAGCAGTGGGAGGAACTGGACATCCCGGTGCCGCTGCGGATCCTCGACTCGCCGTTCCGTGAGATCACGCGGCCCGTCCTCGGGTACGTGAAGTCGATCCGGCGCGAGAGCCCGCGCGACCTCGTGGTCGTGTACGTGCCCGAGTACGTCGTCGGGCACTGGTGGGAGCAGCTGCTGCACAACCAGAGCGCGCTGCGGCTCAAGAGCCGGTTGCTGTTCCAGCCGGGTGTGGTCGTGGCGTCCGTCCCGTGGCAGCTCGACTCGTCGGTGCTGCAGTCCTCCGAGGGCGGTGGCACGTGACCCTCACCCTCGAGGTCGGCCCCGTCGCGCACGGTGGGCACTGCGTCGCGCGGCACGAGGGGCGGGTCGTGTTCGTCCGGCACACCCTCCCGGGCGAGCGCGTGGTGGCGCGGCTCACCGAGGACGCGCCGACGGCGTCGTTCTGGCGGGCGGACGCGGTGGAGGTCCTCGAGGCCTCGCCCGACCGCGTGCCGTCCGTGTGGCCCGAGGCGGGTCCGGGCGGCGTCGGGGGCGGCGAGCTGGCCCACGTGGCGCTGCCCGCGCAGCGCCGGTGGAAGGCCGACGTCGTCGCGGAGCAGCTGCGCCGCCTGGCGCGTACGGACATCCCGGTGACCGTGGAGGCGACGCCGGGGGAGACCGACGGGCTCGGGTGGCGCACGCGTATCGAGCTGAGTGCCGACACGGCGGGGCGCGCCGGGATGCACCGGTTCCGCTCGGACGAGGTGGTCGCGCTGCAGGCGATGCCGCTCGCGTCGACCGCGATCGAGGCGCTCGGGATCTTCGGCCGACGGTGGCCGGCCGGGTCGCGCATCACCGTCACGGCCCCGGTCGGCGAGGACCGCCCGGTGGTGCTCGTGGACGGCGCACCTTGGACCGCCGGCGGCCCGGACTCCCGGCCCAACGCGCGCTCGGCGGTGCGCGAGCACGCGAACGTGCGCGGTCACCGCTACACGTGGCGGGTGGCCGCCTCGGGGTTCTGGCAGGTGCACCGCGAGGCCCCCGAGGTCCTGGCCGGCGCGGTCCTGGACGCGCTGGGTGATGTCGCGGGCGCCACGGTGCTCGACCTGTACTCGGGCGCGGGCCTGTTCACGCTCCCGCTGGCCGACGCCGTCGGCGACGGTGGGCGTGTCGTCGCGGTCGAGGGTGACCCGGGCGCGGTGCGGGATGCGCGCCGCAACGCCCACGACCGCCCGCACGTCGAGCTGCACCTCGGGGGCGTGCCGGAGGTGCTCCGCGGCGACCCGGTGGCACGTGCGGACGTCGTCGTGCTCGACCCGCCGCGCGTGGGTGCGGGGCGTGAGGTGGTGGATCGGGTGGCCGGGCTGCGGCCGGGTCGGGTGGTCTACGTGGCCTGCGACCCTGCGGCGCTCGCCCGGGACGTGGCCTACCTCGCCGAGCGCGGGTACGCCCTCGACACGCTGCGGGCGTTCGACCTGTTCCCGATGACGCACCACGTGGAGTGCGTCGCGACGTTCGCTCCGGCGTGACGTGGGGGCCGGCGTGACGGGGTCGGTCCGATGAGCCCGGTGGCGGCGGCCGGGGCAGCGTGGCGCCTGGCCGCGTCGAGGGCGGTCCCGGACGTGGACGACCCCGGTGTCCTGGGCTCGGTAGCCTCTCGGCTCGTCGGGCGGCGTCGGGTACCATATATCTTGACGTCAAGATAATCCCGATGCCGCAGGGTGGCGGGGCAGCGGAGCCGAGAGAGAGGGAGTCGACGTGAGCGTGGACACGTTCCGGGCCAAGGGTGTTCTCCAGGTGGGGGACGCGTCCTACGAGGTGTTCCGGCTGTCCGCCGTGCCGGGTCTCGAGCGGCTCCCGTTCAGTCTCAAGGTGCTCGCGGAGAACCTCCTGCGCACCGAGGACGGCGCCAACGTCACCGCCGAGCACGTGCGCGCCTTCGCGGCCTGGGACCCGTCGGCAGAGCCGAGCACGGAGATCCAGTTCACGCCGGCCCGCGTCGTCATGCAGGACTTCACGGGCGTCCCGTGCGTCGTCGACCTCGCCACGATGCGTGAGGCCGTCGCCGAGCTCGGTGGCGACCCCGCACGCATCAACCCCCTCGCGCCCGCCGAGCTCGTCATCGACCACTCCGTGCAGATCGACGTCTTCGGCCGGCGCGACGCGTTCGAGCGCAACGTCGAGCGCGAGTACGAGCGCAACCACGAGCGCTACCAGTTCCTGCGGTGGGGCCAGACGGCCTTCGACAACTTCAAGGTCGTCCCCCCGGGCACCGGCATCGTCCACCAGGTCAACCTCGAGTACCTCGCCCGTGGCGTCATGACCAAGGTGGCCGACGGCGTCACGCAGGCCTACCCCGACACGTGCGTCGGCACCGACTCGCACACCACGATGGTCAACGGCCTCGGCGTGCTCGGCTGGGGCGTCGGCGGCATCGAGGCCGAGGCGGCGATGCTCGGCCAGCCCGTCTCGATGCTCATCCCCAAGGTCGTCGGCTTCAAGCTCACCGGGACCATCCCGACGGGCGTGACCGCCACCGACGTCGTGCTCACGATCACCGAGCTGCTGCGCCGCCACGGCGTCGTCGGCAAGTTCGTCGAGTTCTACGGCGACGGCGTCGCGCAGGTGCCGCTGGCCAACCGCGCGACGATCGGCAACATGAGCCCGGAGTTCGGCTCGACCTGCGCGATCTTCCCGGTCGACGCCGTCACGCTCGACTACCTGCGACTCACCGGCCGCCCCGCCGACCAGGTCGCGCTCGTCGAGGCGTACGCCAAGGAGCAGGGCCTGTGGCACGACCCGGCCGCGCCCGGCTACATCGAGCCCGTCTTCTCGGAGTACCTCGCGCTGGACCTCGGGACGGTCGTGCCGTCGATCGCCGGCCCCAAGCGGCCGCAGGACCGGATCGCCCTGTCGGTCGCCAAGCAGGCGTTCGCCGACGTCATCGTCGACTACGTCGACCACGGCGAGGTGGCCCCGATGTCCGGCCTCGACGAGGCCGTCGAGGAGACCTTCCCCGCGTCGGACCCGGTCTCCACGACCGAGCACGCCGGCGACACCGACGCCGCGCCCGTGCACCCGACCGTGGACACCGCGCGTCGGCCCCACAAGCGGGTGCCCGTGACCCTCGCGGACGGCACGGCCAGCGAGCTCGACCACGGGCACGTCGTCATCGCCTCGATCACCTCCTGCACCAACACGTCCAACCCCGAGGTCATGCTCGCCGCGGCGCTGCTGGCCAAGAACGCCGTCGCACGCGGCCTGCAGGCCAAGCCGTGGGTCAAGACGTCGATGGCGCCGGGCTCGAAGGTCGTCACCGACTACTACGAGAAGGCGGGCCTCTGGCCGTACCTGGAGAAGCTCGGCTTCCACCTGGTCGGCTACGGCTGCGCGACCTGCATCGGCAACTCCGGCCCGCTGCCGGAGGAGGTCTCCCAGGTCGTCAACGCCGAGGACCTGGCGGTCGTCTCGGTGCTCTCGGGCAACCGCAACTTCGAGGGCCGCATCAACCCCGACGTGAAGATGAACTACCTGGCCTCGCCGCCGCTGGTCATCGCCTACGCGCTCGCGGGCACGATGGACTTCGACTTCGAGACCCAGCCGCTCGGCACCGACGAGTCCGGCACGCCGGTCTACCTGCGCGACGTCTGGCCGACGGCCGCCGAGGTGCAGGCCACGATCGACGACTCGATCTCCTCGGAGATGTTCTCCACCAACTACGCCGACGTCTTCGCCGGCGACGAGCGGTGGCGGGGGCTGCCGACGCCCGCGGGCGACACGTTCGCGTGGGTCGACGACTCCACGTACGTGCGCAAGCCCCCGTACTTCGAGGGCATGGGCGCCACGCCCGAGCCCGTCGAGGACATCACGGGTGCGCGCGTGCTCGCCAAGCTCGGTGACTCCGTCACGACGGACCACATCAGCCCGGCGGGCTCGATCAAGGCCGACAGCCCCGCGGGTCGTTACCTCGCCGAGCACGGCGTGGACCGCAAGGACTTCAACTCCTACGGGTCCCGGCGCGGCAACCACGAGGTCATGATCCGCGGCACGTTCGCGAACATCCGGCTGCGCAACCAGCTCGTGCCGGGCGTCGAGGGGGGCTTCACGACGAACCTCCTCACGGGCGAGCAGACGTCGATCTACG
>JAEYXM010000063.1 GCA_023428465.1 Actinomycetes bacterium
GCGCGGGAGAACTCGCTGACCTCCTGCTGGCGGGACTCCACGCGCTTGCCGGAGCTCATGAGCTGCAGGTAGTCGATGACCACGAGCTTGAGGTCGTGGCGCTGCTTGAGCCGGCGGCACTTGGCCCGGATCTCCATGAGCGACATGTTGGGCGAGTCGTCGATGAACAGCGGCGCCTGGGAGATGCGGCCCATGGTCGCGGCGATCTTCTGCCAGTCCTCGTCGCGCATGGTGCCCTTGCGCATGTTCTGCAGGGGAACCTGCGCCTCCGCCGACAGCAGACGCATGGTGAGCTCGTTGCGGCTCATCTCGAGCGAGAAGATGACGGACGTCATCTGGTGTTTGATCGCTGCGGCCCGTAGGAAGTCCGCGGCGAGCGTCGAGTTGTGCGTCGGGACCATCGCCCGGCCGGCCAGGTACATGTGGGCGTCGTTCTCGACCTGGACACAGCGGACAGGCACCGACGCGATCGGCGTCACCGAGGTGATGAACCGTGAGCCGAGGCGCGGCGTGCTGCGCCGCCGCCGTTCCTTGTGGGTCAGCCGCTTGCGCTCCAGGAGGAAGACGTCGTCGTCCGTGGTGAAGGTGATGGTGTAGGCCGTGCTCCGCGCCTCATCGCGACCCGCGACCCGGCGCGTCGACCATCCCGACCGGTAACCCAGCGTGTGCACGAGCTCCCTGACGTCGCCAGCGAGGCGGGCATCGGTCAACGTCACCTGGACGCTCCCCGTCGGGTTCACGGTCCCGTCCGTGTCGAGGATGCCGGCGAGGAGGTCGCGCCGCTGCGCCTCGGATGCCCTCAGGTAGAGCTCGGGGATCCGCTTGGCGCCGAGGACGCCCATCGAGCGCAGGATTGCCCCGACCGACCCGGCTCTCCGATGGCAGGTGCGGCATCGCCCGGCGCCAGCCGTGGCGGCACCGCACATGTCGCACGTCGGGCGCCGGTCGAGGCCGAGACCCCGCGACGCGCCTCCGCAACGACGCCCACAGGTAAGGATGTGCGGCTGACGAGGCTGGAACTGCATCCCGCAGACGATGCAGGCCCGCGGCGCGGCGGACTCCGGACGCGGCAGCAGCAACGAGTAGAGGCGCGCCCCGGGGCCCTCGCCACGCACGACCGTCCGCAGCCCGCGACCCTCGATGTGCATCGCGATCTCGGGGTCTGCCGACGTGAACCTGGCGGACGCCGAGTGGCCGTCGCCCACCCACACGCCGAAGGCATAGGGGTCGAGGGGTAGACGTACCTCCGGCAGCTCGAGCGGCGCAGCGTTGGCGACCGAGTGGTTCAGCCGGCCGTCCTTCGTCTCGCACCGCAGGGTCGCCGCGATCTCCTCCGTCGTCCGGACCGCAGCGAACGTGCGCTGGTTGCGCTGGCGGCTCCACTGCGCACCCACAGCCTGCTTGGACCGGCGTGATGCGCGCGTGTCGGTGAGCCACTGGTGCTGCGCGTCAGCGACGATCACGGTCCCGTCGTCAAAGGCGACCTCGTAGCAGGGCCGGCCCTCGAGCACCTCCGTGGCCGCGACGACGCGCGTCGGGGTGCCGTCGGCTGCGATCAGCTCGTCGCCGACCTGCACCTCACCCATGGTCGTCCAGCCGCTCGGCGTCGGGAGGGGCGTGTCAAGCGCGAGGGCCTTGCCGATGGCCGGCCGTGCCGCCACGACGATCATCTGGCCGGGGTGGAGGCCGTTGGTCAGGGCGTCGAGCTCGATGAAGCCCGTGGGCACCCCGACCATGCCCTCGCCGCGGTGCCCCGCAGCCTCGATCTCCTCCATCGTGCCGTTGATGATCTCGGCGAGCGGGAGGTAGTCCTCGCTGGTCCGCTGCTCCGTGACCGCGTAGATCTCAGCCTGGGCGGTGTTGACGAGCTCGTCGACGTCCCCGCCGTCGGCGGCGTAGCCGAGCTGCACGATGCGCGTGCCCGCGTCGACGAGGCGCCGCAGCACCGCCCGCTCGCGGACGATGCGCGCGTAGTACCCAGCGTTGGCCGCCGTCGGCACCATCGAGATGAGCGTGTGCAGGTAGGGCGCGCCGCCGACGCGCGCGATCTCCCCACGCTTGGTGAGCTCGGCTGCGACCGTGACGGCGTCGGCCGGCTCGCCGCGGCCGTACAGGTCGAGGATCGACTCGTAGATGAGCTCGTGCGCCGGGCGGTAGAAGTCCGGACCGCGCAGGTGCTCGACGACGTCGGCGATCGCGTCCTTCGACAGGAGCATGCCGCCGAGCACGCTCTGCTCGGCCACCACGTCCTGAGGCGGCGTGCGGTCGAAGCCGGGTTCGCTGCGACCGGTCGAGAGCCCACGCTCGAGCTCATCGATGCTCACGGACCACTCCCCACCAGGGCTCGACTGACTCGTACGGACGTTCTACCCCGGACATCTGACACCCGCTCTGGTGCTGACCGACCGGTGGCTCCGTGGAACTCTCCCGCGAGCCTACGGGCGTCGGGCGCGCGTCCCAACGCCTGGGTCCTCCGCCCTGTGGGTGAGCCTGTGGGCGGCCTGTGGACCACCTCCCGGGTGACTGTGCACAGGACGGGGACAACCTTGTGGATACGCCGCCCCGTACCGCGACTTCACGCCTGCGAGCACCGGTTTCGCCGTCCACCTGCTGTGGACACGACATCGTTTTCGAAGAGTTCACGATGCGGACGGGCGGTCTCGGATGCCGTCGAATCACGCGTCGCTTCACCCGGGTGAGATCGGTACAACCCGTCGACGACGCCGCAGCGACGCCCGCGGCCACCCGAGCGGAAGACGGCCACGTCCCGCCGACCCCCCGGACCCCGCGACGGTCGACGACGGACCGCCCGGACCCCGCGCGTCGTGCACAGCCCCGGGCGGTCCGTTCCGCACAGGTCAGGCCTGCGCGGGCCTCAGGCCCCGTCCCCGGCCGGGCGGTCCCGGCGCAGCACGAAGGCCCGGTCCCGCCGTCGCGGGAACCGGGCCTTCGTGGACGAGCTGGGCGGGCCGTCAGGCCTGCGGGACCACGCGGACGGCGATCTGCGCCGCGAGGTCCTCGTGCAGGCGGACCTGCACCGTGAAGTCGCCGATCGCCTTGATCGGCTGCGAGATCTCGATCTTGCGACGGTCGAGCTGCGGGCCACCGGCGGCGGCGACCGCGGCGGCGATCTCCGTCGTCGTCACGGCGCCGAACAGGCGACCGGACGCGCCGGCCTTGGCCGAGATGACCACCGGTGCGGCCTGGAGCCGGTCGCGGATCGCCTTGGCGTCGTCGAGCGAGGCGATCTCACGGGCCTTGCGGGCCTTGCGGATCGCGTCGATCTGCTTCGCCGCACCCCGGGTCCACGCGGTGGCCAGGCCACGCGGGAGCAGGTAGTTGCGGGCGTAGCCGTCCTTGACCTCGACGACGTCGCCGGGGGCACCGAGACCGGTCACCTCGTGCGTGAGGATGAGCTTCTGCATGAGTGGCTACCTTCCTCAGCGAGCCGAGCTCGAGTACGGGAGCAGAGCCATCTCGCGGGCGTTCTTGACGGCCCGCGCGATCGCGCGCTGCTCCTGGACGGAGACACCGGTCACCCGACGAGCGCGGATCTTGCCGCGGTCGGAGATGAACTTGCGCAGCAGCGCGGTGTCCTTGTAGTCGACCACATCGATCTTGGCGACCTTCAGGGGGTTCTGCTTCTTCTTGGGCTTGCGGACGACCGGCTTGGCCATCGTCAGTACTCCTTGGTCTGTGTCACGGGACCCGCGCCGCAGGCGCACCCGTGGGGGTCATGGTGTCGATCAGAACGGGGGCTCGTCGGACGGGCCGCCGGTGGGCGTCGCCCACGGGTCGTTGTCGAAGCTCGCGCCGCCGCCGGAGGACTGGTTGCCGCCACCGCCGAAGCCGCCACCGCCGCCCGAGCGCTGGGCCCGGGTGACCTTCGCGGAGGCGTACCGCAGGGACGGGCCGACCTCGTCGACCTGGAGCTCGACGACCGTGCGCTTCTCGCCCTCACGAGTCTCGTAGGACCGCTGCACCAGCCGGCCCTGCACGATGACGCGCGTCCCCTTGGTCAGGGACTCGGCGACGTTCTCCGCTGCCTCACGCCAGATCGAGCAGCGCATGAACAGCGTGTCGCCGTCCTTCCACTCGTTGCTCTGGCGGTCGAACTGTCGGGGGGTGGACGCCACGGTGAAGTTCGCGACCGCCGCCCCGGACGGGGTGAAGCGCAGCTCCGGGTCGCCCGTGAGGTTCCCGACCACCGTGATGACGGTGTCACCAGCCATGCCGACTCCTCGTTCTAGGTGGGATGAGCGGCGCTCAGCGAGCGTCGGGGCGCAGGATCTTGGTCCGCAGCACGGCCTCGTTGAGGCGCAGCTGGCGGTCGAGCTCCTTGGCCGTGTCGGGGGTCGCCGTGAAGTCGACCACCGCGTAGATGCCCTCGGACTTCTTCTTGATGTCGAAGGCGAGGCGGCGCCGACCCCAGATGTCCACCTTGTCGACACTGCCGCCTGCGGTCGTGACGACCGAGAGGTACTTGTCGAGGGACGGGGCGACGGTGCGCTCTTCGATCTCCGGATCGAGGATGACCATCATCTCGTACTGACGCATGCGGATACCCACCTCCTGTGGTCTCAACGGCCACGGTCCTTCCGTGGCAGGAGGGTTGTGCGTCTTCGTGCCCACCGGCGGTGATGGCACCACAGGCCGGGCAGCGACCGCCCATGCTACCGGAGCGCGACGACGTCCCCGAACGCCGGGTCGCCGCGCCGTCGGGCGCTAGGGCTCCTCGTCGGCGGGCTCCTCTTCCTCCGACGGCGGCGACGGCGGCGGTTGCTCGGGGCCCGGGTCCTCCGGCGGGCCGCTCGACACCACGATCGTCACCGTCGAACCCGCCGCGGCCCTGCCGCCACCCGGGGTCTGGGAGATGACCTGCCCCTCGGGCACGGTCGCGCTCTCCTCGTAGACAACGGTGACCTTGAACCCGGCGTTCTCCAGGGCGGAGCGCGCACTGCCCTCCGTCTGCCCGACGACGTTCGGCACGTCCGCCTCGCCCGGCCCGGTGGACACGGTGATCGTGACGGTCGAGCCCTGCTCGGCCTCGCCCTCCGGCGACTGCGAGATGACGACGCCCGCCGGGACGTTGAGGTCCGCCGCGCCGAGGACCATGAGCGCGAAACCGGCGGCCTGCAGCGTCGCCGTGGCGTCCGCCTCGCTCATCCCGACGACGTTCGGCACGGCGACGACGGGCGGCGTGTTCGGCTCGCCGATGTTCGCCGGCTCGGGGAACGGGATGATCTCCCGGCCCTGGTGGGCGGCCGTCATGAAGTCCGTCCAGATGTCCAGGGGCACGGTGCCGCCCGTGACGAACTCGTTCCCGCCGAACGGCGTGATCGACTCCTGGACGATCGTGTCCGGGTTGTTCGGGTCCGGGCCCTCCTGGTAGAGGGCCACGGCCGTGGTCATGTGGCCGGTGAAGCCGATGAACCACGCCGACTTGTTGTCGTTGGAGCTACCGGTCTTGCCGGCGACGGGGTGACCCACGTTCCGGGCGTCGCGCGCGGTGCCGCCCGCGTGCTCGACGGGCTGGCGCAGGGCGTAGATCGTGTCCTGCATGACGTCGGTCGCGAAGACGCGCTCCGGCTGCTGGCTGTTCTCGTACGCGACGCCGCTGCCGTCGATGTACTCGACCTTCGCGACGATGAATGGCTCGTACCGGTTGCCGATCGACGCGAACGTGTTGAACGACTGCGCCATGTCCAGCGGGCGCACGGTCGCGGTGCCCAGCACGTTCACGGGCACGTTCTGGTTGTCGAGCAGGCTGCAGTTCTCCGCGTCCCGGGCCCAGCTCGCGCACACGCCTGCGCGTCGGGCGACGTCGAGCGTCTTCTCCGGGCCGATCTCGACGTTCATCTGCGCGTACACCGAGTTCACGGACCGCGCGGTCGCCTCGAGGATGTCGATGTTGCCGTAGCTGCCGTTGCCGTAGTTGCGCACGCCCTCGGGGAAGCCCTCGACCGGCAGGCGGTTGGTGCCCATGTACCGGGACTCCACCGACCCGCCGTTCTCGAGGTACCCGACGAGCGTGAACGGCTTGAACGTCGAGCCTGCCTGGCCGCCGCCCTGCGTGACGATGTTGAACTGGGACGTCAGGTAGTCCGGCCCGCCGTACAGGGCGAGGATCGCGCCGGTGTTGGGCTGCAGGGTCACCAGGCCGACCTTGAGGTTCGGCGAGTGGTCCGCCGGCATCCGCCCGACGGCGTCGACGGCCATCTGCTGCAGGCCGGGGTCGATGGTCGTCGTGATGCGGTAGCCGCGCTGGTCGAGCTCCTCGTCCGTGAACCCGGCCGCGAGGAGCTCCCGGCGCACCATGTCGAGCAGGTAGCCGTTCGTGCCGGCGTAGGTGTCGGGCTGCGTGAACTCGATCGTGGCGGGGAACACCTGCGCGTCCCGCTCGGCCTGGGTGAGCGCGCCCGTGACGACCATGCCGTCGAGGACGTACTCCCAGCGGCGCTCCGCCTGCTCCATCGAGATGCGCGGGTCGAAGTTGTTGGGCGAGGGGATCAGGCCCGCGAGCAGCGCGCCCTCCGAGATCGACAGGTCGGCCACGCCCTTGCCGAAGTACGCCTGCGCCGCCGCCTCGATGCCGTAGGAGTCACGGCCGAAGTAGATGGTGTTCAGGTAGTTGGTGAGGATCAGGTCCTTGTCCTCGACCCGGGCGAGCTTGACCGCGAGCATCGCCTCTTCGATCTTGCCGCGGATGTCGGTGGTCGTCCGGCCGACGTAGTACCGCTCCGCGTACTGCTGGGTGATCGAGGAACCGCCCTGCTCGTCCTTGCCCGTGACCCGCAGGTACACGGCGCGCGCGATGCCCGCCGGGTTGATGCCCGGGTTCTCGTAGAAGGTGCGGTCCTCCGCGGCGACGACGGCGTCGCGCACGTGCTGCGGGATGGACTCCGGCGGGACGATGACGCGGTTCTGCTCCGCGAACTCGCCCATCGGTGTCGTGCCGTCCGCGAAGTAGACCGTCGTGGTCTGGTACTCGGCGAAGTCCGACGGCGACGGGATCTCGATACGGCCGTACCAGACCACCACGACGATGGCGACGGCCGCGAACCCGGTTGCGATGACCCCGAGGATGAGCCGCCACGACGGCAGCCAGCGCCACACGCCGGTCTTGTGCTGGCGCGGGTAGTCGATGACGCGGTGGTAGCCGGTGCGCCGCGGCCGCTTGCCCCCGCGGCCCCGCG
>JAEYXM010000124.1 GCA_023428465.1 Actinomycetes bacterium
CGCGGGGATGTCCAGGTCGACACCGGCCACGGCGAGCGTGGCGCCGAAGCGCTTGACGAGGCCGCGCAGCTGTACGGCCGTGCCGGTCCCCCCCGTCGCGTCCACCTGAACACAGTACGTCGGGCGGGCGGAGCCGCGGCCGGCCAGGACGACGTCGGGCGGGTGAGATCTGGCGACCGTCGCCAACGTTCGGCAAAGGGAGGGGCACGGGCCGGTTCCGGGAAGGTCACGATGGCACCCGGCGCGTCCCGAAACGGTCACGACCTGCGAAGTTGCCTCCGCGACCATGATCGTCCTCCTAGCCTGCCGTCATGCGGACTTCACGGGTGTTCACGGCGATGCTGATCGGGGCGGTACTGGCGTTGGCCGGGTGCAGCTCGGGCGATGACAACGAGGCGGCCGCGGACCGCGCCGACGGCTGGTCGGACGAGGCGCCGCAGGCCGCGGAGGAGCCCGGCTGGGACACCGGCGCCGACGGTGAGTCCGGCGGCGCCGACGACAACGACTCCGGTGGCTTCGTCGACGAGGCGCCGTCCGCCGAGGAGCCCGGCCGCGACCCGGGTGGCGAGGCGCCCGACGTCGTCGAGCCGCCGACCTCCGAGGACAACTTCGAGGACGCCGGCCTCGTCTTCATCACCACGGGCACGGTGGGCGTGCAGGTCGAGGACGACCCGTACGACGTCGTGAACGAGATCACCCGCTACATCGAGGGCCTGGGCGGCGGGCTCGTCGACCGCGGCTTCACCGCCGCGACCGAGTACCAGGGCGCGAGCGGCTACGTCACCGTGAAGGTGCCGCCGCGGCAGGTGAGCACCGTCATCGAGGAGCTCTCCACGTACGGCGAGGTCAAGAGCATCGACCTGCACCGCCAGGACATCAGCACCCAGGTCAGCGAGCTCGAGTCGCGCATCCGCGTCGCCGAGCTGGCCGTGGCGCGGATGGAGGGCTGGCTCAACGAGGCGACCACGCGGGACGACGCCATGGAGCTCGAGCAGCTGTACCTCGAGCGCCTGGTCGAGCTCGAGCAGCTCAAGTCCCAGCGCGAGGTGAACACGCACGACACGGCACTGTCGACCCTGACGATCGAGGTCTTCAGTCCCGAGGCCGCGCCCCCGCCGCCGCCCGAACCCGAGCCCGAGCCGGAGACCGGCTTCCTCGCCGGCCTCGGCACCGGGTGGAACGCGTTCTACGACTGGGGTTCGGACGCCCTCAAGGTGCTCGGCGTGCTGCTCCCGTGGCTCGGCTTCCTGCTCCTGCTCGCGGTTGCCGCGTACTTCCTGGCGCTGCCGATCCGCAGGTGGCAGGCGTCGCGTCCGCCGCGCCCCGTGCGCCAGCGGCCCGCGCCGACCTACCCGGCGCCCATGGGCGGGCCCGTGACCTACCGGACCGGACCGGCAGGGCCGCAGCCGGGTCAGCCGGTGCAGCCTTGGCCGCAGGGGCCGCGGGGCCCGCAGGGGCCGCAGGGCACCACTCCGCCCCAGCTGCTCGACGAGCAGTCGGCCGCTCCGGAAGGGGCGGAGAAGCCGCCTGCACCTCCGGCCTGACGGACGGGCGGGCCGAGGGCCCGACGGAGCCGACAGGGGCCCCGGCATCAGCGATGCCGGGGCCCCTGTCGTGCGCGCGCCCGGCGCGGCTCCACACACCGGTTGTCCACAGGCCACTCGCGAGCAGCCTGCGTCCCCTATGATCCGGTCTGTCCGATTTCGCTTGACTAGGGGGCAGGGTGGACGGCGTCGCGATGCTCGAGGACGAGGTCCGCGAGCTCATCCGACGCCGCGGGATCGACCCCCTTCGAGAGCCCGAGGCCCTCTCCGCCCTCGTGACGGACGCCGTCACGGACTACGACGAGCGCTCCCTGCGCGGCCACGTCCCCCCGCTGGCCGACGCCGAGGCCGCTGCGAAGGCCGTCGTCGACGCCGTGGCCGGCCTCGGCCCGCTCCAGCGCTACCTCGAGGACGACACGATCGAGGAGATCTGGATCAACTCCCCCGACCAGGTCTTCGTGGCGCGCGGCGGGGAGCCCGAGCTGACGCCCACGATCCTCACGCACGGCCAGGTCCGCGACCTCGTCGAGCAGATGCTGAAGGTCTCCGGACGCCGCATCGACCTGTCCAGCCCGTTCGTCGACGCGGCCCTGCCCGGCGGCGAACGCCTGCACGTCGTGATCCCCGACGTCACGCGCAACGCCTGGGCCGTGAACATCCGCAAGTACGTCGTCCGGGCCACCCACCTGGACGACCTGGTGGCACTCGGCTCCCTCACCGCCCCGGCGGCGCGGTTCCTCGCGGCGTCGGTGGCCGCCGGGCTCAACATCCTCGTGTCCGGGCCCACGCAGGCCGGCAAGACGACGATGCTCAACGCCCTCGGTGGCTCGATCCCGCCACGCGAGCGCGTCATCACGTGCGAAGAGGTCTTCGAGCTCCGCATCGCCCACCGCGACCTCGTGGCGCTGCAGTGCCGTCAGCCCAACCTCGAGGGCACCGGAGAGATCACGCTCCGTCGCCTCGTCAAGGAGGCCCTGCGGATGCGGCCGAGCCGGATCGTCATCGGCGAGGTCCGGGAAGCGGAGAGCCTCGACATGCTCATCGCGCTCAACGCCGGTGTGCCGGGCATGTGCACGGTGCACGCGAACAGCGCGCGCGAAGCGCTGACCAAGGTGTGCACCCTCCCTCTCCTCGCCGGCGAGAACGTCACGGCCGGGTTCGTCGTGCCCACGGTCGCCTCGGCCATCGACCTGGTGGTCCACCTGGAGGTGGACGGGCGCGGGCAGCGCCGCACGCGGGAGATCGTGGCGGTCCCGGGCCGCGTGGAGAACGGCGTCGTCGAGGCCGCGGACGTGTTCCGCCGCCGCGACGACCGGCTCGTGCGCGCCGACGGGCACCCGCCCCACCCCGAGCGGTACGCGCGCATCGGCGTCGACGTCGCGGCTCTGCTCCGGGACGGCGGCGACCGATGGGCGTGATCAGCGGGCTCCTCCTCGGCGCAGGGCTGTGCATGCTGCTGTGGGCGATGACGTCCCCGCCACCGCCGCCGCGGCGCGGCGGGCGGTGGCAGAACCTCGCCGACCTCCTGGTGCAGGCAGGGGCCGACGGCGTGACCCCGGGTGGGCTGGTCGGCATCTGCTGCGGCACAGGCGCGGTCGTGCTGCTGCTCGGCACGGCGCTCACGCGCGCCCCCGCGATCGCCCTGTGCTTCGCGCTCATGGCCGGCTACGCGCCGGTCGCGCTCGTCCGCTCCCGTGCCCGGCGGCGTCGGGCCGCCCTGCGGGCGGTGTGGCCCGAGGTGGTCGATCACATCGGGTCCGGTATCCGTGCCGGCCTGTCCCTGGCCGAGGCGGTCGGCCAGCTCGGTGAGCGCGGGCCGGTCGAGCTCCGCCCGGCCTTCCGCGCGTTTGCCGAGGACTACCGCGCGACGGGGCGCTTCAGCGACTGCCTCGACCACCTCAAGGCCCGCCTGGCAGACCCGGTGGCAGACCGGATCGTCGAGGCGCTGCGCCTCACGCGCGACGTCGGCGGGACGGACCTCGGCAGGCTCCTGCGGACCCTGTCGGGCTTCCTCCGGACGGACCTGCGCACACGCGGGGAGCTCGAGGCCCGGCAGAGCTGGACGGTCAACGGCGCGCGCCTGGCCGTCGCCGCGCCGTGGGTGGTCCTGGGTCTGCTGGTGACCCGTCCCGAGGCGACGACGGCCTACAACACGCCCGCGGGCGTCGGAGTGCTCGTGGTCGGGGCGGCGGCGTCGCTGATCGCCTACCGCATCATGATCCGCATCGGGCAGCTGCCCGAGGACGAGCGGGTGCTCCGGTGAACCCCGTCGTCGCCGGCGCGTGCGCGGCGGGCTTCGCGGCCGTCGGGCTGTGGCTGGTCGTGTGGCACCTCACCTCGCGGACGCCGCGCCTCGACGACCGCCTCGCGCCTTACCTGCGGCCCGCACGCACAGCCGTCACGCCGACAAGGTCGCCGTTCCCGACCCTCGAGCGACTCCTCGCGCCGGTGATGCAGGATGCCGTCCGGTTGGTCGAGCGGGTCGGTTCCCCCGCCCCAGCGGTCGCTGCCCGCCTTGCCCGCGCCGGGCGCGACGACGGCGTCGAGGCGTACCGGGTGGAGCAGGTCGTGGCGGGGGTCCTCGGAACCGCCGGTGGCCTGGCCCTGGCCGTGCTCCTGCTCGCCGGGCGCGGCCTGCACCCGACCGGCGGCGCGGCGGTGGTCCTGCTCGGCACCCTCACCGGGCTCGTCGCGCACGACCAGCTCCTCAGCCGGCGCATCCGGTGCCGGGAGGAGCGGCTCCTTGCCGAGCTCCCGACGGTCGCGGAGCTCCTCGCCCTGGCGGTGACGGCGGGCGAGGGCGCACTGGGCGCGCTGGAGCGTGTGTCCCGGTCGGTGCGCGGGGAGCTGGCGGGCGAGGTCGACCGTGCCCTCGCCGACGCGCGCGCGGGAACCCCGCTGGACGTCGCCCTCGAGCGGATGGCGGACCGTACGGGGCTCGTCCCGCTCGCACGGTTCGCGGAGGCGATCGCCGTGGCCGTGGACCGCGGCACGCCGCTCGCCGAGGTCCTCCACGCGCAGGCTGCTGACGTCCGGGAGGCCGGTCGTCGTGCCCTGATGGAGACGGGCGGGAAGAAGGAGATCGCGATGATGGTCCCGGTCGTCTTCCTGGTCCTGCCCGTCACCGTCATCTTCGCCGTCTTCCCCGGCCTCGCCACCCTTCGGATCGACCTGTGACCCTGCAACACCTTGGAGACCCTGTGCCACACCTGACTCCCGCCCGCGACGACGACCGCGACCGTGGCGACGTGCCCGGCTGGGTGCTCGTCACCCTGATGACGGCCGGGCTCGTGCTCGCGCTCTGGGCCGTCGCCGGGCCCGCCCTGACCGACGTGTTCGAGTCCGCGATCGACCGTGTCACGTCGTTCGGGTGAGCGTGACGAGGGTTCCGCAGTCGTCGACTTCGTCCTCATCGGCGCGCTGACGACCGTCCTCTTCCTCGCCGTCGTGCAGCTGGCGCTCGCGCTGCACGTGCGCTCCACCCTGGTGGACTGTGCAGCCGAGGGGGCCCGGTACGGGTCGCTCGACGGCCACACGCCGTCGGACGGTGCCGAGCGGACGCGGGAGCTCATCCGCATGTCGCTCGCCGACAGCTACGCCTCGGACGTGACCGCGGAGGTCGTCGAGGTCGACGGCCTGGAGGTCGTGCGCGTCGAGATCACCGCCCCGCTCCCGGTCATCGGCCTGATCGGCCCGCGCGACGCCATGACGGTCGACGGCCACGCCCTCGTGGAGGGACCGTGACGCACATCCGGAGCCTGGTGGCGCGGGTGCAGGCGCGGTGGCGGAGGGTCCGCGACGCCGCCGGCGAGCCCGACGCCGGGTCCGCGATCGTGGAGTTCCTCGGCGTCTCCCTGCTCCTGCTCGTGCCGGTCGTCTACCTGGTGCTCGTCCTCGGCCGTCTGCAGGCGGCTACGTTCGCGGTCGACGGTGCGGCCCGTGAGGCCGTACGCGCAGTGACGACCGCCGACGACGCGGCGTCGGCGAGCAGTCGTGCCGCGGCCGCGGTGGATCTCGCCCTGGGTGACCAAGGCTTCGATGGCGACGCGGCGGACGCCCTGACGATCGGGTGCGACGGCGAGTGCCTGGACCCGGGCACGTCGGTGACGGTGGTGGTGGAGGTCTCGGTGCCCCTCCCGGGCGTGCCCGGCTGGCTGCAGGGGGTCGTCCCGCTCGAGGTCCCGGTGAGCTCGGCCGCAACGGGGGTCGTGGACACGTACGTGGAGGTGGGCGGATGAACAGGGTGAGCACGGCGCCGACGGTGCGGCGGCCCCTCGGGCGCGCGGCACCTGCCGAGGAGGACCGGGAGGCCGGTCAGGTCATGCTGCTGTCGATCGGCTATGGGCTGCTCGCGCTCCTCCTGGTCTTCGTGGTGGTGTCCGCCACCGCCGTCTACCTGGCCCGCAAGGAGCTCCTCGCCCTCGCGGACCTCGCGGCACTGGAGGCGGCGGACGCCATGTCCGTCGAGGACTACTACGCCGCGGGCACCCCGCCGAACGTCCACCTGTCCGACGACGCCGTGCGGGCCGCCGTCGAGGACTACCTGGCGCAGGCGCCCCGCTCGGGACGGCTCGACGACGTGACGATCGTGTCCGCGACCGC
>JAEYXM010000134.1 GCA_023428465.1 Actinomycetes bacterium
GGGCCAAGTGCCGCCGGCTCAAGCAGCGCCACGACCTCAAGCTCGTGGTCATCGACTACCTGCAGCTCATGAGCTCCGGCAAGCGCGTGGAGTCCCGCCAGCAGGAGGTCAGCGAGTTCTCCCGCGCCCTGAAGCTCCTCGCGAAGGAGCTCTCGGTCCCCGTGATCGCGATCTCCCAGCTCAATCGTGGCGCCGAGCAGCGCACGGACAAGAAGCCGCAGATGTCGGACCTGCGCGAGTCCGGCGCGATCGAGCAGGACGCCGACGTCGTCATCCTGCTGCACCGCGAGGACGCCTACGAGCGCGAGTCGCCGCGGGCCGGCGAGGCCGACCTCATCGTCGCCAAGCACCGCAACGGCCCGACGGACACGATCGTCGTCTCGAGCCAGCTGCACTACTCGCGGTTCGTCAACATGTCGGCCGGGCTGTAGGGCGCCGGACCCGCGCCGCGGCAGACGACTCCCGGGAATCGTCCGGGTGATCACTGTCGTTGGTGGTGGTGAGCGTGCGACGCTCGCACCGGGACCGATCATGGTCCGTGCCCGACGGCGGGCGGACCGCCGTCGGTGCCCCCAGGAGGCACGATGGCAACCCGCGAGACCCTCGAGATCCCCGCCGAGCGGCTGCGGAACCTCCGCCGCTGGAACATCGGCGCGGGTGTCCTTCATGCCGCGTCGGCCGTGGCCGTCGTCGCGCTGGCGAGCGACTTCACGCTGCCGGTGACGGCGACGTACCTCGACGGCCCGCCCGGAAGCGACGCCTTCTCGACCACGACGCTGTGGGACGTGCCGCTCGCCTGGGGGGTGGCGCTGTTCTTCGTCCTCAGCGCGCTCGCGCACGCCTGGGTGGCCGGCCCCGGCTTCCGCCGGTACGGCGCCGACCTCGCCCAGCAGCGCAACCAGGCCCGGTGGGTGGAGTACTCGCTGTCGTCGTCGGTCAAGATCTGGCTCATCGCCCAGGTCTGCGGCATCGCGGACGTCAGCGCGCTCGTCGCGATCTTCGCCGTCAACGCCTGCATGATCCTGTTCGGCTGGCTCCAGGAGAAGTACGAGGTGCCCGGCGAGGGCGGCTGGCTGCCGTTCGTCTTCGGCTGCTTCGCGGGCGCGGTGCCATGGCTGCTCATCGTGGTCCTCCTGGTCCGGCCGGGGTACGACGGCGACGCGCAGACGCCGGGGTTCGTGTACGGCATCGTCGTGTCGCTCTTCGTGTTCTTCAACGTGTTCGCCCTGGTCCAGTGGCTGCAGTACAAGCGCGTGGGGCGGTGGGCCGACTACCTGGTGGGCGAACGCACGTACATCACCCTCAGCCTGGTCGCGAAGTCGCTGCTCGCGTGGCAGGTGTTCGCCGGGACCCTCGCGGGCTGAGCGCCCGGGCTACAGCTCGCCCGTGCGCTGCAGGGCCTTCATCGCGAGCCAGCCCAGCGGGATGCGCGCCCAGAACGTCAGCGCCCGGAAGAGGATGACGATGGGCGTGGCGATGGCGACCGAGATCGGCGTCGTCGCCGTCAGACCACCGACCAGGGCGGCCTCGACGCCGACGAGGCCGCCCGGCGTCGGGAGCAGCGCCCCCGTCGCGTTGCCCGCGAGGTACACCAGCGCCATGTCGATGAGGGACAGGCTGCCCTGCTGGCCGAACGCCGCGAAGCTCGCGTAGAACGCGCCCAGGTAGCTCAGGGTCATCACCAGACTGCCGACGATCGCCACGGTGAAGCGCCGAGGCTGGCCGAGGAGCTGGATGAGGCGCGGCCATGTCGTCTGCCAGATCGGTAGCAGGCGGGCCGACGCCCACCCGCGCAACGCCGGGATCAGCAGCACCGCGGCGACGGCGACGGCCGCGATACCGAGGACCACGACGACCGTCGCGGACGGCAGCTGCTGCAGGGGGTCCGTCCCGCTCAGGATCGACAGGACGACGAGCATGAGGATCGTCGTGACGAACTGGGCGAGCTGCACGAGGCCGACGGACGCCGCCGCGAGCGCGTTCGAGACACCGCGCCTGGTGAGCATCCGGTGGTTGAGCGCGGCGGGGCCGATGCCCGCGGGAGCGACCAGCGCCACGTACGCGGCGGCCGCCTGGACGAGCGTCGTCCGCCATGGCGACAGGCGCACGGGCGAGAACGCCACCAGGGTGACCGCGGACCCGAGGAACGTCATCAGGCCGAACGCGAAGCCCGTGAGGGCCCACCACGGCGACGCGTCGGCGATGGCGTCGCGGATCTCCTCGAAGTTCAGGCTCGTGATGACCACGAGAGCCGCGGTGATGCCGAGGATCAGCATGAACACGGTGCGCGCGCCGAAGCGCACGATGCGCTCGGGCTCGATCACCGCCGTCGGGAGCCTCGCCAGCAGGGACTCGCGCAGCTCGCTCATGACGTGCCGGCGGCCGCGCGCCTCCTCACGGGTGGACCGCGGGAAGGCGATGGGCTGCAGGAGCGGGCCGATGGTCGCGAGGTTGTCCGGCGTCGTGCGCACCGCCGACGCGACCGCCCGGTCCGCGCCGACGCGCAGGGCCAGCAGGGCGAGCAGGTGCGCGGTGTCCATGCGCCGGGCCAGGTCCGACGACGCGACGTCGCCCATCTCCCAGCCGATGACGAGGACGACACGCTCGTGCTGGGAGGTCGACGCCGAGGCCGGGGACTCCGGTGGGCACTGCGCGCCCGGCGGGCCGATGAGGATCGAGTCCGCGGTGAGCGCGCGGTGCGCGAGCCCGGCGGCGTGCGCGATGTTCAGCTGCTCCCAGATCGCGTCCAGGACGTCGTCCGTGAGGTCCTCGTCCAGGATGTCGCGCAGCGGCAGGGCGCCGTGCGCGTGCTGCTGGATGAGGAGCATCGAGTCGTCGGCCTCGGCCATGCCGAGCAGGCGGGGCGTGCACACGCCCGCCGACCACGCGGCGTAGGACAGCAGGGCCGCCCGCTCGGCCGCCTGCCGCAGCGAGACGACGGCGCGCCCCTCGACACCGCGCACGCGCATGGACCGCCAGAAACGCGTGAGCGCACCGACCACCTGCCGGTCGCCGTCGAGCACGACGACGTCGAGGCGCTCGCCGTCGGCCGTCGTCATCGCGTAGACGCGGTTGTCGCCGTACCGGGTGATCGCGACGGTCGCGAGGTCGGTCGCGAGGTCCGCCGCGGGGGCGTCGTCGCCCTCCTTGTGGGCCGCGCCGACGTCGCGCACGCGCACCAGGCGCACCGGCTGGAAGCCCGCCCGCCGGACGCCGTCGACGAGGGCGGCGCCGTACGCGCGCTCGGTCTCCACGCCGAACGCGTACCGCATGGACAGGCCCGCGGCACGGCCCAGGAGGAGCGTCATGAGCGCGCTCGGCAGGGTGACCACGCTGACGACGACGGCGACGCCCAGGGCGACGAACGCCACGTTCCAGCCCCAGGCGATCGTGCGCCGACGGGACCGTTGGCCGGCCGCGGTCAGGAGCGCGGCCGTGCCCGTGAGCAGCGGCGGGATCGTAACGTGGAAGCCCTCCTGCGTGAACGCGGAGAACGAGGACTTGAGGTCCGAGACGCCGAGCTCGCTGATGAGCCATACCGCGGCGAGCGCGGTGAGGACGCCGAGGACCGCCGCGCCCACCGCCTCGAGCGCCTGACGCAGGAGCCGGCGCAGGATCAGCTCGACCACGACGATGAGGGGGAGCAGGAAGTTCGCGATGGAGTCGAGCACCGTGACGGGCACGATCAGCACGTTGCGGACGACCTCGGCGATGCCCCGCACGTCGCGTGTGATCGCCGTCGTCGTGCCGTGCGCGTAGACCGCGAGCACGAGGAGCACGACCACCGCGGACAGGCAGATGACGACGTTCACGAGGTCGCCCGGGTGGTGCACCCGGGTGGCCGGGGTGTCGACGATCCGCACCCCGTGCCCGACCGGGGTACGCGAGTCCCGGCCGCTGCGCGGTGGTGCGGGCTCGCTGGGCATGATGGCGAGTCTAGGACCGGGTGGAGTCGGGCCGAGGGTGTTGACGTAGGCGAGCGGTCGCATGACGCTGGGGTCCGGACCGTCGGCTCACCCCGTCGACGCCCGCGACGCCGCAAAGGAGCGGGCCATGACGACGAGTCGGATGACCGAGCTGCTCCGCCAGGCGGAGGGTACGGACCCCCTCACCGCGCTCCGTGCGATCGCCGGGATCCGCAGCGAGCTCGAACGCCGGGAGGCGGTCCTCGTGCGGCGAGCACGGGTCCGTGGGGTCTCCTGGGCCGGGATCGCCCTCGTGCTGGGGATCAGCCGCCAGGCGCTGCACCGCAAGCACGGCGGCGGGTGGCGTGAGGAGCACGGCCACGAGCACGGGCACGGGCACGGCCACGAGCACGGCCACGGCCACGGGCACGGCGGCGAGCTGCGCGACGCTGCCGGCTGAGGGCCGGGTCAGCGCCGGCGCTCGGCCTTCACCGCGTACATCCGCGCGTCGGCGGTCGCCAGAAGGCGGTCCAGGTGCGTGTCGGGGTCGGTGGTCAGCGCGTAGCCGACGCTCGCGCCGACGGACACCGTCGTCGCGGGCAGGGTGATCGGCTGCTCGAGCGCCGCCACGAGGCGCTCGACGACGGCCTTGACCTCCTCCTCGTCGCGCACCTCCGTGAGCAGGATGCCGAACTCGTCGCCACCCAGCCGGCCCAGGTGGTCGTGCGCCCGCAGTGCTGCCGCCAGGCGCCGCGCCACCACCACGAGCACGTCGTCGCCGGCCTGGTGGCCATGCCGGTCGTTGACGTCCTTGAACCCGTCGAGGTCGACGAACAGGACCGCGACGGCCGCCCCCGGGCCCGCCTGCGGGAGCGACGCCATCATGCGCCGGAGCAGCTCGCCGCGGTTCGGCAGCGACGTCAGCTCGTCGTGCGACGCGGCGTGCGCGAGCGCGCGCTGCGCCTGCAGCCGCTCGCTCACGTCCCGCTGCTGCACGACCATGCCCCGCACGAGCGCGTCGTCGAGAAGGTTGTGGAACGTCCACTCGTACCAGCGGCGCTCCAGGCTCGCGTGGACGACCAGCACGTCCATGCTCGCGCGGGCGTCGAAGCCCCGCTCCTCGACATCGGCGAGGCGCGCGGACACGGCGGCCCGGTGCTCGGAGTCGGCCATGTCGAGCAGTGGCCGCCCGACGAGCTGCAGGGCCGCGTAACCCATGGCCCGCTCGACCGCGGGGCTGACGTACGTCAGCCGGCCCTCGGCGTCGCTCACCGTGAGGACGTCCGTGGAGCTCTCCATGAGCGCACGCAGCCGGGCCTCGGCGCGCAGCAGGGCGTCAGCCGCGGCGCGCTGGTCGGACGCCGTCCGCGCGATTGAGATGATCGCGGCCACCGCGATGATCGCCAGGAAGCCCGCGGCGACGTGGCTGTGCACCGGCCGGGGCACCGTCGGGAGCAGCTCGGCGCCCACCGCGACCTCGCCGGCCACCGTCGTGACGAGGACGACGACGATCGCCAGCGACGCCATCTTGCGCGTGCCGTGCCCCAGCAGCGGCACGCACACGAGCGCGACGGCCGCGGGGACGAGCGGGGTCCAGCCGGCGAACCAGCAGAAGGCGGCCATGAGCGCCGCCGAGACGACCAGGCGCAGCCCCGGCGAGCCCTCCAGGGCGCCGCTGCCGATCTGGGCCTGTGAGCGGTCGTCGCCCACGAAGATGACGAGCGGCAGGAGGAGCGCCAGGACCCACGGGTCACCGGTGACGAGGTCTGCCGCGTGGAGCCAGGACAGGATCGGCACGGCGAGCGCGAGCGCGCCGAGAGCGGCGATCGTGGTGCGGGCGTGTCCCGCCATCGCACACCGTCCCCCCCGGTCGGTTCGTGGTCACCCACAGCATCGGCCGTCCGGGGCCCGGGGATGAGCCGAACGGGACCTCAGGTGATGCCGAGGCTCGCCAGGAGGTCCTCCGGGAGGAGGGTGTAGCCCACGAACGCGACGACGTCCAGAGCCGTATGGGCCACCACGAGCGGCATCACGCGCCGGTAGCGCAGGTAGTACCCCGTGAAGACGAGGCCCATGACGACGTTGCCCGCCGCCATCCCCGGGCCCTGGTACAGGTGGTACGCGCCGCGCAGGAGGGCGCTCGCGACGAGGAGCGCCGGCGTCGCCCAGCGCAGCTCGCGCAGCCGCTCCACGAGGTAGCCGACGGCGATGACCTCCTCGACCAGCGCGTTCTGCAGCGCGGACGCGACCAGGATCGGCACGGCCCACCAGTGCGGGTCCAGCCCGGCCGGCTGGATGGACACGCTCAGGCCCAGCTCTCGCACCACGACGTACAGCCCCAGGCCCGGGATGCCGATCAGGGCGGCCAGGCCGGTGCCGACGCCGAGGTCGCGCAGCGGGCGGGCGCGGTCCAGGCCGATGCGGCGCAGCGCACTCACGCCGGGGCCGGACAGCAGGTAGAGCGCGAGCGCCACGGGGACGAGCGCGAACCCGATGCTCAGCACCTGGTAGATCAGGTCGAGCCAGGCGCGCTCGTTGCGGGACGGGTTGAGCGTCGTCACCTGCTGGGCGAGGGACACCTCGCGCGTGTAGCGGTCGAGCAGGCGGACGATCGCGTACACCGCGGACTGGCCGAGCGACAGGCCCAGGACGATCCAGATCTCCGCGGTGCGGCGGCGTCGGGCCGTCCGGGCCGCGGGGTCGGAGGTGGTTGCGGCGGGGGTGCCCGCGGTGGTGCCGGGGACCGTGGTCCCGGGGGTGGCGGGGTTCGGCGCGGCGTCGGGCGGTGACGCGGCGGCGGGGGTGGCGTCGTCGTGCACGGGGTCAACCTACGCGAGGCCGCTGTGCGGGTGGGCCCGGGCTTGCGGGCCCACCCGCGTCAGCCGGCGCGGCGCAGGCGCAGCGAGTTGCTCACGACCAGGACCGAGCTGAACGCCATGGCCGCGCCCGCGATCATTGGGTTCAACAGGCCCAGGGCGGCGAGCGGGATCGCCGCCACGTTGTACGCGAACGCCCAGAACAGGTTCTGCTTGACGATCCGCAGGGTGCGCCGCGACAGCCGGATCGCCTGTCCGGCGGCCCGCAGGTCGCCGCGCACGAGCGTGATGTCGGCGGCCTGCATCGCGACGTCGGTACCGGTGCCCATGGCGAGGCCGAGGTCGGCCTGGGCGAGGGCGGCGGCGTCGTTCACGCCATCGCCGACCATCGCCACGACGCGGCCCTGGGACTGCAAGGAACGGACGGCGTCGACCTTGTCGGCGGGCAGGACCTCGGCGAGGACCTCCGTGATGCCGACCTGGGCGGCCGTGGCGCGCGCGGCGCCCGCGTTGTCGCCGGTGAGGAGGACGGGCCGCAGGCCGAGGGCGCGCAGCTCGTCGATCGCGTCGGACGACGTCTCCTTGAGCGGGTCCCGGAGCACGACGACGCCGCGCACCGTGCCGCTCCACGCCGCCATGACGGCAGTGGCCCCGTCGGCCTCCGCGGCCGCGAACGCGTCGTCGAGCCCGGCGGTGGCGACGTTCTGGTCGCGCAGCCAGGCGGGCCGCCCGACGAGCACCCGCTCACCGATCCGGACCCCGACGTGCGCGGCCCGTACGACCCCGACGACCCCGAGCCCGGGAACGTTGCTGAACTCGGTCACCTCAAGCTCGGCCCCACCCCCTTCGGGCCCACCCCCCTGGGGCCCACCCTGCCCGAGCCCACCCCCCTCAGCGCCAAAGTGGTACTGAGTGGTGCGGCTTCGTTCCACTTTGGTACCGAGCGGACCAGTTGAGTACCACTTTGGCGCTGAGGGGGTGGGCGAGGGGTGGGCTGAGGGGGTGGACGACGCCGTCGCGATGGCCTGGGCGATCGGGTGCTCCGAGCGGGACTCGACCGCACCCGCGAGGCGCAGGACCTCGGCCGGCGTGACGCCGTCGGCCGCGATGACGTCGACGACGCGCATGCGGCCCTGCGTGACCGTGCCGGTCTTGTCGAGCACCACGGTGTCCACGCGCCGCGTCGACTCGAGGATCTCCGGGCCCTTGATGAGGATGCCGAGCTGTGCGCCGCGACCGGTCCCCACGAGCAGGGCGGTCGGCGTCGCGAGGCCCAGCGCGCACGGGCAGGCGATGATCAGCACGGCGACCGCGGCCGTGAACGCGGCCTGCGTGCCGCCGCCCGTGACGAGCCAGACGGCGAACGTCGCGAGCGAGATCGCGATGACCACCGGCACGAACACCGCCGAGATCCGGTCCGCGAGCCGCTGCACCGGCGCCTTGCCGGTCTGCGCCTGCGTCACGAGCCGCCCGATCTGGGCGAGCATCGTCTCCTCGCCCACGCGCTCGGCGCGCACCACGAGGTACCCGGAGGTGTTGACGGTCGCGCCTGTCACGCTCGAGCCCGGCCCGACGTCGACCGGCACCGGCTCGCCCGTGAGCAGCGAGGTGTCCACCGCGGACGTGCCCTCCAGCACGACGCCGTCGGTCGCAACCTTCTCACCGGGCCGGACCGCGAACAGGTCCCCGACCTGCAGCGACGCGACCGGCACGCGCGTCTCGACGCGGCGCCCGGCGTCGTCGGTGGTGAGCAGTGCGGCGTCGGTCGCGCCCATCGAGAGGAGGGAGCGCAGCGCATCCCCGGCCCGACGCCGCGAGCGGTGCTCCGCGTACCGGCCTGCCAGCAGGAACGTCGTCACGACGGCGGCGACCTCGAAGTAGAGCTCGGGCGTCGCCATCGCGTGCCCGCCGGCGCGGGGGATGAGCGTCGGCTCCATGGTCATGCCGATCGCGCCCGCGCCGCCGAACAGCACGGCCCACAGGGACCACGCCGACGCCGCGATGACGCCCAGCGACACGAGCGTGTCCATGGTCGACGCCGCGTGCCGGGCCGCGCGCGCGGCCGCCCGGTGGAACGGCCACGCCGCCCACGTCACCACGGGCAGCGCGAGCGCGGTGACGACCCACTGCCAGCCCGGGAACTGCAGCGCCGGGATCATCGAGAGCACGAGGACCGGCGTCGAGAGGACGGCGGCGCCGATGAGGCGGCGGCGCAGGTCCGCGCCCCGGTCGGTGACGGGCGCGCTGGTGTCCTCGTCGGCGGACACCTCGTGGCCGGGTGCCATCGCGTGGCCGGCCAGGGCCGTCTCGGTCGCGTCGTGGCCCGCGTGGTCGGCATGCGCGGCTGGGGCGCCCGACGTCGTGCCGTTCATGGTGCCCGACGTCGTCCCGTTCGTGGTGCCCGACGTCGTCCCGTTCGTGGTGCCCGACGTCGTGCCGTGCGCGCCGCGGGACGCCGTGCCCGACGTCGTGCCCGACGTCGTGCCCGACGTCGTCCCGTCCGTGGTGCCCGACGCCGTGCCGTGCGCGGTGCCCGACGTCGTGCCGTGCGCGCCGCGGGACGCCGTGCCCGACGTCGTGGCCGCGCGGCTGTCGCGCATGACGGTCGCCGTGTACCCGGCGCTCTCGACCGCCTTGACGAGGGCGGCGGCGTCGACGTCGTCGGTGAGCTCGACGTGCGCCTGCTCGGTCGCGAGATTCACCGTCGCGGTCGCACCGGGGACCTTGTTGATCTTCTTCTCGACGCGCGCGACGCACGACGCACACGTCATGCCGCCGACCGCGAGCTGGACCGTGCCGACGACCGTGGTCGCGTCGGGCAGCCCTGCGACGGTGGGGGTCGCGGGGGTGTGGTCGTGCTGGGTCATGCGATCACGTCCTTGCAGGTGGCGGGCGGCGCGACGGGCGGGCCGGGGCAGATCAGAGCAGCGATCGCGGCGGGGCGATCGTGTAGCCGGCCTCGTCGATGGCGGCGGCGATGGCGTCGTCGGCCACGGGGGCGTCGGCGGTGATGGTGACGGTCGAGGTGCCGCCGTTGACCAGGTCCACGGCGACGTCGGTCACGCCGGGGATCGCCGTGAGCTCCTCGGTGACGGCGCGGACGCAGTGGCCACAGGTCATGCCGGAGACGGGGACGGTCTGGGTGCTCATGTGGTGCTCCTCGTGGGTTGGGTTCCGGTGGTGCGGTGGTCCGCTGGGTGGGTTGTGGTCCGGTGGTCCGCTGGGTCGGTCTGAGCCGGGCGGGTGGTCGCGGCGGGTGGGTCGGAGGGGGCGGGGTGCGCCATCGTGGTCGGGCGGGAGGTCAGCTGCGGACGAGCCGGGCGATGGCGTCGGCCGCCTCACGGACCTTCTCCGCGCCGGCCTCGTGCGACTCGCGCGCGGCGCCGACGACGCAGTGGCCCAGGTGGTCCTCCATGAGCCCGAGGCTCACGGCCTGCAGCGCCTTCGTGGCCGCCGAGACCTGCGTGAGGATGTCGATGCAGTAGACGTCCTCCTCCACCATGCGCGCGATCCCGCGCACCTGCCCCTCGATGCGGCGCAGACGCTTGAGGTAGTCGTCCTTGGTGCCGGTGTAGCCAGCCATCTCGTCCCCGTCCGGTGGTCGCTGCCGTTCCGGTCAACACCGTACCCCCCTAGGGTATTTCGTCGCGGGGGACGTCTGTCCCGGGGGCGGCCGTGAAAAAGGTCGTCGGAAGGCGTGACTTGGCGTGCGGGGCTGGGGTGGTCACGCTCCCGTCGGGCATGCTGGCCTTGCCTCGGCTGCTCGACGGCGCGCAGCCGAGGCCTACCCCACGACGTCGGACGGAACGCGATGCTCGGGCTACCCCCGCAGGCCTACCGGCCCCCGCTCGAGGAGGGCGCGCCGCGCCGACTCCCCGTGAGCGTCGGCTGCACGCGCTGGGCCCGGCGCGCGAGCATCGACGACCCGCACGGGCCGGGGTCGGGATGACCACGGACGGCTTCGGCGGCGCCGCCGTCGAGCTCACGGCGCGCGAGGCCGGCGCCCAGGAGCGCGCCGCCCGGTTGTCCGCCC
>JAEYXM010000206.1 GCA_023428465.1 Actinomycetes bacterium
CGCGACGTCATCCAGAACCACCTGCTGCAGCTCCTCGCCCTGACGGCGATGGAGGAGCCCGTCTCCTTCGACGCCGACGCGCTGCGGGCGGAGAAGGAGAAGGTCCTCTCGGCCGTCCGGATCCCCCGCGACCTGTCGCTGCACACGGCCCGCGGGCAGTACACGGCCGGCTGGCAGGGTGGGGAGGAGGTACGCGGCTTCCTCGAGGAGGACGGCATCGCGCCCGACTCGCGGACCGAGACCTACGCGGCGATCCGCCTCGACATCGACACCCGGCGCTGGGCGGGCGTGCCGTTCTACCTGCGCGCGGGCAAGCGCCTCGGTCGCCGGGTCACGGAGATCGCCGTCGTCTTCCGCAAGGCACCGCACCTGCCGTTCGAGTCGACCGCGACGACGGAGCTGGGCAGCAACGCGCTCGTCATCCGGATCCAGCCCGACGAGGGCGTGACCATCCGGTTCGGCGAGAAGGTGCCCGGGACGTCGATGGAGGTCCGCGACGTCACGATGGACTTCGGGTACGGCCACGCGTTCACCGAGTCCTCGCCCGAGGCGTACGAGCGGCTGATCCTCGACGTCCTGCTCGGGGACCCGCCGCTCTTCCCGCGGCACCGGGAAGTCGAGCTGTCCTGGATGATCCTCGACCCGATCACCGAGTTCTGGGCCTCCCACGCCAGCCCCGAGCCGTACCGCTCGGGCACGTGGGGCCCTGAGTCCGCCGACGCGATGATGGCCCGCGACGGGCGCACCTGGCGCCGTCCCTGACCAGGAGGTCACGCATGATCGTCAACCTGCCCGACACGACGACCGGAGACGTGGCCAAGCACCTCGTGCGCCTGCGCGAGGAGGGCGGCGCCGTCGCGCTCAGCCGCGTCCTGACCCTGATCATCGACGCGGACGCGAACGACGTCGAGGAGGCCGTGGCCATCACGAACGACGTGAGCCGCGAGCACCCCATGCGCGTCATCGTCCTCGCCCGCCAGGCGGAGGACTCCGACGCGCGCGTGGACGCGCAGATCCGCGTCGGCGGCGACGCCGGGGCCAGCGAGGTCGTGCTGCTGCGCGCCGCGGGCGACCTCCTCGACCACGCCGACACCCTCGTCATGCCGCTCCTGCTGCCGGACGCACCGATCGTCGCCTGGTGGCCGCGCGAGATCCCCGCGCGGCCCGCCGACCACCCGATCGGCGCCATGGCCCAGCGACGCATCACCGACTCGACGGCCTGCGCGGACCCGCTGGGCACCCTCCGCAGACTGCGCGACGGCTACACCGAGGGCGACACGGACCTCGCGTGGACACGCCTGACCATCTGGCGGGGCCTGCTCGCCGCCGCGCTCGACCTCCAGCCGCACGCCGCCGTGCTGCGCGCCGTCGTCAGCGGCAACGAGAACCACCCGTCGGTGTACCTCCTCGCCGCGTGGCTGGGCCACGCCCTCGGCTGCCCGGTCGAGGTGGTCCGCCAGGAGGACGTCAAGGCCATCACCGAGGTCGCCCTCGAGACCGAGGCCGGGCCCATCGTGATCGAACGGCCCGACGGCCGCACCGGGACGCTGCGCCAACCGGGTCAGCCCGTACGCCACGTCGCGATGCCGTTGCGCGAGCTGCGCGAGTGCCTCTCGGAGGACCTGCGCCGGCTCGACGCGGACGAGGTGTACGGCGAGGTCCTCCGGACCGGCCTCGAGGCGGTGGTCGCATGACGACCGTCGTCGTGCACCCCGACGCCGCGACGCTGGCGGCCGCCACGGGCGCCCGGCTCCTCCTGAGCATCGTGGACGCGCAGTCCCATCACCGACCGGTCCACGTGGGCCTCACCGGCGGAACGATGGGCATCCGCCTGCTCGCAGAGGCTGCCCGGAGCCCGCTGCGGGACGGCGTCGACTGGACCGGCGTGCACGTCTGGTGGGGCGACGAGCGCTTCCTGCCCACCGGCCACGCCGACCGCAACGACGTCCAGGCCCACGACGCCCTGCTCGGCGACCTCCCGCTGCCCCCGGAGAACGTGCACCGCGTCCCGGCGCCCGATGAGCCGGGGATCGCCTCGCCGGAGGACGCAGCCGACCGCTACGCGGCGGAGCTCGCCCGGTTCGCGGCGACGCCCGCGACGCCGGGCAGCGGCGTGGGCGGTCCGTCCGGCGGGGCGGCCGACGACCCAGCCGACGGCACCTCCGACGACGCCGGGCCCGCCGTCCCTGCCTTCGACGTGCTGCTCCTCGGCGTCGGGCCGGACGGCCACGTCGCGTCCCTCTTCCCGGGCCGGCCCGCCGTGGCGGTCACCGACCGGACGGTCGTCGGCGTCCACGGCTCCCCCAAGCCCCCGCCCGAGCGGGTGAGCCTCACGTTCCCCGCGATCGAGGCAGCGGCGGAGGTCTGGCTCGTCGTCGCCGGCGCGGACAAGGCCGACGCGGTCGCACGCGCGCTCGACGGGGGCCCGCTCGACGAGATCCCGGCCGCCGGGGCCCGCGGGCGACGTCGGACGCTCTGGCTCCTCGACGTGGACGCCGCACCGTGACGGCGACCGCACCGATGGGCCGACCTACGCCGCACGACGTCGACGCCTGGCTCGCGAGCCACGACGTCACCTCAGTGGCGCCGCCGTCCGCCACCTGAGCGGCGCCGCCACAAACCACCGGACACAGACCTGCGCCCCACCCCGGACACGGGATGGGGCGCAGAGTGCACGTCCTGCGCGGCGTCAGCCGCCGCGACGGGCCCGCAGGGCCGCCAGGGCCTCGTCGAGGATCGCCTCGCCGTCGGCGTCGCTGCGCCGCTCCTTCACGTACGCCAGGTGCGTCTTGTACGGCTCGTTGCGCACGGGCTCCGGCGGGGCCTCGCGGTCCCGGCCGGCGGGGAAGCCGCAGCGCGGGCAGTCCCACGTCTCCGGGGCCTCGACGCCCGCCTCCTCCGAGAAGCTCGGACGGGTCTCGTGGCCGTTCGCGCACCAGTACGACACCCAGAACCGAGGGGCGGAATCGCCGCGCTCCGCCTCGCCCATGGGGCCGGCACCGACGCGAGAACCGCGGATCGCGCTACCGCTCGCCATGTCGGTCTCCTCAGTCGATGCGCTGGAGCAGGCCCAGCAGGATGATCACAGCGGTCCACACGAGCGCGAGCCCGATGGTGAGCCGGTTCAGGTTGCGCTCGGCAACGCCGGAGCTACCGGCGCCGCTGGTGATGCCGCCGCCGAACATGTCGGACAGGCCGCCGCCGCGCCCCTTGTGAAGGAGCACCAGGACCACGACGAAGAAGCTGGTCAGCACCAGCAGCACGTTCAGGATGATGCGCAGAGCGGTCAACGTCAGTCCTCACGTCGGGTGGTCCGGGTGCGCCGTCTCGACGCACGCCCGGTCAAGGATAGGTGACTCCCCCACCGTTCCACGACAAACGCCAGGGGTGAGTTCGGGTGTGGGCCGGTCTGAGCCGGCCCACACCCGAGCCTTCGAGCTACAGACCCACCTGGTGGGACTGGTACCGCACGATCTTCGCGAACTCCTCGGCGTCGAGGCTCGCACCGCCGACGAGGGCACCGTCGACGTCGGGCTTGGCCATGATGGCCGCGATGTTGCCCGACTTCACGGAGCCGCCGTAGAGCACGCGGACGGCGTCCGCGACCTCGGCGCCGAACAGCTCGGCGAGCTTGCCGCGGATCGCGCCGCAGACCTCCTGCGCGTCCTCCGGCGTCGCGACCTCGCCCGTGCCGATCGCCCACACGGGCTCGTACGCGATGACGACGGTCGCGGCCTGCTCGGCCGTGATTCCCTCGAGAGAGCCCTCGAGCTGGGCGAGGGTGTACTCGACCTGACGGCCCTCCTTGCGGATGTCCAGTCCCTCGCCGACGCAGATGATCGGGACGATGCCCTGACCGAACGCCGAGCGGGCCTTCGCCGCGACCAGCGCGTCCGACTCGCCGTGGTACTCCCGGCGCTCCGAGTGGCCGACGACGACGTACCGACAGCCGAGCTTCGCGAGCATCACCGGGCTGATCTCGCCGGTGTACGCGCCCTCGGTCTTCGCCGAGACGTCCTGCGCGCCGTACGCCAGCTCGAGCTTGTCGGCGTCCACGACCGTCTGCACCGAGCGGATGTCCGTGAAGGGCACCATGACCGCGACCTCGACGGTCGCGTAGTCGTGCTTGGCGTCCTTGAGCGTCCACGCGAGCTTCTGGACGAGATGCGTGGCCTGGTGGTGGTCCAGGTTCATCTTCCAGTTGCCCGCCATCAGGGGCGTGCGTGCTGCTGCCACGGGATCAGTCCTCCAGAACCGCGATGCCGGGGAGCGTCTTGCCCTCGAGGAGCTCGAGGCTCGCGCCGCCACCGGTGGAGATGTGGCCGAAGCCGGCCTCGTCGAAGCCGAGCTTGCGCACGGCCGCGGCGGAGTCGCCGCCACCGACGATCGAGAAGCCCTCCGAGTCGACCAGCGCCTGCGCAACCGCGCGCGTGCCGCCCGCGAAGGCCGGGAACTCGAAGACGCCCATCGGGCCGTTCCAGGCGATCGTCTTCGCCGCGAGGATCTCGGCGCGGAACAGCTCGCCGGACTTCGGGCCGATGTCGAGGCCCATCTTGTCCGCGGGGATCGCGTCCGCGGCCACGACCTCGTGAGCGGCGTCGGCGGCGAACGCCTCCGCGGCCACGATGTCGACCGGGAGCACGATCTCGACGCCCTTGGCGGCGGCCTTCTCCAGGTAGCCCTTGACCGTCTCGACCTGGTCGGCCTCGAGCAGCGAGGAACCGACCTCGTAGCCCTGGGCGGCGAGGAACGTGAAGACCATGCCGCCACCGATGAGCAGCTTGTCGGCCTTCTCGATGAGGTTCGCGATGACGCCGAGCTTGTCGGAGACCTTCGAGCCGCCGAGGACGACGACGTAGGGGCGCTCCGGGTTCTCGGTGGCCTTGCGCAGCGACTCGACCTCGAGCTGGACGAGGTAGCCGGCCGCGGCGGGCACCTTCAGCGCGACGTCGTACACCGACGCCTGCTTGCGGTGGACGACGCCGAAGCCGTCCGAGACGAAGGCGTCGGCGAAGGCGACGAGCTCGTCGGCGAGCTCGCCACGCACCGCGTCGTCCTTGCTGGTCTCGCGGGCGTCGAAGCGGATGTTCTCGAGGAGGGCGATCTGGCCGTCCTCGAGCGCGGCGACGGTGGCCTTGGCGGACTCGCCGACGACGTCCTCCGCGAGGGCGACCGGCTGGCCCAGGAGCTCGCCGAGGCGGGCGGCGACCGGCGCGAGCGAGTACTTGGCGTCGGGCTCGCCCTTGGGGCGGCCGAGGTGCGCGGTGACGACGACGCGCGCGCCGCCGTCGAGCAGGGCCTTGAGCGTGGGGATGGCGGCGCGGATGCGGCCGTCGTCCGTGATGGTCGTGCCGTCGAGCGGCACGTTGAAGTCGGACCGGACGAGCACGCGCTTGCCGCGCAGGTCGCCGAGGCTGTCGATGG
>JAEYXM010000245.1 GCA_023428465.1 Actinomycetes bacterium
GCCCACGCCCGCCCGGGGATGCCGAGGATGCCGGTCGCGGGCAGCGGGGCCGCGCGGCCGGGGAGCTGCAGCCACGCCCCGCCGGGCCGCGGGGGAGTGATGTCGTCGCCGAGGCCGAGCTCGCCGAGCAGGTCCGCGACCGCCGTCGTGCGCGTCGCGAACGACTCCGCGCCGCAGTCCAGCGTGAGCCCGCCGACGACGTGCGCCGCGACCGTCCCGCCCGGCACGTCCGAGCCCTCGAGGACGACGACGTCACGGCCCGCGGCGGCGAGGTCCCGGGCTGCGACCAGCCCGGCGATGCCCCCTCCGACGACCGCGACCGTCATGCCGGGGCGCTGCCGGTGTCGGGGTCGTCGTCGGCGAGGGCGTGCGCGAGCGCGACGATGCGGGTCAGGACGTCGGGGTCGGTCTCCGGCGGGACGCCGTGGCCGAGGTTGAGGACGTGCGCGGGCGCGGACCGGCCGCGGCGGGCGACGTCGCGCACGTGGGCCTCGAGGACCGGCCAGGGCGCGGCGAGCATCGCCGGGTCGATGTTGCCCTGCAACGGGGTGCGCCCGCCCAGGGCCGCGGCGGCCTCGTCGAGCGGCGTGCGGTGGTCGACGCCGACGGCGTCCACCCCGACGTCGCGCATGGCCGCGAGCAGGTGGCCCGTGCCGGTGCCGAAGTGGATGGTCGGGACGTCGAGGTCGGCGACCTGCGCGAGTGTGCGGGCCGACGCCGGCGCGACCCGCGAGGTGTAGTCGGCGAGCGACAGGACGCCGGCCCACGAGTCGAAGAGCTGCACCGCCGAGGCGCCCGCGAGCACCTGGGCCCGCAGGAACGCGCCCGAGACGTCCGCGGTCCACGCCATGAGCGCGTCCCACGCGGCCGGGTCGGCGTGCATGAGGGTGCGCGCCGCGAGGTGGTCCTTCGACGGCCCGCCCTCGACGAGGTACGCGGCCAGGGTGAACGGTGCGCCCGCGAAGCCGAGCAGCGGCGTCGGTCCCAGCTGCGCGACCGTGCGCGCCACGCCCTCGGCGACCGGGGCGAGCGCGGCCGGGTCCAGGTGCGGCAGGCGTGCGACGTCGTCGGCGGTGCGCACCGGCGCCCCCATCACGGGGCCGCGGCCGGGGACGATGTCCACGTCGACGCCCGCGAGCTTCAGCGGCACGACGATGTCGCTGAAGAACACCGCGGCGTCGACGCCGTGCCGGCGGACGGGCTGGAGCGTGATCTCCGCCGCCAGGTCCGGGTCGAGGCACGCGTCGAGCATCGCGACGCCCGCGCGCGAGGCCCGGTACTCCGGCAGGGACCGGCCCGCCTGGCGCATGAACCACACCGGCAGGACGTCCGGACGGTCGCCGCGCAGGGCCCGCACGAGGGGTGCCGTCGCGGGTCCGGCGTCGTCGGTGGGCGCGGTTGGTCTCACGGGACCCGATTGTGCCGGGTGGGGTCAGATTTGGTTCAATCGAGGCCTTGTGGCTCTCCTGACACTCACTGCGAGCCACCACGACGTCGACCTCGACCTCCTGGAGCGGCTGACGGCCGCCGGGTCCGCCGGGGCAGCCGTCGCGGCGGACGCCTCGGTCACCGGTTGCGTCGTCCTCGCGACGTGCAACCGGTTCGAGGTGTACCTGGACTCGCGGGACCCCGACGTCGCGTACAAGGCCGCCGCGCACGCGGTCGCCGACGCCGCCGGCCTGGACCCCGTTGCGGCCGCCCGCGTGCTGCGGCCCGTCGTCGGCGAGCGGGATGTGGCCGAGCACCTCTTCGCCGTGGCGTCCGGGCTCGAGTCGATGGTCGTCGGGGAGCGGGAGATCACCGGTCAGGTGCGGCGCGCCCTCGACGCCGCGCGCGGCGCAGGGACCACGACGCCGTCCCTCGAGCGGCTCTTCCAGACGGCGTCGCGGGCGTCCCGCGTGGTCGTGGCCCGGACGGGTCTCGGCCGGGGCGGTCGCTCGCTCGTGTCCGTCGCGCTCGGTCTCGCCGCGCAGGAGGCGCCGCTCGTCGGCGCCCGGGTGCTGCTCATCGGGACCGGCTCGTACGCGCGGACGGCGGTCGCCGCGCTCCGGTCGCACCACGTCGGGCGGATCGCCGTGCACTCGGTGTCCGGGCGGGCGGGCCTGCTCGCCGAGGACCTCGACCTCGACGTCGCGGGCGGGCTCGCGGACGAGCTCGCGGCGGCCGACGTCGTGGTGGGGTGCAGCGGGGCGTCCGGGCCGGTCGTGGGTGTCGAGGAGGTGCGCGCCGCGATGGCCGTGTCCGGTGGGCCGGGCGTGCTCGTGGACCTCGCGCTGCGCCGCGACATCGACCCTGCCGTGGCGGGGCTGGGCATCCCCCTCATCGACCTCGCGACCGTGCGGCGGCACGTCGAGCCGCCCGAGGTCGCGCAGGCGCGCGCGGTGGTCGCCGAGCAGGCGGACGAGTTCGCGGCCGCGCTCGCGGAGACCGAGCTCGTCCCGGTGGTCGTCGCACTGCGCGGCCGGGTGCACGAGATCCTCGAGGACGAGCTGCGGCGGCTGCCCGCCGACCACGGCCCCGAGGCGGAGGCTGCCTTGCGCCGGTTCGCGGCCCGGCTGCTGCACACGCCCGTCGCGCGGGCGCGGGACCACGCCCGCGCCGGACGGTCCGCGGAGTACCGCGACGCCGTCGAGACCCTCCTGGGCGTCGAGGTCCCCGACGCCGAGTGACCCGGCGTCCGGCTCCTGCAGCGAGCGTCCTCGGCCCGCTGCGGAGCGGGCGGCGCCGCCTCAGGACGTCAGGACGTCAGAACTCCCGGACCTGGTCGAAGACCGCCAGGGCGTGCTGCGGGGAGATCTGGGTCCCGACCGGGGTGACGAGCTGCACGACGGCGACCGCGAGGTCCTCCCGTTCCGCGGTCTCGATGCCGTCCAAGCCGTTGAACGCGTCGACGAACTCGCTGAGCACCCGCTCGGCCTCCTGCGCCGTCGCGCAGGCACGACAGCCCGAGCTCAGCCAGTCCGGTCTCGGGAAGCACGAGGCGCAGCGGGGCGTCGGGCACGCAGATCAGCAGGTTGCCGATCAGGGCGGCACCCGCGTCCACGTCGTGTGCACGGCTCGGATACCAGTCAAAGCCCTCGATCGGGCGCCGCTGCGCCCAGGCGACGAAGCCGGCGTCGTCGCCGTGATACGTGAACCAGCGCGGCCACGGGCTGCCCGCCGGCG
>JAEYXM010000259.1 GCA_023428465.1 Actinomycetes bacterium
CGCGACGGCGGTCGAGATCCTGCGGCACCACGACGGCGTCCTGCTCCGCACGGACGCGCGACTGCGGGAGTACAACTTCGGCGACTACGAGCGCAAGCACGAGTCGGTCCTGGACGAGGTGATCGCCTGGCCGGAGCTCGTCGGCGAGATCCTGGGCGGTCGCCACCCCGGCCTGCCCGGCGGCGAGGACGCCCGCACGTTCATCGGGCGGATCTGCGACGCGATGGACCGGATCATCGCGGCGCACCCCGGCGGCGGCGAGGTGCTCGTCGTCGGGCACGGGCTCGCCCTCGGTGTGTGGCTGGCGATGGTGGGCGACGGCATGCTCGTCCCGCTGCCGAACGCGTCGGTCTCCCAGGTGCGGGTGACCGCCGGCGGGGTGCGGGTGGGCGAGGTCGGGGTCGACGTGGCCGAGCAGGGGGCGCTCGGGGCGCGACCCGCACTGGCGCCCTCGGCCTGAGGCCAGGCGGCGGGCCCCTGCGCGGTGCGTGGAGAACAGGTACCGCGAGTTGCTCCACCCCCTTGAGGGCCCCGCGGCTGGTCGCGGTAGACGCTGCCGCTGTCAGGCCACCGCTTGTGCGACGGGCAGACCATCGACGTACGCGTACACGGGCTGCGGGCGGAACCCGGCGAACAGCACCGTGCGGTGCTTCTCGATGTGGACCGCGTGCCGCTCCTGCACCCCGACGACGAAGTCCCAGGTCTGGACCAGGTCGAAGGAAAGGAACTGGACGGTCTTCACCACGTTGACCCCGTCGACCGTGATGGACAGCCCGCCCCAGAACTTGTCGAACGAGAACACCACGGTGTGGCGCTCGGACACACCGACCTCGAAGCTCATCTGCACGCCGACACCCTAGGCCAGGGCGCGTTGCGCGTTACGCGTGCCGCCGCCGCCGCTGGTCAGTCCCACGTCACCGGGATTCCCTCGAAGCGCGGCCACTCGGGGACGATCGATGCGCCGCACCTGACAGGCGCCGGCCGAGGCGCGGCGGGCCTCGCATGGTCGTGTCAGGCGGGCCAGACCTCTCGCCGGCCTCCACTCGCTACGGTGACCGCATGCATCGGACGCCGCTGGTCATGGTCGCCGTCGGGCTCGTCGCGGCCCTCGCCTTCAGCGAGGTCGCGCACGCGCGGGCGAGCCGGCGCCGACTCGGGGACGGGCGGTCCGTGGCCGGCCGCGACGCCGTCGTGGTGCTCGGCTACCGGAACCGTGGAGCGCGCGCGAACTACATCAACCGCTACCGCGTGCGCGCCGGACTCCGGTCGCTCGACCCGGCCGCCGACGACAGCGTGCTCGTGCTGTGCGGCAGGACGGTCGCGGGCGAGGTGCCTGAGGCGGATCTCATGGAGCGCTGCGCGCGCGACGAGCTCGGCTACACCGGTCCGGTCCGGCTCGACCGCGAGAGCGCGACGACGTGGGAGAACGTCCAGAATGCGGCTCTGCTCGTCGAGGACGCCGACACGATCGCGATCGTGTCGAACTCCCTGCACGCGGAGAAGGCGCGGGCCTACCTCTGGAGACTGCGCCCCGACCTCGCCTGCCGCCTCCGCCGGGGTGAGGACTACCGGTTCGGCGAGCTCACGCTCCTCAAGCCCGCGGCGGCCGTCCTCGGCCTGACGAACCTACGTCGGCTGTCGGCTCGCTGAGCGAGCATCGAACATCCGGCCGGAGCAGGGCCGTGCAGGAAGAGTCACGGCGCGTCATCGCGACACGGGCTGCGAGCTCCGCCCTCGGGCGGTACATACCTCGACGCCCGCGAACTGGCGGGACCGGCCTACGGTGTCCCAGTGACCACGCCGACGACGCGCCTCCACCTGCGGCGGCCGCTCACCGATCTCGGTGCCACGGTGGAGGAGTTCGGGCCGTTCGGGTCGCCGGAGGAGATGGCCCCCCTGATGCTCGCCGCCTACCGCGGCACCCCCGACGACGAGGGCGAGACCCTCGAGGACACCGTGGACATGCTCGCCGGCGCCATGCGCGGGGCGTTCGGCCGGTGGCTACCCGACGCCTCGTTCGTCTCGCGCAACCACGGGAAGCCGATCGGTGCCGCATTCACCGCCATGGACGGCGAAGAGCCGTTCATCGCCTTCCTCTTCACCTTGCCCGAGGCATCGGGCCATGGCGTGGCGACCCGGCTGGTCACCCGCGTGTGCCAGGCACTCGCCGCCATGGGGCACGGCCACGTGTCGCTGTGGGTCAACGTTGCGAACGAGCGTGCCGTGAGGCTCTACCGATACCTGGGGTTCGTCGACGTCCCGTGAGTGAGCAGGGAGCGGTCTCCCGGGGACACCCCTCAATCAGGACGTCTCCGCGGTCCGTCCACGTCCTTGACTGGGCGTCCAGGTTCTGAGACTGGCCGACCATGCGCTGACGACGGCCGGGGTCAAGCCCCTGGAAGTGGTGTAGCGCTTCGGCGTGATCTTCGTGCTGGTCAGGCTGTCAGCGCCAAGGGCTGGTCGGTCACCTCCGTGTCGTTGACGAGGGTGAGGCGGGACCGGGTGAGCACGTCGAGCGCGAAGTAGCGTCGGCCTTCGGCCCATTCGTCGTGCTGCTCGGCCAGGACGGCGCCGACCAGGCGGGTCACCGAGTCGCGGTCGGGGAAGAACACGTTCCACGCCTCCTTGGTCTCGGCGGTGGTGACCTTGCAGCCCAGGACTTCCCGGTGCCCGTCGGCGTTGACGCCGGTGGCCACCAGCACGACGGCGTTGATCACCCGGCCGTCCTCG
>JAEYXM010000262.1 GCA_023428465.1 Actinomycetes bacterium
GCGCCTGCGCGGGCGATCCTCGGGCGATCGCCGGGTCGCCAAGCGCCCCGAGCTGCGCCCGGTGCCCTGACGGTCCTGCCGACCCCCCGCTCACCAGGAGCGGGCGCAGATCCCCACGGTGCGGCTCTCCGAGGCGCGCACCACGCCCTGCCACAGGTTCGACAGCTGGTAGCTGGTCGACGAGGGTGACAGCGTCGGCGAGAAGCTGACGATGTTGCCCCAGCTTCCGGCCTCCGGTTGCAGCGCGTCGACGGTGCGCCCGGCGGCCTGGATCCGCTGGAACGCCGGCGTCATGTCGATCTGTGCCCGCCAGCCGAAGTAGAACTGGGACGACCCGTTGCCGGTGATGGTGGCCCGTACGCATGCCTGCGTGTCGGTCCACTCGCCCTGGGAGTACGTCACCGTGTAGGCGCTCGGGACGTCGGGCGGGTTCGGCAGGCCGTAGTGGCAGACGGTGAAGGTCCGCACGGTCCCGGCGGCCAGGTTGCCCCAGCCGTTGTTGCTGCCCTGGATCACGAGCACGTCGGCGGGGTCCGTCGCCGTCGGCGCGACGAAGTGGACCTGGCCGCCGAGCTGGAAGCCCGTCGTCGTGCCGTAGAACGGCGCCTCGTTCACGTTGAGGTACACGCGCCACCAGCTCGTCGACGCGGTGTTGGTCGTGACCGAGACGGCCGCGCACGCCTGGTTGTTGTTCTGCACGGTCCAGGTGATGCCGGTGATGACGGTCTGCGGGTTGCCCGGCACGATCGGCCCGGACGTGGGCGGCTCCGGCGGGACGTACGACCAGGTGGTCGGCAGGCCCCAGCTGCTGACGGTCGCGGCGACCGTGGTGTCCACCGTCGGGACGTAGCTGCCGGCGAGGTGCACGATGACGCTGCCCGACGCCGGCGCCTGGGCGGTGCCCTCGACGACGGTCCCGCCGCTGTTCACGGCGATGTGCAGGGTGCGGCCCGCGCACGCGGCGGGGGCGGTGACGGTGACGGTGGAGACCGCCGTCGTCGGCGTGGGTGTGGTGGGCGTCGTGGCGGCGAGCGTGCCGGGGCAGGGGTGCCCGGCCGAGGTCGTCGTGAGCGACGCACCACGCAGGTCGAGGTGGGCGGCGCTGGCGTACGAGGCGGTGGCGAGGACCACGACGAGGCCGATCGCGGCGAACCCGGCGTACCTGCGCCGCATCGTCGTCCACCTCCTCGTCTCGTGTCGTCCGCGCGCTGCGCGCGGTGCTCGGTCCCCACAGTGTGCGGGGATCCTGGCGGGCGGGGCCCGCCGTCAGTGGGTCGGTACCTGCTCGGTGACCTGCTCGTCGATCTGCTCGGTCTCCGGGTCGGGCACCTCCGGCTCGCCGTCCTCGGTGTCGTCGTCGGCGTCCTTCGCCCTCCCCGGCCACACGACCACGGCGAGCGCGACGATGAGCAGGGAGATCCAGGTGAGCGGGCTGACGAGGATCGCGGCGACCTTCCCGACGTGCGGGAGGTGCAGGACGGCCGAACCCAGGATCCGCTCGTTCGTGGGCTGCCACGGGTCCAGGAAGTCGTTGTTGTCGCCCTGGATGAGCCAGCCCTGCGTCTCGTCCCCACCGACGATGCGGTGGATGACCCGTGCGCCGCCGACGGCCGGAGGGTTGTAGACGACCACGTCGCCCACCTCCGGCTCGCCGCACCGGCTGACCACCAGGTCACCCGTGTAGTACGTCGGCTCCATGGACTGCCCGGAGACGATGGTCAGGGTCGTGCACCCGCCGAGCGACGACGGCCAGAGGAACCAGCCGACGCCGACAGCCACACCGATCCAGACGATCGTGGTGAGCGCTCCGAGCGCCCGGCGCCACGGGGTGGCGCCGGGCTGCTCGGATCTCTCCCGCACAGCCATCAGGTCGAGACGCGCTCAGGCCGTTCAGCCGGCGATGACGACCGTGACGTTCTGGATGCTCGTGGCCGGGACGGTGATGCCCGTGAGCGTCGTCGAACCACCGGTCGCGATGGTGCCGGTCAGCTCGCCCAGGCTCGCGCCCGCGGCGTCGGCCACGGTCACGCGGACGGCGAGGCCGTCGCAGGCCTCGGCGACGCCGTTCAGGGTCACGCCGGTCGTGTTGTACGCGTTGGTGGCGTAGGCGTTGGTGTACGCCACGGCGATGCCGTCGGTGTCGCACGACGCGACGACCCGCGTGCCGGCGCCGAGCGAGGCGCTGTTGACGGTGAGCTGAGCAGCGGACGCGAGCGTGAGACCGGCGACGCCGACGACGGCGAGCGCGACAGCGGCGGACTTGCGGCGAATCGAGGCCATGGGGGTGTCCTTACGGGTCGGGTGCGGGCACAGCGGTGCCCGCGTCGGGGGGAGAGGCGCCGGTGGGGGCCGGCGGCCCGGGTCGGTTCCGTGGGGGCGGAGGTCCGTTTCGGGCGATCCCCAGTGTGCGGCAAACGCGAGAGACAAAACGGGCGCCGTTCGGGCTTCACCCGCAGTTCAGCGCGCTTTTCACCCGCTCCGAGCCGTCCACAGGACTTGTGCCGTGACTGCGGTCACTCGAATGGAACATCGCGGTGGCTGGGAGCGGGACCACCGTCCAGTTCCGCGGCGCAGTCCCGCGGCCACGACGGAATGCGTGGCCGCGCCCGACCCGGTCAGCCGCGGCTGGAGATGGCTGCGACGTACGCGTCGAGCTCCGCCTGGTGCATGTCGTAGAACTCCTGCTGCATCGCCAGGTTCACCTCGTTGAAGACGTCCTGGTAGCTGACCTCCGCGCGACAGGTGAGGTCCGCCACGGCGGTCGCGATCTCGTCGGCCGCGAGCGCGGACATCTGGGTCTCGAACGCCTGCTGGGCCGCGGCGCGGTCCTCGGCGGGCGCGTCCTCGCCGAGGGTGGCGAGCCCGCTCTCCTCCCAGATCGCGGTCGCCGCGTCGAGGATGCCCAGCTGAGCGGCCTCCAGGTCCGCCAGGCCCGGGTAGCCGGCGTCCGCCATGCACGCGGACCAGTCGGCGACTGCCGCCGTGACGCGGGGATCGTTGCCGATCGCCTCCTCGAGCCGCACGATCTCGGCCTCGAGCTCCGCCCAGGCCCCGTCGTCGGGCACGTCACCGCCGCGGCCGACGTCGCCGTACACCTGGCTCTCGGCCCAGCCCCAGCACCCCAGCTGGTCCAGCGTCGGCTCCCACGACGACGCCTCCTCCTCGCTCGCGAACACCGGCGTCACGCCGCCGAGAGCCTCCATGTACGCGGTCCGCTCCGCGTCCGACATCGCTTCGACGTAGGCCTTGTTGAGGTCCTCGATCGCGCCGGGCTCCGCGGCCGGGCGCGCCACGCCGTCGCCGTCGGGGCTCGTGGTCATGCCGTAGCCGTACACCTCGGCGAACTCGAAGGTGGCCCGGTCGCCCGCGGTGGGCTCCCCGAACGACACGTCCGTGGCGTGGCGCGGGATGTCGGCGGCGGTCACCGACGTGTACTCGAAGCCATGGCCGGCCATGCACTCGGCGATCTTCTCGTCGTGCTGCACGAGCAGCACGGCGGCGGCCTCCTCCGCCGCCGCGTCGACCGAACCCTGCCACAGCTCGTCGATGATTCCCGTCGCCACGGGCGCCAGCTCCGGCCGCGTCACCTCGTCGGGGCCGCCGTCGGCGTCGTCCTCCGGCACCTCGGCTCCGCCGCCGCCCGTGCAGGCGGCGAGGGCGAGGGCGAGGGTCGCGACGGCCACGGGGCCGACGATCCGGTGCGAGATCACAGGGAGTCCTCCAGAGGGCGACACTTGAGCGCACCAAAGCGTACAGGTCCGGCATATGTGGACAGACCCGTCTCGAGGACTGGAGCCGCCTGTCGGAATCGAACCGACGACCGTCCGCTTACAAGGCGGGAGCTCTACCGACTGAGCTAAGGCGGCACGATCCCCCGGCGGGCGGGCCCGCCGGGGGATCCAGTGTGCCAGAGGCGCGACGCGACGGGTCAGCCCCGGGCGTCCTGGATCGCCTGGGCGAGCACGCCCTCCTGCGTCCAGTCGTACTTCTGGGTGTCGAGCTTGACGCCGTTCAGCAGGATGGTCGGCGTGCCGAGACCGCCGAGGTCCTTCGAGCCCTGGTCGGTCGCGGCCTTGACCCACGGCTGGTACGTCGCCGGGTCGTCCTCGCTGTCGCCCAGGTACTCACCCGAGGCGATCTTCGCAGCGACCTCCTCCGGCACGCCCGCGTCGCGGGCGATGTCGGCGATCTCGGCGTCCGACAGGCCGACCGTGCCCTCCTGGGGCTGCGCGGCGAACAGGGCGTCCGTGAAGGCGACGAACGACTCGGGGGCCTCGGCCGCCGTGAGCACGGTCGCGGTCGCGGCGCGCGTGGAGTACCGCGACCCGGCCGACGCCCGGTCCAGGATGGAGACGGGGTGGTACTCGACGATGATCTCGCCGGCCTCCCGCAGCTCGGCCAGCGTGGCAGCGTTCAGCTGGTCGAACATCTGGCAGTAGGGGCAGATGAAGTCGGAGTAGATCGCGACGGTCACCGCGTCGTCGTCGGCGCCGTCGGTCACGCCCGCGATGCCCTCGGGCCCGACCGGGATACCGCCCGACATCGTCGAGCCCTCCGGGCTCAGCTCGACGTCGGCCATCGCGGGCTGGTTCCCCGCCGCGATGATCATCGAGGCGACGACGACCACGACGACGAGCAGCGCCGCGCCCGCGCCGATCCACATGTTCCGCTGGCGGCGCGCCGTGCGGGCCTGCTCCTCCTTGAGCCGCTGCGCAGCCAGGCGGGCCTCCTCGCGGCGCTGGTTCTTCGTGAGTCTCTCGTCAGCCATCAGTCTTCTTCCTTCCGGGTCACAAGCTCAGGGTCGAGGGCGCTGTCCACGGACAGCCGGGTACGGGGTCGGGCGACGAGCAGCGCGGCGGCGGTGATCATCCCGACGTTGCGCAGCAGGTGGCCCAGGTAGTTGGTGGTGGCCGGGTCGGTCGGCCCGCCGCCACCGAAGCAGCCGCAGTCGATCGCCAGGCCACGCGCCCACGCCGACGCGATGCCGATGGCGAAGCCGACGAGCATCAGCCCGAAGACCAGCGCGGACCAGCGGGTGAGGAACCCGGCGATGAGGAACACGCCGAGGATCACCTCGAGGATCGGCAGGCCGTTGCCCGCGGCCTGGGCCACGGCGTCGGGCAGGAGCTGGTAAGCGCGCACGGCGCGGACGCTCGCGGGCAGGTCGCTCAGCTTGGTCAGGCCTGCGACGAGCGAGACGACGCCGAGGCCGACGCGCAGGACAGCCCCGATCCACGGCCACCAGCGGGCCACCGACTGGGCGGCGGAGCTGGCGGTCGAGCGGGCGGTGGGTGGACGTGGTGGGGACGACGAACGTGCAGCAGCGGACGGCATGGGTTGGTCCTCAGGTGGGTGTGCGGGTGCAGGAACGGTCAGGCGAACTGCACCTGCGGCGGACCACGCCGCCATGGGGTCCCGACGACCAGCCGGGACTCCGCCCGCTCCACGGGCACCTCGACCGCGAGACGCGGCTCCTCCACCGGTGCGAGCTCCGGCACACGCAGCGACGGCACGAGCAGGGCGAGCACCGCCCGCAGCGCGCTGCTCAGGCGCGCGAGCACGCCGACGCCGGCGAGCACCCCGGCGACGTGGCCGAGCAGCACGGGCACGGCCACGAGGACGACGACGCCCATCACCTGGCGCTGGTCACCACCGAGCGCGAGCTCGCCCTGCGGGCACGCGTCGTCGGGGTGGAGCAGGGCGAGGCGCACACCGAAGCGGGCGAACCCACCGCCGGAGACGCACTGGTGCACGGTCACGGACGTGCCCTCGGCCGCCCGCGTGATCGCCACGGCGAGCACGCCCAGCACCGCGATGACGGGTGCGAGCGCCGCCGTCACGCGCGGGAACCGGGCGCCGGTCATGAGGCACAGGGTACGCGCTGCCCGCTGCACCGGGACAAGGCCCTCAGCGCGGACCCGTCACGACCGCGGCTCAGGACGGGCCCGGCGTGCCCGTCAGCGGCCACCACGCGACGTCCTGCGTGAGGGCGAGGCCGGCGACCAGCGCGGCCGCCGCGAGGATCACGAGGACGAGCACGCCCGCGGCCGCCGCGCCCTCGCCGAGACCCGACAGCACCCACCGGCCGCCCACGCGCGTGGGCCGGGCGATCGGGCCGAACCAGGCCGCGAGCAGCGCCGCCAGCACGACGACCGCGAGGAGCGCCTTGCCGACCCAGGCGGCGTTGCCGGGGATCACGCCGGGCGCCTCGCCCGCGGCCGGGGCCACGAGGACACGCTCGGTCAGCACCCAGCGGGCACCGAGCCACACCCCCACCGCGACCGCGGCGGCCAGGAGCAGCGCGGGGGCGGCACCGACCACGGCGCGCGCGAGGTGCCACGGCCACGCGAGGACTCCCCGGACGGCGTCGCGGGCGAGCCGCTCGCCGCGTTGCAGGCGGCGCAGCTGCACGGCCTCGGCGTCGAGCCCGATGCTGCGCACGAGGACGACGAGCGCCGCCGAGCCGAGCAGGGCGACCATCGGCAGCGCGGCCCCCAGCGCCGCCAGGAGCAGCGCGATCGACAGGAGCGTGCCCGTGCGGCGGGGCGGTAGGGCACCGGCCCCGGCCACGGCGCCGAGGTGCTCGCCGTACTCCGAGAGCGGCGCCTGCTCGGGCGCCCAGCCCTCGGGCGGTGGTGGCGCCGGTGGTCGCGACGGTGGCGGCGGTGGCGGCCCGGCGGGCATCGTGCGGGTG
>JAEYXM010000039.1 GCA_023428465.1 Actinomycetes bacterium
CCGCCGCCCGCGCCGAACTCCAGCGGGATCGCGCCCGTGAGGCCGATGAGCTCGAGCATGTCCGTGACGAGTCCCGGAGGGTCCCGCAGGATGGCCGTCGAGCCCTCCTCCGTCGCGAGCCGGTGCAGCTGCAGGATGAACGCGATGCCGGACGAGTCGATGAACGTCACGTCCGCGATGTCCACCACGTAGGGGCCGCCACGTTGGGCGAGCTCGACCATCGCGGCGCTCGCCTGGTCGCGTAGGGAGGCGTCGACGTCCCCCCAGAGGCGCACGCACGCCCGTGCGTCCGCCTCGGTGATCTCGATGCCGCCCAGGGCGGATGGTTCTGCGCTCACAACACCTCTTCATCTCGCGGCCGGTGCGCTCCACTGTGGGACGACCGGGCCCGGCCCAGGGTTCCCGACACGCGGGGGCGCCGCGCGGGCCGCAGGGAAGCGTAGGGCATCGAGCACATGATCGCGCGCACGGCCTGGGGACGGGGGCTCACACCTCGGCCTCTGTGACGTCCGCGACCGTCGCGCCGAGCGTGAGGACGAGGCGGCTGCCGTCGACCGTCGCGGCGACCCCGTGCGCACCCGCGCCGATCGACACGGCCCGCCCCGCGACGCGCGCGTCCGCGACGACGGGCCACGCGTGCGTCGCACCGAACGGGGTGATCGTGCCGCGCTCGTACCCGGTGACCTCGCGCGCCACCGCGGCGTCGGGCATGGACAGGCGTGCGACGCCGAGGAGCGCGCGCAGCTTGGGCCAGGAGATGGTCCGCCCGCCCGGCACGAGGACGAACAGGTAGTCGTCGTCCGCGCGGCGCACGACGAGCGTCTTGACGACCTGCTCGGGCGCGAGCCGACGCGCGGCGGCAGCCTCCTCGAGGCTGCGCACCGGCCCGTGCCGGGTCACCTTGAAGCGCAGCCCGCTGGCCTCGAGCGCCGCGAGCGCGCGCACCTCGCCGTCCGACGGTGTCTGGTCCCCGGTCACGTCGTCATCCTCACACGCCCCGCCGACGCCGGCCGCGGGTCGGTGACACCCGGGGTCACGGATGTCACCAGGGTCGCGCCTCAGGCGCTCACGCCTGCACGTCCGCGCCCGGCTCACCCCACGCCGCCGTGCGCGCACCCGTCGCGCGCAGCGCCGGCCCCCGGTCGCCCACGCGCGCGGGCACACCGACGACGACGTCCCACGGCCCCGCCGGGCCCCACCCGACGGCCTCGACGCGCACCCCGTCGCGGACGCCCAGGACCCGCGCCGCGCCGTCCGACCCGACCCGGACCGACACGCTCCAGCCGTCAGCCTCCAGCCGGTCACCGACCACGCGCAGCTCCGCCGTCGCGTCCTGCGCCGCTTGCGCAGCCGCGCCCTCGACCCGGGCCTTCGCCCGCACCAGGACCACCCCGGGCTCGTCACCTGGAGCCCAGTCGTACGTGACGACGTCCGGGTGCTCGCGGCCGCCGGACAGCGCGGGCCACCCGGCGACCAGCAGGTCGCCCGCGAGCCGCGACGCGTCCGTGACGCGCTGCGCGGCGTCGTCGGGCGCGACCGCCTCCGGGGGCGCCGGGTCCGGGCCGTCCGGGGGCAGCAGGACCACCCGCACGTCGGGCAGCCGCCGGCGGAACTCGTCGAAGAACGGGTCGAGCGTCACTGGTGGCTCATCTCGTCGGAGCGGGCGGAAGCCTCGGGGTCGTACGGCCCGCGCCACCACGGGTCGGTCCGGTGGTCGGCGTGGGTGACCAGGTCCTCGTTGCCGGTGACGAGCGCCGCGAGGTTGTACAGCGACTCCGTGCCCGGCTGGTAGTAGCCGGAGTGGTAGGCGAACGGGTTCAGGTGCAGGTCCGGGTCCTTCGCCTGGAACCGCTGCGCGCCGAAGTCGTCCTCCGCCGGGTCGTTGCCCAGCCCCACGTTCCCCGGCAGGTTCTCCGTGTTCACGACGCCGTGCGAGCCCAGCCAGGTCACCGGGTCACGCGGGTCGGCGCCCACCCACACGTCGTCCGCGCCGATGCCGAGGTCCGCGGCGTGGTCGACGTTCGAGCCGGCGCCCGGCGAGCCGATCAGGGCGATCGAGTCCACGTCGAGGCCGACGTCGGTCGCCGCATGCGCCGTCGTCGTGGACCCGTAGGAGTGCCCGATGACGGTGAGGTTCGGCTGGTCCGCGCCGCGACTGGCCTGGTAGCCCGCGACGTCCGCGGCGAGCAGCGCACCCCCCGCCCGGGCCCGGTCCTCGGTCACGACCGTCAGGACGTCCCAGTCCGACGGCGCGTCGTACCCGATCCACACCAGGGCGGCCATGGTCTCGTCGCTGTCGGCCCAGCGCGCTTCCCCGTACAGGTTGAGCGCGTTGTCGACGTTGCCCGCGAGGCTGCCGCTGACCGTCGTCGTCATGCCCGGGACCGTGAACGCGACGTTGTCCGCGGTCGTGAGGTCACCGACGGACAGCAGCGCGCGCCCGTCCCCGCCGAAGCGGTACGGCTGGTAGTCGTACAGCTGCGCGACGAGCGGCTCGCCCGTCAGGTCGTCCCGGGTCGCCTCGATCACCGCGATCTGGTCGCGCACGGCCCGCGCGTTCGCCAGCGCGGCGCGCTCGGACGGCGTGAGCTCGCCGCGCCGCTCCCGCTCGGTGAGCAGGTGCAGGTCCCGGTCCAGGAGGGTGCGGTTCGCGGTGTCACGCACCCCGGCGGGCACGCCGTCCAGGTGCCCGATGACGTCCGGGCACTCCACGAGCAGGGCGTCGCGCTCGGCATCGGTCAGGCGGGCCCACCAGGCGGCGACCGCCGTCGGCGTCATCCCCGCGAGGCCGTCGATGCCGACGCCCGCCTTGGCGAGCGCCGCGATCAGCGCGGGGTCCCCGCCGTCCGCGGCGACCACGGCCTGCGCGGCGTGCAGCGACGGGAACCGGTGCAGGACGGCGACGAACGCGACCTCCGCAGCCTCGGTGTCGCGCCGGACCCAGGTGCACGCAGCGGCGTGCAGGGCGATGTCCCGGCCCAGGTCGGCGGCACGGCGCCGGAGCTCCGTGAGCGCCTGGGCGTGCGCGCTGGTGTCGAGGCCCGCGCCGGGCCCGGCTTCCCCGCCCAGGGCTGCCGCGTCGAGGGCTGCGGCGTCGGAGCGCAGGTCCGCGCGCGCGGACGTGAGCGCCCGGTACACCCCGTCGAGCTCGTCGGCGCGGCGCTGCGCCGACTCCAGGGCGTCGGCGTAGGCCTCAGCCGCCGCCGCGGCCGTCCTGAGCGTGATCGAGACCGTCTCGAGGTCCCGCCCGTGCGGGGCGACCCCGACGGCGTAGGCATCCGCGGCCATGCCGGACCACCCGGCGTCGGCCCCGATGAGCGAGACCGCACCCGTGGCCACCCACTCGCTGCGGTCGTCGAGGAGCGCTGCGGCGCGGCGCAGGCCGTGCGCCCACGCGCGGGGGGCGCCGGGGTCGCCGGCGGGACGGGCGGGCGC
>JAEYXM010000075.1 GCA_023428465.1 Actinomycetes bacterium
TCCCCGACACGGGCGGGACGATGCTCATCACCCAGCCGAGGTGCCAGCGCCACAGGCGCAGCACGTGCGGGTTCACGCGACGGAAGGTCTGCTGGAGCTCGCGGAAGGTCTTGTCCACGTCCCGATCATGGCGGGCGCGGCGGGCCTGCGTCCGGCTTTCGGGCACGGCCCCAGACCCGGGCGCCTGCAGCGTCCGGCTACGCCTCGGTCTCGGGGAGCGCGCGCGGCCGGGCGTCGTCGTCGGCGTCGTCCGCGCGGTGCGCGACGCTCGGCATCCACCGCGACATCACGACCAGCGCGACGCCCGTCGCGAGCGGGATGAGCATCGCGCGCGCGATGCCGACCTCGTGCGACACGGCGCCGATGATCGCCGGCCCCGACAGGAACGCGGTGTACCCGAACCCCACGACAACACCCATCACGCGCCCGCCGCCGAGCCGCCCGGCCGTGCCGTAGATCTGCGGCGCGATCATGCCCACGCCCAGGCCCACGAGCGACCACCCGACGAGCACCACGGGCAGCGCCGTCGCGACCGCCGCGAACACGTACCCGACGACGGCGATCCCGGACCCGACGCCGACCACCCGCCGGTGCCCGAACCGCTCGACCGCGTGGTCGCCGACCAACCGGATCGCGACCATGAACACGCTCACGAAGACCAGCCCGAGGGCGCCCGTGCCGGGGTCGACGCCGGTCACGTCAGTCGTGTGGATCGACGACCAGTCGAAGCCCGTGCCCTCCGTGAGGCCGAAGCAGATCGCCATCGCACCGAGCAGCCACGTCGCGCGCGGCAGCGGACCACGCGGGCCGGTGTCGTCGTGCACGACGCGCGCGCTCTGCGGCATCGACGGCCAGATCACCCCGAGCACGGCGAGCGCGAGCACGATCACCGTGACGATCGCGACCAGCACGTGCCGGTCGGCCGACACGAGGCGCGCGACCACGTACGACGTGCCCGCGCCGACCGCGGAGCCGATCGAGAAGAACGCGTGGAACCGGCTCATCACGGGGCGCCCGCGGCGCCGCTCGACGTCGACCGCGAGGGTGTTCATGCACACGTCCATGCACCCGTTGCCGGCGCCGAAGACGGCCGCGCCCACCAGGCCCACCGGGTGGGACGGCGCGAGCGCGAGGATCGCCAGACCGACCGCCATGACCGGCGTCGCGGCCAGCGTCGGCAGGCGTGCGCCCCACCGGTCCGACCAGCGTCCGCCGAGCTGCATCGTGACCACCGCGACGACGCCGGCCACCACCAGCACCACCGCGATCCCGCGGTCGTCGACCTCCCACCGCTGACGCAGGCCCGGCAGCGACGCCCCGTAGATGCCCACCAGCAGCCCGTTGAGGCCGAACGCCACGAGCACGCCGACGACGGCGCGGCGGATGCTGCGCGGTGCGCCCAGCAGGCCCGCTGCGTTCTCCGGGGCGTCCATGGTCACCGGCCCATCGTGCAGGTCGGGCGGCTCACGAGCGGCCCGACGCGCGGTGCGCGGGTGCTGGCGTGCGACCCGGTGCCGCCGCCCGCCGTCAGGCGAGGCGCTTCTGCCAGGCGCCGCACACGCCCGTCGGGCGGAAACCCAGCGCGACGTTGATCGCCAGCATGAAGCGGTTCTCCTCCGCGTTCCACGTGTGCACGCGGGCTGCACCGGGGCGCGCCTCGCGTAGTGCCACGAGGTTCGCGGTCTTCACGAGCATGCCCAGGCGGTGGCCGCGGAACTCCGGGAGCACCAGGGTGTCGCCCTGGAAGACGATCTCCTCGTGCCCCATCGGGAAGCTCAGGACCGTGAACGCCGCGAGCGTCGTGCTGGGCACGTGCTCGGCGGCCGCCACGAGCATGCCGTGCCCGCTCACCTCCGTCTGCTTCTCCCACGCGCGCACGCGGTCGGCGTCCCACGCCGTCTGCTGGAAGTCGAGATCGGCGCTGGGCGCGTCGGTGCTCATTCGGCTCTCGAGGACCGCGAGCTGGTCCAGCCACTCGTCGGGGAAGTGGTCGCGCCACACGTGCACCCGGTAGTCGGGGCCCGCCGCCGCGGCCGCCTCCGCGGACAGCCGGTCGAGCAGACCCTCCTCCACCGGCAGGCGCAGGAGGCTGTACCGCTCGGCCTGCTCGAGGGTGTAGCCGTGCTTCTGGGCGAACGCCGCACCGCCGTCGTCGGTCCGGATACGGCCCGCACCGGTCGGTGCCTCGATGGTGTTGGGCGACCCGGCCTCGGGCTCGCCGACGTGCTCGCTCCACGCCATGAGGCTCGTGCGGCCGGCCTCGGTCGCGATGCGCTCCACCTCGGTGAGGAGGGCGCTGCCCACGCCGGAGCGGGTGCGGGCCGGGTCCACCGTCAGCTCGATCTCGGCCGAGTGGGTGTTGTCCGTCAGCGGCATGGTCAGCTCGGCGATGCCCGCGACGTCGTCCGGGGTGGGTGTCTGCGTGCCCTCCGGCACCGCGACGAGCACGATGCGTCGGGCGTAGGTCTGCTCCTGCAGGTGGCCGATGAGATACCAGGCCGGGTGCATGAGGTCCGGATAGCCCCACGACGCCGTCTGCCGGGCGTAGGTGACGCGGGCCGCGCCGTGCAGCGCCCACGCCTCGGGCGACTCCAGCGAATCAGGAACGGGCGCTGCAACGACGGTCCACGATGACATGCCCCCACTGTGCTCCCGCGCCCGCCGCACGCGCGAGCGATTTCTGCGCCCCCCGCGCTCGGCCCCGCCGGCCCACCCACCCGTCCCCACCCGCCCCGTCCCACCCGCCCCGTCCCACCCGCCGTCGGCCCCGCCGGCCCACCCCCCGTCCGTCGACTTCTGCCTTCAGGGCCGAGTTCTGCCCCCGTGACGGCAGAACTCGCGTCAGGAGGCAGAAGTCGCCGGCCCGAGCGTGAGCTCCCGGCGAGGTCGGAGGGGTCCGGGATGGAGCCGCGCGGCGCGCAGGACGCGGGACGCCAGTGCCGCCGGGTCGCGGAGGTCGGCCGCGACGACGCGGAGCACCCGGCGGCCGGTCTCCTCGATGGCGTCCTGCCGGCGTTTCTCCTTCAGTACGGCGTCCGACGCGCGGCCGGTGGCCTCGTACTTGGTGCGCCCGTCGTACTCGAGGAGCACCGCCCACTCGGGCCAGCCCATGTCCGACCAGAACGCGCCGAGGCGCGTGTCGGTGCGTACCTGAGTCTCGGACCGCGGCAGCCCGGCGCGCAGGAGCGCGAAGCGCGTCGACGACTCGCCGGCCGACTCCGCGCCGTCATCGGCGAAGTCCAGGACGGCCCGGGCGGCGATCACTCCACGACGGCCGGCGAGGCGCTGCGCGACCTCGCGACACGCATCGAGGGACGCCCCGGCGCGCAGTGCCGCATCGGCGACGATCAGCCCGGTGTGTCCACCGTGCGCCATCGCGCAGTCGACAACCGTGCGCTCGAGGGTCGTGACCCGTCGGCCCGCCAGCAGGGTGACGTCGGAGTCTGCCAGCTCGAGAACATGGCCGACGAGGTCCCGTGATCTGCCCGACGGGTGTGCTCGGGACACGACATGTGTTCGCGTCGGCGTGCGCAAGACGGGCAGGCCCCAGAGGAGAGCCGCGGACGTGTGACTGATCACGTGGTCACCGCTCAGCTCCGCGACGGCCGCAATCCGGGCGAGCGCGATGCGCAGGGCGCGCGCGTGGGGAGCTTCGTCCGTCGCGTGGTCGATGTAGGCGCCGTGGCGGACGCGGATCCAGCGACCCGCGCGCACGTTGGCCGTCACTTCGGATCGGAGCCAGTCCCGCGCGAAGTGGACGGGTGGGAGCTCCGGCGGGGTGGGGGCATCGCGGGTGCCCGGTCGTCGAGGCATGGCGCGACGATGCCGTGACGTGCCCGCCAGCGCCTGTCCGGTCCGCCCGCCCTGTGGATGCCGCCGCAACCGATGGGGATGTGCACGCCCCCACCGCCCCGCCGCCCCACTGCCCGCCGGCTGCACACTGCCCACCGGCTGCCCCACTGCCCGCTGGCTGCACACTGCCCACCGGCTGCGCCACTGCCCGCCGGCTGCCCCACCGGCGCATCACGCGCCGACTTCTGCCTTCCGGTTCCACTTCTGCCGTCTGTACGGCAGAACTCAAGCGCTGAGGCAGAACTCGCGGGGCGGGGCGGGACGGGGCGGGGCGGGACGGGGACGGCGCGGGACGGGGACGGCGCGGGGTGGGTCCGGAAGAGGGGCGGGCCCCCCCCGCCCCCGGGGGGGCGGGGGGGGGCCCGGCGG
>JAEYXM010000099.1 GCA_023428465.1 Actinomycetes bacterium
CGGCGGACCTCGCCGCCCGCCTCGACCTGACCCCCGAGGGTGCCCTGCTCGACCGGGTGACGGACATGGCGCGCTCGCTCGCGGGCGAGGGCTACGCCGCGACCGTCCGCCCGGCCCCCGGGACCGCCGCGGTCCAGCTCTGCCAGGGCCACTGCCCGATCCGCGACGTCGCCGCCCGCCACCCGGAGCTGTGCGAGGCCGAGACCCACCTGTTCTCCGAGGTGCTGGGCGTCCACGTCCAGCGGCTCGCCACCCTGGCTGCCGGCGACCACGTCTGCACCACCCACAACCCGCTCGGACCGGCGGACGCCGGCCGCGTCCGCCCCGAGTCCCCGATGGAAGGAACCCGATGAGTGCACCCACCGAGCTCACGACCGACGCCGAGATCATTGCGTCGATCGGCGGTTACGGGTACGGCTGGCACGACTCCGACGCCGCGGGCATGTCCGCCCAGCGGGGTCTGTCCGAGGCCGTCGTCCGCAACATCTCCGCGCTGAAGAACGAGCCGGAGTGGATGCTCGAGCGCCGCCTGCGCGGCCTCAAGCTCTTCGGGCGCAAGCCCATGCCGAACTGGGGCGCCGACCTCACGGGCATCGACTTCGACAACATCAAGTACTTCGTGCGCTCGACGGAGAAGCAGGCCACCTCCTGGGAGGAGCTACCGGAGGACATCAAGAACACGTACGACCGGCTCGGCATCCCCGAGGCGGAGAAGCAGCGCCTCGTCGCCGGCGTCGCCGCGCAGTACGAGTCCGAGGTGGTCTACCACCAGATCCAGGAGTCGCTCGAGGAGCAGGGCGGCGTCTTTCTCGACACCGACACCGCGCTGCGCGAGTACCCGGAGATGTGCGAGGAGTACTTCGGCTCCGGGACCCCCGTGGGCGACAACAAGTTCGCCGCGCTCAACACGGCCGTGTGGTCCGGTGGCTCGTTCGTCTACGTCCCGCCGGGCGTCCACGTCGAGATCCCGCTGCAGGCCTACTTCCGGATCAACACCGAGAACATGGGCCAGTTCGAGCGGACGCTGATCATCGCGGACGAGGGCTCGTACGTGCACTACGTCGAGGGCTGTACCGCGCCGATCTACTCGAGCGACTCGCTGCACTCGGCCGTCGTCGAGATCATCGTCAAGAAGAACGCGCGGGTCCGGTACACGACCATCCAGAACTGGTCGAACAACGTGTACAACCTCGTCACCAAGCGGGCGACGGCGGCCGAGGGCGCCACCATGGAGTGGGTCGACGGCAACATCGGCTCCAAGGTGACCATGAAGTACCCGGCCATCTACCTGCTGGGCGAGCACGCCAAGGGCGAGACGCTCTCGATCGCCTTCGCGGGCGAGGGCCAGCACCAGGACGCCGGCGCCAAGATGGTGCACGCGGCGCCGCGGACGTCGAGCTCGATCATCTCCAAGTCCGTCGCGCGCGGCGGTGGGCGGACGTCCTACCGCGGCCTCGTCCAGGTGCTCGAGGGTGCCGAGGGGTCGAGCTCCAACGTCCTGTGCGACGCGCTGCTCGTCGACCAGATCTCGCGCTCGGACACCTACCCGTACGTCGACGTCCGCGAGGACGACGTGTCGATGGGCCACGAGGCGACGGTCTCCCGGGTGAGCGAGGAGCAGCTCTTCTACCTCATGTCGCGCGGCATGCCCGAGACGGAGGCCATGGCGATGATCGTGCGCGGCTTCGTCGAGCCGATCGCGCGTGAGCTCCCCATGGAGTACGCACTCGAGCTCAACCGCCTCATCGAACTGCAGATGGAGGGGTCGGTCGGCTGATGACCACTCCCACCCAGACCCCTGCAGCCCCGACCGGAGACCCGATGAGCACCGACCTGACCGACCTCACGACGGACCACAGCCGCGCCGTCGCCGACGGCGCGCACACGCACGGCCGCGGCGGCGTCCCGGAGGCGTCCCGCGCCGCGCGGCTGACGTCCTTCGACCCCGCCGACTTCCCCGTGCCCACCGGGCGCGAGGAGGAGTGGCGGTTCTCTCCCATCGACCGGCTCGCGCCGCTGTTCGACTCCGCGGGCACCGGGCTGACCGGGACGCACGTGCGCACCACGGTGGTGAACGCCCCCGAGGTGGACGTCGAGATCGTCGAGCGGGACGACGCGCGGCTCGGCACCGCCGGCCGCCCCGGAGACCGCACCGCGGCGACGGCGTGGGCGTCCTTCGCCGAGGCGACCGTCGTCACCGTGCGGGCGAACGAGGTGGCGTCCGCACCGACGAGCATCCGCATCGAGGGCACGCCCGGTGACGACGCACCCGCCGCGAGCCACCTCCTGGTGCACGCCCGCGAGCTCTCCGAGGCCGTCGTCATCGTCGACCACGTCGGCGACGCGACGCTCAACGAGACCGTCGAGATCGTCGTCGAGGACGGCGCGCACCTCACCGTGGTGTCGATCCAGGACTGGGCGGTCGGCGCCGTGCACGCGTCGTCGCACCGGGCCCGCCTGGGCCGCGACGCCACGCTCAAGCACATCGTCGTGAACCTCGGCGGCGACGTCGTGCGCGTCACCCCGGACGTGACGTTCACGGGCGAGAACGGTGAGGTCGAGGCCCTCGGCGTGTACTTCGCCGACTCCCACCAGCACCTCGAGCACCGCCTGTTCGTCGACCACGCCGTGCCGTCGTGCCGGTCGCGCGTCGCCTACAAGGGCGCCCTGCAGGGCGCGGGCGCGCACACGGTCTGGGTCGGCGACGTCCTGATCCGCGCTGCGGCCGAGGGCACCGACACCTACGAGCTCAACCGGAACCTCGTCCTCACCGACGGCGCCCGGGCGGACTCCGTGCCGAACCTCGAGATCGAGACCGGGGTCATCGAGGGTGCCGGGCACGCCTCGGCGACCGGCCGGTTCGACGACGAGCAGCTGTTCTACCTGCGCGCCCGCGGCATCCCCGAGGCCGACGCCCGCCGGCTGGTCGTGCGCGGCTTCTTCGCCGAGCTCGTCCACCAGATCGGCGTGCCGGAGGTCGAGGAGCGGCTCATCGCCGCGATCGAGGGCGAGCTCGAGCGCAGCATGAGCGCGCTGGGTGCAGCCGCGACGCTGCCGACCGACGACGCCGGGGCCGACGCATGAGCGCACAGCTCGCCTGTCTGACGTCCGACCTCGAGGCCGGCTCGGCGCTCCGGGTCGAGCTCGAGGGCGCCGAGGGCACCGTCGAGGTCGCGATCGTCCGCGACGCCGACGGCGACTTCCATGCCATCTCCGACATCTGCTCGCACGGGCAGGTCTCCCTGTCCGACGGCGACGTCGAGGGCTGCACCATCGAGTGCTGGCTCCACGGCTCGACCTTCGACCTGCGCACCGGCGCCCCGCTGGCCCTGCCCGCGACGCAGCCGGTGCCCGTCTACCCCCTGACCCTCGACGGCGAGCGCGTGCTCGTGGACGTCGACGCGACCCTGAACTCCTGAAGGAGAGAGATGACCACGCTCGAGATCCGCGACCTGCACGTCAGCGTCGAGACGAAGGAGGGCGACAAGCCCATCCTGCGCGGTGTCGACCTGACCGTCCGCAGCGGTGAGACGCACGCGATCATGGGCCCGAACGGCTCCGGCAAGTCCACGCTCGCCTACTCCCTGGCCGGACACCCGAAGTACCAGATCACCGGCGGCACGGTGACGCTCGACGGCGAGGACGTCCTCGCGATGAGCGTCGACGAGCGCGCGCGGGCCGGCATGTTCCTCGCGATGCAGTACCCCGTCGAGGTCCCGGGCGTCAGCGTCTCGAACTTCCTGCGCACCGCCAAGACCGCCATCAGCGGCCAGGCGCCCGCCCTGCGGCACTGGGTCAAGGATGTCCGCACCGCGATGGACAACCTGCGCATGGACCAGGCGTTCGCCGAGCGCAGCGTCAACGAGGGCTTCAGCGGCGGCGAGAAGAAGCGCCACGAGATCCTCCAGATGGAGCTGCTGCAGCCGCGCATCGCGATCCTCGACGAGACGGACTCCGGCCTCGACGTCGACGCGCTGCGCATCGTGTCCGAGGGCGTGAACCGCGTGAAGGCGAGCGGTGAGGTGGGCGTCCTGCTCATCACGCACTACACGCGCATCCTGCGCTACATCAAGCCGGACTTCGTGCACGTCTTCGTCGACGGCCGCATCGCCGAGGAGGGCGGGCCCGAGCTCGCCGTGCGTCTCGAGGACGAGGGCTACGACCGCTTCCTCGCGAACGCCTGAGACCGCGGACGCTGCAGCGACCCACAGTCGACGAGAGGCTGACATGACCACCACGCTCGATCCGGGGGCCGCCGGGTCGCCCGGCGCCGCGCTCAGCGGCGCCGAGCTCGCTGCCGTGCGCGCGGACTTCCCGCTGCTGCGCCGGACCGGGCGCGGTGGTCGGCCGCTCGTCTACCTGGACTCGGCGGCGACGGCCCAGAAGCCCGAGGTCGTCATCGACGCGGAGCTCGACTTCTACTGCGAGCGCAACGCGGCGGTGCACCGAGGCGCGCACATGCTCGCGGAGGAGGCCACGGACGCCTTCGAGGCCGCACGGGCCGAGGTCGCGGCGCTCGTCGGGGTGCAGGACGACGAGATCGTCTGGACGACGAACGCGACGGCCGGCATCAACGTCGTCGCGTACGCGATGTCCAACGCGACCGCTGGGCGTGGCGGGGCGGCGGCGCGCCGGTTCGCGCTCGCGCCCGGCGACGAGATCGTCGTCACCGAGGCCGAGCACCACGCGAACCTCGTGCCGTGGCAGGAGGTCGCGGCCCGGACGGGCGCGACCCTGCGGTGGATCGGCGTCGGCGACGACGGCCGTCTCCGCACGGACGAGCTCGCGACGGTCGTGACCGACCGCACCAAGGTGCTGGCGTTCGCGCACGCCTCGAACGTCACGGGAGCCGTCGCGGACGTCGGTGCGTTCGTCGCGCGGGCCCGGGAGGTCGGCGCGCTCACGGTGCTCGACGCCGCGCAGAGCGTGCCGCACATGCCGGTGGACCTGCGCGCGCTCGGCGTGGACTTCGCAGTGTTCTCCGGCCACAAGATGTACGGCCCGACCGGCGTCGGCGCGCTCTACGGGCGCCGGGAGCTCCTCGAGGCCATGCCGCCGGTCATCACGGGCGGGTCGATGGTCGAGCTCGTCACCATGGAGGCGACGACGTATGCGCCGCCGCCGCAGCGGTTCGAGGCGGGCACGATGATGGTCGCCCAGGCGGTGGGCATGGGTGCCGCGGCGCGGTACCTGCGCGAGCTCGGCATGGACGCGGTCGCCGCGCACGAGACGCGGATCGCCGCGCTGCTCGTCGAGGCCGTGCAGGCGGCTCCGGGCGTCCGCCTGATCGGCCCGGCCGACGTGGCGGACCGGGTCGCGCTCGCCGCGTTCGTCGTCGACGGGGTGCACGCGCACGACGTCGGGCAGGTGCTCGACGACGCGGGCATCGCCGTGCGTGTGGGCCACCACTGCGCCCAGCCGCTGCACCGCCGCTTCGGTGTCGCGGCCAGCGCCCGTGCGTCCGCGGGCGTCTACACCACGGAGGACGACGTCGCCGCGTTCGCGGCCGCGCTGCCCACCGTCCGGCCCTTCTTCGGACTGGGGGAGTCATGAGCAGCGGGATGGAGCAGCTGTACCAGCAGCTGATCCTGGACCACTCCAAGGACCCGCACGGCAAGGGGCTCGCCGACGGGTACGACGCCGAGTCGTTCCAGGTGAACCCGACATGCGGCGACGAGGTGCGCCTGCGGGTGCACCTGGGCGGTGCGGGCGGGGCACCCGTCATCGACAAGCTCAGCTGGGACGGTCAGGGCTGCTCGATCTCCCAGGCGTCGATCTCCGTCATGGCGGAGCTGGTCGAGGGCCGTCCCGTCACCGACGCCGACGCACTCGGTGAGGACTTCCGCGCGCTCATGCACGCGCGCGGCGCAGGGCTGGACGAGGAGGTGGAGGACCGCCTCGGGGATGCCACGGCGTTCACGGGGGTCGGCCGCTACCCCGCACGAGTCAAGTGCGCACTGCTGGGGTGGATGGCGTTGCGAGACGCCCTCGTCCAGGCGAGCGCCGGCAAGGAGGACGCATGACCGCAGCACCCGCCGGAGCGAACGTGGCGGACGTCGAGGAGGCCCTCCGCGACGTCATCGACCCCGAGCTCGGGATCAACGTCGTCGACCTGGGCCTGGTCTACGGCGTCGTCATCGACGCGAACAACCACGCAGTCATCGACATGACGCTCACCTCCGCGGCGTGCCCGCTGACGGACGTCATCGAGGACCAGACGCAGTCGGTGCTCGAGAGCATCGTGGACGGCTTCCGGATCAACTGGGTCTGGATGCCGCCGTGGGGCCCGGAGCGCATCACCGAGGACGGCCGCGAGCAGCTGCGGGCGCTGGGCTTCAACGTCTGACGACGTCGGCCCGGCCGCTCACAGCTGGTCGGTCGAGAAGGTGTCGCACGCGCCGAGCGAGCCCTGCTCGTAGCCGATGGTGAACCAGCGCTGGCGCTGCTCGCTGGACCCGTGCGTCCACAGGTCGGGGTTGATGCCGCCACCGGACTGGCCCTGGATGTGGTCGTCGCCGACGGCCTCGGCAGCCGACAGTGCGTCCGCGAGCTGGTCCTGCGTGATCGGCTCGAGGAACGTGACGCCCGGACGGTCGGGGTCCTCCCGCGTCGCGGCGTCCCCGACCCACATGCCTGCGTAGCAGTCGGCCTGCAGCTCGAGGCGGACGCCGTCAGACTCCGGGCCCGTACCGCGGCGGTCGATGTTGTCCATGGTGCCGAGCTGGTTCTGGATGTGGTGGCCGTACTCGTGCGCGGTGACGTACATCTCGGCGAGTGCGCCGCCGGACGCCCCGAAGCGGCTCTGCAGCAGGTCGAAGAACGTCAGGTCCATGTAGATCGACTGGTCGAGCGGGCAGTAGAACGGCCCGGTGGC
>JAEYXM010000119.1 GCA_023428465.1 Actinomycetes bacterium
TCGGACACCGCCGTGGCCCGGCCCGGCCCGGCGGCACGGGGCGCCCCGGGCGCGGGCAGCGGCGCGACGACACGGCCGAGGCGCACCAGCGGCAGCAGCGTCCTCACGAGGCGGATGCTCTCGCGCACCTCGTCCGCACGGACGCCGAACCGGGCCAGGACGTCCCCGTCGGTCCGTACGGCGGAGGCGACGTCGGCGGTCGCGGGGTGCATGGGGTGGTCGCGCCGCGCGTCGACGTCCACGCCGCTGGCGCGCCCCACGTAGCCGAGGACGCCGATCTCCTGGGCGCTCGAGGGCTCCAGCACGGCCGTCCCGGTGAACCGGTCCACGACGACGGACTGCCGCAGGGCGGCCGCGACGATCTCCGCGACGTCGTCCGCGACGCGCGTCAGCTCGGCCTCCGTGGGCAGGTCCGTCAGTGCGGACCCACCCAGCACGACGCCGCCGCGCAGCAGGCGGTGGCCGGTGACCCGGGCGTTCAGCCGGAGCAGCTCCTCGCGGACGCGCTTGGCGTGCACGTCGAGGACTCCGTAACCGACGTCGAGGCAGAGGGCCCCGAGGTCCGCCACATGGTTGTGGAGGCGCTCGAGCTCGAGGAGCAGCGCGCGGGCCGCGCGCGCCGGCTCGGGCACCTCGACGCCGAGCGCGTCCTCGACCGCGGCGCAGAAGGCGGTCGCGTGCCCCACGGTCGTGTCGCCGCTGATCCGCTCGGCGAGCTCGAGCGCGTCGGCGGGCGTGCGGCCCTCGGCGAGCTTCGCGAGGCCCTTGTGGGTGAACCACAGGCGTGCCTTGAGCTTGAGGATCGACTCCCCCACCACGGAGAACCGGAAGTGCCCCGGCCCGATCATCCCGGCGTGCACGGGCCCGACGGGGATCTCGTAGACCCCCGGGCCCTCGACGCGCAGGAACGGGTAGGCGCCCTCCGGCTCGAACGGCGGGGGCGGCCCGGCGTCGGCCCGCATCGGGTACCAGCCCTGCGGCCAGTGGCTGTGCCGCACGAGGCGGTGCGGCAGCGGGTGCCCCGTCGGGACGACGCCGTACAGGTCGCGCATCTCGCGCTCGAAGCGGCCCGCGGGGAAGGACACTCGCGCCAGGCTCGGCACGCAGGGGGCGGTGCGGTCGGTGGCGAGCGTGAGCTCCACGCGCCGGTCGCCCGCGCCTGTGAGCAGGTAGACGACGCGGACGGCGCCGGGGTCCTCGTGCGCGGCGACGAGCGCGATCCGCAGGCCGGCGTCGAGGTGCGCGGCGACGGCGTCGGCCAGGTCCGGTGCCGCGACCGTGCGGCGCTCGACGGCGCTCATCGGGACCCCACGATCGAGGCCGCGGTCTCGAGGAGGCCATCGAGCGGCGCGGCCACCCCGAGGACGGCGAGGGCGATCAGCCCGAGGACGAGGGGCGCGGTGGCCGAGGACACGGTCCGGGCCGCCCGGCCGCCACCACCCGCGGGCGGGGCGTCGTCGGCGGGCCCGAGCAGCATCGCGGCGACCGGCCGCGCCACCGCGACGAACACGACCAGCAGCAGCACCAGGACGACCGCGACGACCCACCCGAGCCCGACGGCCGCGGTGGCGCGCGCCAGGGCGACCTCGCTCGCGAGCAGGCTGAACGGCGGCAGGCCGAGCAGTGCGGCGATCCCGAGCCCGACGACGCCCGCGAGCACCGGGCGCCGCACCAGCAGGCCGCGGACGCCGTCGATGCGCGTCGTGCCCGTGAGCTCGAGGATCTGCCCGGACGCGCAGAACAGCACGCCCTTGGCGAGGCCGTGGCCCAGCAGGTGCAGGAGCACCGCGGCCACCGCGAGCGGCGTGCCGACGGCCACACCGACGACGGCCAGGCCCATGTGCTCGATGCTCGAGTACGCCAGGAGCCGTTTGTAGTCGCGCTGCGCGATGAGCAGCGACGCGGCCAGGAGGACGGACGCGAGCGCGACGACGAGGAGCAGGGTGCGCACGAACGTCGTGCCGAGCGCGGCGACCGCGATGACGCGGTAGCGCAGCAGCGCGTACACGGCCACGGAGAGCAGGACGCCCGACATGAGCGCGGACACCGGCGCGGGGGCCTGGCTGTGCGCGTCGGGAAGCCAGCTGTGCATCGGGACGAGGCCGACCTTGGTGCCGAAGCCGATGACGAGGAGCACGACGGCGATCCGCAGCACGCCCGGGTCGAGCCGGCCGGCGTCCGCGGCGAGCTCCGCCCAGTCGAGCGTCCCCTCGCCGCTCACGCCGCCGACGTGCTGGGACGCGTAGTAGACGAGCACGGTGCCGAGGTAGGCGAGCGCGATGCCGACCGAGCAGATGATCACGTACTTCCAGGTCGCCTCGACCGCGCGTCGGCCGCCGTGGTGCCCGACGAGGAACGCGGTGACGATCGTCGTCGCCTCGACCGCCGCCCACATGACGCCGAGGTTCGCCGCGAGGACCGCCGCGACCATCGTCGCCACGAACGCCGGGACGAGGACTGCGTAGCGGCGCGCACCTCGGGCGGTCGTGTGCCCGTGGGCGAGCTCGCCCGCCACGGAGCCGACGCTCGCCCATGTCGCGATGACGGCGACCGCGCCGATCACGAGGAGCATGACGGCGGTCAGCGCGTCGGCCCGCAGGTGGCCGCCGACGGCGAGCACGTCGCCGTCCGACGTCGCCGCGGCGACCGCGGCCCCCGAGGCGAGGACCACGCCGGAGGCCCCGACGGCGGACCAGGCGACCCACCGGTGCCAGCCGACGACGGCCGCGAGGGCGGCGACCAGCAGGGGTGCGGCGACCGGGAGGACGAGCGCGAGGGTCTCGAGCGGCGTCGTCATGCGCGTGCCTCCTCGCCGGGCAGGGCATCGGGGGCGGACGGCGCCCCCTCGTCGGGCCCGTCGCGCAGCTCGCTGAGCCCGTCGAGGTCGGTGTGACCGAAGGCGAGCCGCATGCGCGCCGCGACGACCTGCAGGACCAGGACGACGAGCAGCACGTCGAGGGACACCCCTAGCTCCACGACGAGCGGCACGCCGGAGGTCGCGAGGAACGCGACGGTCGTGATCCCGTTGTCGAGCAGCAGGAAGCCGACGACCTGCGACAGCGCGCGTCGGCGCGTGACGAGCACGAAGAACCCGATGAGCACGACGGCGACGCCCACGGGCAGGGCGCGCGTCGCCGTCGTCGGCGCGAGCGCCACGAGTGGCTGGCTGAGCACGTAGGCCAGCAGCGTGAGGAGGGCGGCGGCGAGCAGGGACGCGCTGACGTTGACGAGCGGCTCGGTCTCGCGCACCTCGCCCGAGTCGGCGAGGACCCGGCGGAGCATGAGCGGCAGGACGACGGCCTTGAGGGCGACGACGCCCGCCGCCGCGAGGTACAGCTCGGCGCTGGCGTGGTGCACGGCGAGCACGAGGGCGACGCCGCCGATGAGCGCGCCCTGCACGGCGAGCAGCCGCACGATGGCGGCCAGGTCCCGCCGCCACAGGCTGAGGACGGCCACGAGCAGCACGCCGCCGGCGAGGACGTCGAGGACCTGGGCGAGGGTGTCGGACATGGCGCTCATGCGAGGAAGAAGGATGCGACGACGGCGAGGAGGGCGAACAGGAAGGAGCCGGCGAGCAGCTCGGGGACCCGGAAGAGGCGGAGCTTGGCGACGAAGACCTCGAACGCTGCGAGGGCCGCCCCGCCGATCGTCACCTTGAGGACGAGGGCGGCGACGCCGACGAGCAGGGCGAGCGGCGACAGGTCGGTCGCCACGCCCCAGGGCACGAAGAGGTTCGCGAAGAGGCCGAGGAAGATCGCCAGGCGCATGGAGGCGGCGAGCTCGACGAGGGCCAGGTCGGGCCCGGAGTACTCGAGCACCATCGCCTCGTGCACCATCGTGAGCTCCAGGTGCGTGGCGGGGTTGTCGACGGGCAGGCGGCCCGTCTCGGCGATGATCACGACCGCGAACGCGACGGCCGCGAGGAGGCTCGCGGGCGAGAGGACCTGGGCGGGCGCGGCGACCGTGCCCGCGACGATGTCGGCGAGGTCCGAGGAGCCGACGCGTACCGAGAGCGCGAAGACGGCGAGCAGGATCGTGGGCTCGGCGAGCGCGAGGATCGTCACCTCGCGGCTCGCGCCCATCCCGCCGAACGCGGTGCCGGTGTCCAGCCCCGCGAGCGTGAGCGCGACGGTGCCGAGCATGAGGACCGCGACGACGGCGAACAGGTCGGCCGTCCCGTCGACGGGCGTGACGGTCGAGACGAGCGGCACGACGGCGGCGAGCAGGACGGCGCCGGCCATGAGCACGAGGGGCGCGGCGACGAACAGGACGCTCGCACCGTCGGGCCGGGTGGCCTCCTTGCGCCAGAGCTTGCGCAGGTCCCGCGCGGGCTGCCCGATGCCGGCCCCCGCCCGCCCCTCCATCCGGGCACGGACCTGCTTCATGAGCCCTGCGAGGTAGGGCGCGCCGACGACGACGAGCGCCACCTGGAGCGCGGCGGCGGCCAGTGCGCCGAGGGTCTCGAGCCCGCTCATGCGGTCACCGCCACGAGGACGAGTGCGAGCAGGAGGCCGACGAAGCCGTAGCCGAGGTAGCGGTGCACGCGCCCGTCGGCGATGCGGACGGCGCGCCGGCCCCACTCCTCGACTGCCCGCAGGACGGGCGGGTAGAGCCGCGCCTCGAGGCGGTCGGGCACGCGCTGGCGGAACGTCACGGACTCGATGAGGTACCGGGACTCGGCGTGCGGGGTGACGTCGAGGTCCTGCTCGGGGCGCAGGATGTCGTCGAAGACGCGCGTCAGCGGCTCGGCGAAGGACGTCGCGGTGTACTCCTGGCGCGGGTCGCGCGCGAGGCTGCCGCAGCCCCACACGGGGGCGACACGGCGCGGCCGGCCCCCGGTGAGCCGCCGCACCACGCCCGCCACGGCCACGCCCGCGAGCACGAGGCCGAGCGCGACGGCGACCGGCGACATCGCACCCGCGATGCCGGTGAGCTGCAGGGCGACCGTGCTGCCCGCGAGCGGACCCGCACCGGCGCCGGGCAGCGTGTCGAGCGCGCGGTCGAGCGCCCCGGCGGCGACCGTCGGCACGAGCCCCAGGACGACGCAGACAGCTGCGGCGGTCGCGGTGCCGAGCCGCATCGCGACCGGGACCTCGGTGGCCGACCGGGCCTCCGCGGAGCGCGGCTGCGCGAGGAAGCCCACCCCGAAGGCCTTGACGAACGTTGCGACGCCGAGCCCCGCGGTGAGCGCCACGACCCCGACGGCGACGGGCATCCCGACCGCGAGGACGGGGTCGCTCCCACCGCCGAGCGAGTGGATGAGGCCCTGCAGCAGCACCCACTCGGACACGAAGCCGTTGCCGGGCGGCAGCGCGGCCGCGCCGAGCGCCCCGATACCGACGAGCGCCGTCGTCATCGGCATGACGCGCACGAGGCCGCCGAGGCGGTCGAGGTCCCGAAGGCCGGTCGCTCGCAGGACCGAACCCGCGCCCAGGAAGAGGACGGACTTGAACGCGGCGTGGTTGAGGCAGTGCAGCAGCGCGGCGGCCATGAGGACGCCCGCGAGCACGTGGTTGCCCTCCGCCGTGAACACCGCGGCGGCGCCGATGCCGAGCGAGATGAGGCCCACGTTCTCCGTGGTCGAGCAGGCGAGCAGTCGCTTGAGGTCGCTCGCGACGCTCGCCTGGAGCACGCCGTGCAGCGCGGAGGCCGCGCCGACGACCATGAGGAGCAACCCCCACCAGCGCGGCCCGCCGCCCAGCAGGTCGGCCATGACGCGGACGATGCCGTAGACGCCGAGCTTGACCATGGCGGCGGACATCAGGGCGGACACGTGGCTCGGTGCCTCGGGGTGCGCACGCGGCAGCCACACGTGCAGGGGGACGAGGCCTGCCTTGGAGCCGAACCCGACGAGTGCGAGCACGAACACGGTCGAGCGCAGCGCCGGGCTCGCGTCGGTGGCCGCGGCACGGAGGGCGTCGAACGACTCGCCCCCGGCGTCGGCGGCGAGCAGGGCGAGCGCCACCATGACGGCGACGAGGCCCGCGTGGGTCATCCCGGCGTACCAAAGGCCCGCCTCGCGCACGGCGGGCCGCAGGCGGTGCTCGGTGAGGACGAGGACGAGCGAGGCGAGGGCCATGAGCTCCCACACCACGAGGAACGTCGTCACGCTCGCGGCGGCGGGCACGTAGAGCATCGCGGCCACGAAGACCGGCAGGGTCGCCTGGGCGGTGCGCGACCCGGCGGGCGGCGCGTCGTCGTCGGCCCCGTCGTGCCCGCCGTGCGCCCCGCCCGGCGAGGTGTAGCCGACCGCGTAGACGCCCGTCGCGACCGCGACCGCGCCGACGAGCAGCAGGAAGATGCCGGACAGGCCGTCGACGGCGAGGCGCGCCTCCCCCAGCGGCAGCAGCCCGGGGGCGATGCGCTCCCACGCCGGCCCGGTGAGCCCGCCGATGCCGGCCACGACGCCCCCGAGGCCGACGACCGACGTCGCGAGCCCGGCCGCGAGCGCGCGGGACCGCACGGGCGCCAGGATCGCCGCGCCCGCCCCGAGCACCGCTACGCCGGCGACGAGCGCCAGGCCGACCTCGACGATCATCGGCCCGTCAGCCCCCGCAGGGCGGCGACGACGTCCTGGGGCGTGGGCGGGCAGCCCGGCACCTCGGCGTCGACGGGCACCACGTCCGCGACGGAGCCGACGACGCCGTACGCGCCGACGAAGGCCCCGCACCCGCGCGCGCAGTCCCCCAGCGCGACGACGCGCCGCGGCTCGGGCACGGCCTCGTACGTCGCGCGCAGGGGGCCGGCCATGTTGCGCGTGACCGGCCCGGTGACGAGCAGGACGTCGGCGTGCCGGGGCGAGGCGACGAGGCGCGCGCCGTAGCGCTCGGCGTCGTACACGGGGCCGAAGGCGGCACCGATCTCGATCTCGCAGCCGTTGCACGAGCCGGCGTCGACGTGGCGGATCTGGACGGACCCGGTCCACGGCAGCGGGTCGCCCGGCGCCTGCGGCGGCGCCGCGGGGGCGGGCTCGGCGACCCGGCCGACGCGGAGCATGGTGCGCAGAAGCTTCAGCACGGGCTCACCGGTCCCGCTGGTCCGGCACGCCGGCGGTGCCTGCGGCGTCGGGCCCCTCGTCGTCCGTCAGCGCCTCGACCTGCAGGGCCAGCAGGTCGGCCCGGATCTGGCGGCCGACGGCGAGCAGGTCGGCGATGCGCGGCGTCGTCAGCGAGTAGTGGACGGTGGACGCCTCGCGGCGGGCCTGGACGAGCCCGGCACCGCGCAGGACGCCGAGCTGCTGGGAGAGCGCCGAGGCGCCGACGCCGAGCTCGACGATCATCTCCGCGACCGACCGTTCGCGCTCGCACAGCAGCTCGAGGACCCGGATCCGCATGGGGTTGCCCATGGCCTTGAACAGGTCGGCCTTCATCTGCTGCAGGGGCGCCGTCATCGCGACGCGCCACAGGTGCGGGAGCCGGTCATGGGACGAAAGATAGCAGGACTTCGCCGTTCCGTGGTTTCACGATCTTGTGAAGCCGCCCACACGCGGGCGTGCCGAAAGCCGCCCCGGAGGTACCCCGAGGCGGGCGCCCAGGCGCCCCCGGACCTCGGGCTAGAGCTTCTTGCCGGGGTTGAGGATGCCGAGCGGGTCGAGCACCGCCTTGAGCGCGTGCTGCACCTCACGGACGCGCGGCGTCAGCTCGAGGTCGAGCGCCGCGCGCTTCTCCGTGCCGATGCCGTGCTCGCCGCTGATCGTGCCGCCGAACTCCACCGCCAGGGCCATGATCCGCTCGTGGCCGGCACGCGCGGTCGCGAGCTCGTCGGCGTCGGCCGGGTCGTAGCAGATGACCGGGTGCAGGTTGCCGTCGCCCACGTGGCCGCCGGTGCCGATGGGCAGGCCGATCTCCTCCGACAGCTCGGCCAGCCGCGTGAAGATGTCCACGAGCCGCGTGCGAGGCACGGACACGTCGTCGTTGAGGCTCGCGCCGCGGTACTCGCGCATCGCCGGGTTGAGCTGGCGGCGCGCGGCGAGGAGGCGGTCGACGTGCGCGGCGTCGTCGGCTGCGTCGAGGCTCGTCGCGCCGTGCGCGAGGCACACGCGCTCGTACTCCGCGACGTCCTCGTCCGCGCCCACGCGAGCGTCGGTGAGCACCAGCAGCCACGCGCCCGCGCCGGCCGGGAGCCCTGAGGCGGGCGAGAGCCGGCAGACCGCGTCGACGACGACGGCGTCGAGCAGCTCGAGCGTGGACGGGCGGTGCGGGCCCGCCATGATCTCATTGGCTGCGTCCATCGCGTCGGCGACCGTGGGGAAGCCCGCGCTCACGCCGCGGACCGGCCCGGGGGCGGGCAGCAGGGCGACCGTGATCTTGGTGATGACCCCGAGCGTCCCCTCCGAGCCCACGAACAGGCTGGTCATGTCGAGCCCTGCGACGGCCTTGACGGTGATGGGGCGGGTCCGCACGACCGTGCCGTCGGCGAGGACCACCTCGAGCGTGCGCACGAAGTCGCGCGTCACCCCGTACTTCACGCACCGCATGCCGCCGGCGTTGGTCGCGACGTTGCCGCCGATCGTGCACGTGTCCCACGACGCCGGGTCCGGCGGGTAGAACAGCCCGTGCGCGGCGACCGCGCGGTTGAGATCGGCGGTGATGACGCCGGGCTGCACGACGGCGACCTGGTCCACCGGGTCCACACGCAGCACCTGGTCCATGCGCGACAGGTCGAGCAGGATGCACCCCTGCACCGCGCTCGCGCCGCCGGCCAGGCCGGTCAGGCCGCCCTGCGGCACGACGGGCACCTGGTGCTCGTGCGCGACGCGCATCACCGCGGAGACCTGCGCCGTGCTGGTGGGCGTGACCACGCACAGGGCGGCGCCGTCGGGCGGGATGAACGAGGCGTCCACGGAGCGCGCAGCGACCGCGGCGTCGTCGTCGGCGAACGTCCCCTCCGGAAGGGCCTCGCGCAGCGCGGCCAGGACGTCGGATCGGGTCGTCTCGAGGGTCATCGCGTCCACGTGCCGGACGATATCGGCCGCACGGTGGTCCGATCTGGGCCCTGCGTCACGGGCCCGGGGCCCCGGCGCGGCCCGTCAGGCGGTGCGCCCCGTCGGCTCGGTCACCTGCGTCCACAGCTGCCCGACGGCGGCGCGCAGCAGCGAGGTCTCCTGGCCGGCGGTGAGCAGGCGGGCCCCGCGCCCGGCCCAGTGCACCGCCATCTCGGCGTCGGAGCAGTGCAGGCCGGCGACCACGCCCGCGGCCCGGCACGTGTCGACGATGCGCTGGATCAGCGCCTCGACCTCCGCCGAGTCGCGGTAGGTGGCGCGGCCGTACCCGCACCCGAGCGCCAGGTCGTTGGGTCCGATGTAGACGCCGTCGACGCCGGGCGCCACGACGATCTCCTCGAGCGCGTCGACGCCGGCCTGCGTCTCGACCATGACGATGCAGATCACTGCCGCGTCCTGCTCGGCGGGCGGCAGGGCGCCGTCGCCGCGCACGTCCCCCCACATGGGCCCCCAGCTGCGCGTGCCCGCGGGCGGGAACCGGCAGGCCGACGCCGCGGCCGACGCCTCCTCGCCGCTGTTCACCATGGGCACGACGACGGCGGCCGCGCCGGTGTCGATCGCGCGCATGACGTCCGCGGGGGTGTTCCAGGGCACGCGGACGACGGGCGCGCTCCCGGCCGCGCGCATGGCGCGCACGAGCTCGGGCAGCTCGCTCCACGTCGCGACGCCGTGCTGCAGGTCGAGGCACACGTAGTCGACGCCGGACGCGCCGAGCAGCTCGGCCGTGGTCGGGTCGGGCAGCACGCTCCACACCCCGAACGCGGGCAGGTCCGCCGCCCAGAGGTGGCGCAGGTGGGCGGACGTGCGGGCGGCGACGCGTTCGTGGGCCCGTTCGTGGACCCGTTCGTGGACCCGTTCGTGGGCGGTCATGGCTCCTCCTGCGGTGTGCGCGCGGATGCTCGTTGCCTGCTCAGTGGGACTCGCGCCCGACGCCGGGCCCGGTCGACCCGACGAGGAAGTCCAGGTCCGCACCGGTGTCGGCCTGCTGGACGTGGTCGATGTACAGGCGCTCCCAGCCGCGCGCGGGTGCGGCGTAGGCGGCGGCCGCGGCGGCGGACGGCTCGCGCGCGGCGAGTTCGTCGTCGGGCACATCGAGGTGGAGGCGCCGAGCCTGGACGTCGAGCTCGATCCAGTCGCCGTCGCGGACCTTGGCGAGCGGTCCCCCGGCGGCCGCCTCGGGTGCGACGTGCAGCACGACGGTCCCGAACGCCGTCCCGCTCATGCGCCCGTCGCACACGCGGACCATGTCCCGCACGCCGGCCTCGAGGAGCTTGGTCGGCAGCGCCATGTTGGACACCTCGGGCATGCCCGGGTAGCCCTTGGGCCCGCAGCCGCGCAGCACGAGGACGCTGGTCGCGTCGACCTCGAGGTCCGGGTCGTCGATGCGCGCGTGGAAGTCCTCGACGGACTCGAACACGACCGCCCGCCCGCGGTGCCGCATGAGCTCGGGCGACGCGGCGGCGGGCTTGATGACGGCGCCCGACGGCGCGAGGTTGCCGCGCAGGACGGCGAGCCCGGCGTCGGGCTGCAGCGGCGCGGAGCGCGCCCTGATGACCTCGCGGTCCCACACGGCCGCGCCCGCGAGGTGCTCGACGAGCGGGCGGCCCGTGACGGTGCGGGCCGTGGGGTCGAGCAGATCGGCGACCTCGGCGAGCACGGCGAGCAGACCGCCGGCGCGGTACAGGTCGTCCATGAGGAAGCGCCCGGCGGGCAGCAGGTCGACCAGGAGCGGGACGCCGCGGCCGATGCGGTCGATGTCGTCGAGCGTGAGCGGGACGCCGAGGCGCCCGGCGATGGCGAGCAGGTGCACGACGGCGTTGCTCGAGCCCCCGATGGCGGCGAGCGCGACGACGGCGTTGCGGAACGACCCGGCCGTCATGACCTGGTCGGGCGTGCGCCCGGCCTCGACCATCTCGACGATGAGCCGGCCGGTGCCGTGCGACCCCTCGAGGAGCCGTGCGTCGGGCGCGGGCGTCCCGGCGAGCCCGGGCACGGTCATCCCGAGGGCCTCGGCGATCAGGCCCATGGTCGAGGCGGTGCCCATGGTGTTGCAGTGGCCGGCGCTGCGGATCATCGAGGACTCCGAGCGCATGAACTCCTCGCGCGACATCGTGCCGGCGCGGACCTCCTCGCTGAGCGCGTAGGTCGACGTGCCGCAGCCCATCGGGACACCGCGGAACGTGCCCGTGAGCATGGGCCCACCGGGTACGACGACGGCCGGCAGCCCGACGGACGCGGCAGCCATGAGCAGGGACGGGATGGTCTTGTCGCACCCGCCGAGGAGCACGACGCCGTCGATGGGGTTGGCGCGGAGCATCTCCTCCGTGGCCATCGCGGCCATGTTGCGCCAGAGCATCGCGGTGGGGCGCACCTGGGTCTCGCCGAGCGACACCACGGGCAGGTTGAGCGGGACGCCGCCCGCTTCCCAGATGCCGCGCTTGACCGCCTCGGCCACCTGGTCGAGGTGGGCGTTGCAGGGCGTGAGGTCGGACGCGGTGTTCGCGATGGCGATGTGCGGGCGCCCGTCGAACGCGTGCGCGGGCAGCCCGCGGCGCATCCAGGCGCGGTGGAGGTACGGGTCGCGTCCGTCGCCGGAGTACCAGTGGTCGCTGCGCCTCGTCGTCATCGCCGGGCCCTTCGAGTCGTTCGGTTCGGCGCCGTTCAGCCGCCTGGCGGCTTTCCAGTTGCCGGAAGCGCACACTACTATCTGGAATGCCATGGAAGCCATCCCCCGCACCGCCGCAGACAGCGCCGCTGCCGGCACTGGCGTCGGCACTGCCCACGACGTCGCCCGCCTCGTCGGCGCCGACCGCGTCCTGGCGGTCCTGCGGGAGCTCGCGGAGCGCCCCGCAGGAGCGAGCCTCGACGAGCTGAGCCGCGCCACCCGCAGCCCCAAAGCCACCGTGCACCGCGCGCTCGCCTCGCTGCGCCGCGCGGGCCTGGCCGCGCAGGACGGCCCCGGCCACTACCAGCTCGGCGACGACTTCCTCCGGCTCGCGTTCACCCACCACGAGGCCCGCCCGGACCACGTGCGCGTCCGCCCCGCGCTGGAGGCCCTCGCGCACCGCTTCGGCGAGACCGCCCACTACGCCGTGCTCGACGCCGCGTCCGACAACGGGTCCGTCGTCTACCGCGCCAAGGTCGACCCGCCGACCGGCGGCGTCCGGCTCACGTCCGCCGTCGGCGGGCGCAACGCCGCGCACACGACCGCCGTCGGGAAGCTGCTCCTCGCGTTCGCCCTGCCCGACGACGACGCGGTGCGCGCCTGGGCACGCCACCGGACCTTCGCCGCGCGCACGCCCGCGACCCTGACCAGCACGGACGCCCTCGTGGCCGCGCTCGCCGCGGTACGCCAGGACGGCTACGCGGTCGACGACGAGGAGAACGAGCCCGGCATCGTCTGCATCGCCGTGCCCGCGCGCCTCACCTCGGCGACCCGGCCGAGTGGCGCGGTCTCGGTGAGCGCCGTCCGGTTCCGGACCCCCCTGGAGGACCTGCGGGCCGCCGTCGGCGAGATCCGCTCGATCGTCGACGGCGGAACGGTGGTCCCGACATGACCCACCTCGAGGCGGTCCCGGCCGCGGACCACATCCACCTGCTCGCCGAGGGGCCCGTCTGGGACGGCCCGCGCGAGCGCCTGCTGTGGGTCGACATCGAGGCCGGCGAGGTGCTCACCGGCACGCTGCACGCCGGCCGGGTGCAGGTCACGAGCCGCACGCACGTCGACGTCACGGTCGGCGCCGTCGCGCCCACGATCCACGGCGACCTCGTGGTGGCCGCACGGGAGACCGTCGTCGTGCTCGGCATGGACGGGTCGCGCCGCGAGGTCGCGCGCGTGCTCCCGCCGGACTGCGGCCGCCGGCTCAACGACGCCGCGGTGGACCCCACGGGCCGCCTCCTGGCGGGATCCCGCTCGCTCACCGGCGCGGGTGGCCACGAGACGCTGCACCGCCTCGAGCCCGACGGTCGGCTCACCACGCTGGACGACGACCTCACGCTCTCCAACGGCATCGGCTGGTCGCCCGACGGCAGCGTGCTCTACACCGTGGACACGCTCGCGGGCGTCGTCCGCGTCCGGGACCACGACCCCGTGACGGGCGCGACCGGGCCGTGGCGCCCGCTGATCCGGCTGGAGCAGGAGAGGCCCGACGGCCTGCGCGTCGACGCGGACGGCAACCTGTGGCTCGCGGTCTGGGGATCGGGCCAGGTGCGCTGCTACCGGCCCGACGGCGAGCTGCTGCACGTCGTCGAGGTGGCGGCGCCCCGCACGTCCGCGGTCACGTTCGCCGGACCGGACCTCGGCACGCTCGTCATCACAACGGCGTCGGACGGCCTGACCCCGCAGGAGCTGGCTGCGCACCCCTCGTCAGGCCGGCTGTTCACGCTCCCCGTCGGCGAGCTGGCGGGTGTGCGCGGCCTGCCGACGACGCCCTGGCGCCCGATCGGACGCCGGAGCCTGCCGGCCCCCCGCCCCCCGGACTAACCACACGTCAGCCGTCGGACCCGGCGACGTCGACGACGTCGCCGGTGGTCAGGTCGATCAACGTGCGGCCCGCCAGCGGCGCGTCCAGGGTGACCTCGAACACGTCGAGACAGGCCGGGCCCAGCCAACCCTGGGCGGACACGGTGGACGTCACCTCGAGGCGCACCTCGGTGCCCGTCTGCTCCAGCGCCGTGACCTCGGGGTTGCCGTTGCACGAGCTCACGGTCATCCGGATGGTCCGGTCGCCGTCCAGGTACGCCTCCCCGAAGGGCACGGCCTTGCGGACCGTGCCCTCGACGGGCCCGTCGAACACCTCGAACCCGTACGGCACGCCGGCGTCGGCGAGGAGCTCCGCGAGGGCCGCGCACGTCGCCGCACCGCCGTCGTCGCCCGCCGCGACGTCGACCGCGAGGCGCCCGCCGAGGGTGTCGACGCCGATCCCGGCCACGCCGGGCACGTCGGCCCACACGCCGCTCAGGGCCCTCAGGGCCGCGAGCAGCTCGGCCTCGCTGACCGCGCGGTCGTAGGCGACCTCCACGACGAGGTCCGACGCCTCGACGGCGGCCGTGACCTCCGGGATCTCGGGGCCTTCGGTCAGGCGCACCTGGAT
>JAEYXM010000128.1 GCA_023428465.1 Actinomycetes bacterium
TCATGCGGCACCGCTCCGCGCGCTCACGTCGTGGCGACGGGCTCGCCCGACGCCGCCTGCTCGGCCACGGCCTCGGAGTTCCAGTTCTCGATCGTCTGGAGCACCCAGAAGACGACGAAGAGCACGAGGAGCGCGGTCTCCACGACGGCGATCGTGGCGAACCACCGCTCGACACCGGCGAGCGCCGTGACGGCGTAGTACACGCCCGTGAGCACGAGCGTGGCGATCATGAGGCCGGACACGAGCCGGTACGCGCGGCCGTACGCGTCCGGGGTGAGGACGGCGACGTCCCGCCGCGCCGGCGCCCGGCGCCCGTTGAGGTACGCCACCCCCGCGATGAGCAGGAAGAACGGCACCGCGGCCGAGTAGTGGGCCATCGTCAAGAACGCGTCCTGGGCGAGCAGGAACACCGCGACGAAGACCGCCCACACCGCCGTCGCCGCTGCGATGCCCCACCGGGTGGCCGCCTGGCGCCGCAGCACCGGCCCCGCGCTGAACCACGCGAACGCGAGGGCCACGACGCCGAGCACCGCGAGCGCACCGATGTTGTTCACCACGCCCGGGACGAACTCCGGCGGGACGCACGCCGCCGCCCCGCCCGGGCACCCGGCGTCCTGCCGGTCGGCCTCCAGGGGCGTGGGGACGAGCGCGACGACCGGGGCGAGCATGCCCGCCAGGTCGAGCATCGTGTCCTCCCAGCCCGCCCGGCCCTTGATCGCGACCAGGGCGGGCCCGATGGCGACGAGCGCCCCCACAAGGATGCTGCGCACCGGTGAGTAGTAGTACCCGCTGATCGAGCCGAACCGCTCGCGCCCGCCCCAGCCGATCTCGAGGATCAGCGCGATGGCGAGCAGGAGCGCCACGGCCACGACCGAGACGCGCAGGTAGCGGTAGCTCTTGCGCACGACGTCGTCCACGGCGCCCCCTCCCCGTCGATCTGCCGCACGCTACGCGCGCCCGACGACACCGACAACGCCCGCCGGCGCGCGGCCGGTCAGGACTTCGGCGCGGTGATGAGGAAGTCCCGCACGGCGTCGGGCGTGAGCGGGCGGGACAGGTAGAACCCCTGGGCCTGGTCGCAGCCGAGCTCGACGACCAGGCGCAGCTCCTCGTCGGTCTCGACGCCCTCGACGACCGTCGTCGCCCCGATGGCCCGCGCGAGCTCGACGATGAACGAGAACATCGCGCGGTCGGCGGGCAACCGGCTCGTGAAGGACCGGTCGATCTTCAGGACGTCGACCGGCAGGTCCCGCAGGTACGCGAGCGAGCTGTAGCCGGTGCCGAAGTCGTCGACGGCGACGCTCACGCCCAGCTCCCGGAGCTCGGCGAGCCGGTGCAGGCTCTGCTCCACGTCGAGCATCAGCACGCTCTCGGTGATCTCCAGCTCGAGCGCGCCGGGCGGGAGGCCCACGTCCCGCAGGACGTCCGCGACCAGGTCGACGCACCCGTGGTCGGCGAGCTGCAGCGCCGACATGTTGACGGCGACGGTCAGCGGCAGGCCCGTCTCCTCGCGCCACTGCGCGAGCTGCGCGCACGCCGTGCGCAGCACATGCTCGCCGAGGGCGTGGATGAGGCCGAGGTCCTCCGCCATGGGGATGAACGCCGCCGGCGAGACGTCCCCGTGTCCGTCGCGGCGCCACCGCGCGAGCGCCTCGAGCCCGACGACGCCGTCGCGCGCGCCGTTGCCGTTCATGTCGGCGAGCCGGATGACCGGCTGGTAGGCCACGTCGATCTGGCCCGCCGCGATCGCCCCGCGCAGGTCACCGTGCAGCTCGAGGCGCTCGCTCGCGGACACGCGCAGGGTCGCGTCGAACACGGCGACCTGGTCCCGACCGGCGTCCTTCGCCTGGTACATCGCGACGTCCGCGTCGCGCAGCAGGTCCGCGACGTCCCGCTCGCCCGGTTCGGCGACCGCGACACCGACGGACATGGTGGAGGTCAGGAGGCGCGGCCCCACCTGGATCGGCTCGCGCAGGACCGCGCACACGCGCTCACCCACTGCGCGGGCCTCGTCGACGCCCGCGACGTCGGTGCACAGCAGGGCGAACTCGTCGCCGCCGAGCCTCGCAACGGTGTCGCCCTGGCGGACCACGGTGGCGAGCCGCGCACCGACCTGCCGCAGCAGCGCGTCGCCCGCGGAGTGACCGAGCGAGTCGTTGATCATCTTGAACCGGTCGACGTCACAGAAGAGGACCGCTACGAGGGATCCCGTGCGCTCGGCCTGCGCGAGCGCGACGAGGAGCCGGTCGCTGAAGAGCGCGCGGTTGGGCAGCCCGGTCAGGGCGTCGTGGGTCGCCGAGTGCGTCAGGGCCTTCTCGGCCTCGCGCTGGCCGGTCACGTCGATCACGACCGAGCCGACGCCGAGGAGCCGGGGCCCGTTGCGCACCGGGAAGTAGCTCGACGTCCAGGTCCGGCCCTCCGCAGCGAGCTCGACGTCGTCCACGCTGCGCCCCGTGGCGAGCACCCGCCGCAGGTTCAGCGCCAGCACCGGGCTGAAGCCGAGCGTCTCCGTCATGCGCCGCCCGACGTGCTCCGGGGCGCTCAGGTCGCTGAGCTCGGCGAGGGCCGTGTTGAGCCACCGCGCGCGCAGGCCGCGGTCCCAGAAGCCCAGTCCGACGGGCGTCGCCTCCGCGAACGTGTAGAGCGTCACGAGGGCGCTGTCACGGTCGGCGACGGCGTCCCTGAACGCGGTCGCGGCGGCGTGCACGAACACCGCGATGACCGCGAGCGCCACCGCCCGCAGGAGCGCGACGGGAAGCGGACCGTCCGCCGCGTCGAGCGGGACGAGCAGCAGGTAGGAGACCGGGACGACGAGGGCGACCAAGGAGCTCGCCCGCTGCGGCAGGACGAGGGGGTACACGGCGACGACCACGAAGTACCAGAGCAGGATGTACCCGCTGCCCTCCTCGCCGAGCGCCATGAGCATGAAGCCGAGGGCGGTGATCACACCGAGCCGGGCCATCACCGCCCAGGGTGCGCGCCAGCCCAGCAGCCCCGCCGCGCCCACGCCCACGAGGACGGCGACCGCCGCGAGCATCGGCGGGACGGCGTTCTCGGCCGCGACGAGCTGGACGGCGAACCCGTGGGCCGCGAGCGCGAGGCAGGCAAGCGGCTCGAGCAGCCGGAGCTGCCGGGGGACGCTGGTGCTGTTCAGCTCCATACCGCCGGCGGCTGCCCCCAACTGACCGCCCGCTGCGGTCGCGGACATGTCCCGACGTTACCCGCCGTCAAGGCCTGGGTGACCCCTGCTCACGCAATCGGGCGTAGTTTTTCCCGGTGCGCTGCGCATACTTCACCCGGGGGTTGTGCCGGTCGTGCGCCCTGATGGGCACCGGGTACGCGCTGCAGGTCGCCGACAAGGAGCGCGCCTGCCGCGCCGCGCTCGCCGCGGCCGGGGCGTCGACGCACTGGCTGCCTCCCGTGACGAGCGCCGAGGCCGGCTACCGGAACAAGGCGAAGATGGTCGTGTCCGGGACGGCCGCGGAACCGGTGCTCGGGATCCTCGACCCGGAAGGACGCGGCATCGACCTGCAGGACTGCCCGCTGTACCCGCCCGAGCTCCGCGCGGCCTTCGGGCCCCTCGTCGACCTGGTGCGCGCCGCCACCGTCGAGCCGTACGACGTCGCGGCCCGTCGCGGGGAGCTGAAGTACCTCCTGGTCACGGTCTCCCCCGACAGTGAGCTGCTGGTGCGCCTGGTGACGCGTTCGCAGGAGCCCGTGGCACGACTGCGCAAGCACCTGCCGACGCTGCGCGAGGCCCTGCCACAGGCGCGGGTCGTCTCCGTGAACCTGCAGCCGGTCCACCAGGCGGTCCTCGAGGGCGAGCGGGAGATCCTGCTCACCTCGGAGTCCGTGCTGCCCATGCGGGTGAACGGCCTCGAGCTCGCGCTGCGACCCCAGAGCTTCTTCCAGACCAACACGGGTGTCGCGGCGGCCCTGTACCGGCAGGTCGCCGGCTGGGTCGAGGAGGTGGCGCCGTCGTCGGTGTGGGACCTGTACTGCGGTGTCGGCGGCTTCGCGCTGCACGTGGCCGACGGGACGCGCGACGTCGTCGGAGTCGAGCTGAGCGCCGAGGCGGTCGCGAGCGCCGCGACGACCCGGGACCGCGCCGGGCTCTCGCGCGTACGGTTCATCGCCGGCGACGCGACGCAGTTCGCCCTGGGCGCGGTCGCCGCGCCCGACCTGGTCGTCGTGAACCCGCCGCGCCGCGGCATCGGCGCCGAGCTCGCGACGTGGCTCGAGCGCTCGGACGTCCGGCACGTCGTCTACTCGAGCTGCAACGCGGCGTCGTTCGCGCGGGACCTGGCCGCGATGCCGAGCCTGCGGCTGCGGACCGCGAGGGTGCTGGACATGTTCCCGCAGACCGCGCACTACGAGGTCGTGGGGCTGCTCGAGCGCGCCTGAGCCCTCGCGGGCGGCCACCGCGCGCGGGCCCGTCACCCGAGCGGGCTGCGCCAGCGCAGGAGCGTCCCGCGTCCTGACGGCGCGGCATCGAGCGAGAACTCCCCGCCCGCCTCGCTCGCGCGGGCGGCCAGGTTGCGCGTGCCCGACGCGCGGTCGCGCTGGCGGGGCAGTCCGACGCCGTCGTCCTCCACCTCCACGGTGACGCTGCCCTCGCGCCCCGCGCCGAGGACGGCGAGGCGCACGGTCACCGCTCCCGCCCGGGCGTGCCTGGCCGCGTTCGTCAGGCCCTCGCGCGCGACGGCGATGACGTGGTCGGCGCGCGCAACGCCCACGGCCCGGTCGATCCGCTCGACGTCGCCCTGCTCGCGCTGCGCGGGGCCCAGCGGCCGGCCGTCGAGCGTGATCTCGAGCGTCGGCTCGAACCCGAACACCGCGGCGACGTTGGACACCTCGCGCCGCAGCCGTTCCACGACGGGCGGCGGAGCCTCGGTCGTGTCGAGGGCCCGCACGATCGCACGGATCTGACGGACCGTCGAGTCCACGTTGTCCAGCGCGCCGGCCAGCATGCTCGTGACGTGCAGCGGGACGGACGCGGCGCCGGCGTCCTGCCGGGCCCGCTCGAGCTGCATGCCCGCGGCGAAGAGCTGCTGGATCGCGAGGTCGTGCAGGTCGCGCGCGATGCGCCCGCGCTCCTCGTGCAGCGCGGCGACGTCCTGCGCGGCACGGGCCTCCGCGAGCACGAAGGCGAACGCGGCCTGCGCGGCGAAGGTCTGCGACAGGGCGAGGTCCATGGGCGTGAACGGCGGGGCGCCCGCGCGCCGGAGCAGGACGAGGACGCCGACGCTGCGCCCCTCCGTGGTCAGCGCCAGGTACAGCGCGGGGCCGAACTGCCGCATGGGCACGAGCGGGTGGTCGGCCTGCGCGGAGGACGGCAGGAAGTCGCCGACGCCGGTGCGGAACACCTCGAGGGAGCGCGAGCCGGGCGGGACGACGAGCCCCAGGAGCTCGTCCGCCGCGTACCCGTCGACGATCTCCATGACGAGCTCGCCCCCGATGCCGGGGAGGATGAGCACCGCGGTGTCGGCGCCGTCGATCCGGCGGGCGGTGGCCGCGACTGCCTCGAGGACCTCCTCCTCCTCGGCACCCTCGAGGAGCATGGTCGTGATCTGCTGCCCGGCGGTCAGCCAGCTCTCGCGGCGCCGCTCGATGGCGTACAGCTCGGCGTTCTGGATGGCGACCGCGGCCGCGGCCGCGAGCGCCTCGACCACCGCCTCGTCGTCGTCGCTGAAGCCGCCGTCCTTGTCCCCGAGGTACAGGTACCCGTAGGTCTCACCGCCCACGCGGACGGCCGAGCCGAGGAACGAGCCCATCCGGGGGTGCTGGCGCGGCAGGCCCCGGAACGCGGGGTGCTGGGTCAGGTCCTCGAGGCGCAGGACCCCCTCGTCGGGGATCTCGCCGAGGACGCCGACGGCGTGGGGCGAGTGCGGCAGGAGGGCGACGACGGCGGCGGGCACGCCGTGCTGCACGAACGTCCGGGAGGCCCCGACCTCGTCGAGGATGTTGATGGCGCTGTACCGGGCGCCCGTGAGGTGCGCGCTCGCGGTGACGAAGCGTTGCAGGAGGCTCGGCAGGTCGAGGTCAGCGGCGAGCGCCAGGACGGCGCGGAGGAGGTCCGTCGTCGACTCGGCCGCGATGCGGTTCTCGGTGGCCATGGCCCACCTCCGTTCGTCGCCAGATTATCTCTGGCTTCTCACTTGGTTTTATACGGTCACCGCGCAGCGCGGCGAGGGGTGTTCGAACAACCGGGCGTCCCCGAGGCGGTCGGGCGTCGCCGCGCACCCCACGGGCGTGCCACGATGGCGAGCGTCCGTCCCCCCGGGGGGCACGACCACGACGACGGTGGTGAGCAGTGACGACCGAGCCCGACCGGCCTGCGCCGGAGAACGCGACCGCGACGCGCGTCGGCGACGCGCCCGGAGAGGCGCACGACGACGCCGTGCTCGTGGTGCGCGACCTCGTCCGGAGCTTCGGCGACCTCGTCGCCGTCGACGGCGTCTCCTTCCACATCGCACCGGGCGAGACCTACGGCCTGCTCGGTCCGAACGGTGCCGGGAAGACGACGACGATCTCGATGGTCGCCGGCCTCCTGCCCGCCGACCACGGCACCGTCACCGTCACCGGCAAGCCCATGGGCCCCCACCACGTGCACGTCAAGCGCCACGTCGGCCTCGTCCCGCAGGACCTCGCGATCTACCCCGAGCTCAGCGCCCGCGAGAACCTCGTGTTCTTCGGTCGGCTGCAGGGCATGCGCGGGCGCGAGCTCACCCGCCGCGTCGACGAGGTCCTCGACCTCATCGGCCTCACCGACCGGGCCAAGGACGCGACCAAGGAGTACTCCGGCGGCATGAAGCGCCGGCTCAACATCGGCGCCGGGCTGCTGCACTCCCCGACCCTGCTCATCCTCGACGAGCCCACCGTCGGCGTCGACCCGCAGTCCCGCAACGCCATCCTCGAGTCCGTCGAGGCGCTCTCCGGCGAGGGCATGGCGGTGCTCTACACCACGCACTACATGGAGGAGGCCGAGCGCCTCTGCGACCGGATCGCGATCATCGACTCCGGGCGTCTGCAGGCCGAGGGCACCCGCTCGGAGCTCATCAGCCTCACCGGCGACCTGGACCAGATCACCGTCACCGGGACCGGCGCCGTCGCCGAGGCCGCCGAGGCGCTCCGCGCGATCGGGGCCGTGCAGGCCGCCGACGCCGACCGTCACGCCATCCTGCTCACGGTCCGGGACGCCCCCACCGCCGTCGCCGCCATCGTGACCGTCGCAACCGACGCGGGGATGACCCTGACGGACGTCGAGATCGCGCGGCCGGACCTGGAGTCCGTGTTCCTCAAGCTCACCGGGAAGGCGCTGCGGGACTGATGCGCCAGATCTGGATCATGGTCGCCTCGGACCTGCGGCAGCGGATCCGGGACAAGTCGGTGATCATCTTCGCCCTCGTGGTGCCCCTCGCTCTGATGTTCGTCTTCGACCTGACGTTCGGCGACATGGGCGACATCGAGCTCGACCCCGTGGACGTCGCGGTCGCGGCACCGGCTGACGACCCGATGGCCGGGACGCTCCTCGAGGCAGTGCTCGGGGTCGACGCCGTCCAGATCACCCGCGTCGACGCCGCCGACGGCGACGAGGTCCGCGCGCTCGTCGAGGCCGGGGACGCCGGGATGGGCCTCGTCGTCCCGGAGGGGTTCGGGGCGGCGCTCACCGCAGGCGAAGGACCCACGGTGCGGGTCGTCGAGGGCGAGGCGTCCGGCCTGTCGTCGTCGGTCGTCATCGCCGTCGTCGACGCCGTGCTCGACCGCCTGACCGCGGCGACCGTCGCCGCCACCGCCGGAGGCATCGCCGGCCTCCCGCACACCGAGCTCCAGGCGGTCGCGGAGGCCGCCGCGACCGCAGGACCGCGACTCGCGCTCGCCGAGGGCGAGGCGTCGACCGAGCAGCTCAGCTTCGCGGGCAGCCTCGTCGCCGGCCAGGCCGGGCTCTTCCTGCTCTTCACCGTCGGGTTCGGGGTGCTCGGCCTGCTCGCCGAGCGCGAGCAGGGCACCCTGGCCCGGCTGCAGTCGATGCCCATGCGGCCCGGCCTGATCGTCGCCGCCAAGGCACTCGTCGCGCTCATCCTCGGCATCGTCGCGACCTCGGTGCTGCTCACGATCGGCGGGCTGCTGTTCGGCGTCAGCTTCGGCTCACCCCTGCCCGTCGCCGTGCTCATCCTCAGTGTCGTCATGGCCGGCGTCTCGCTCGTGTTCGTCCTCGCGCGCCTCGCCCGCACGGCCGAGCAGGCACAGATCTCCCAGGCCATCCTCGGCATGGTCCTCGGCATGTCCGCCGGGGCGTTCTTCCCCATCACCGCCGGCGGGTTCCTCGGCACCCTCATCGACCTCAACCCCATCGCGGCGTTCATGCACGGCCTCGGCATCACCACCGGGGGCGGCGGCATCGGCGACATCGGCGGGCCCGTGGCGATCATGCTCGGATTCGCGGCCGTCGCCGCGGCCGCGTCGAGGCTCGTGCCCGACCGGGGGGCGACGACATGAGGACCGCCCTGGCCGTCGCCACCGTCGAGCTGCAGCGGTTCCTCAAGGACCGCGCGAACGCCTTCTTCGTCTTCATCTTCCCGCTGCTGCTCGTGCTCTTCATCGGCGCGCAGTTCGGTGCCGACCAGAACGGCGCGGTCGCCGTGAGCGGTCCGGCCGGGCCGCTGCGGGACGACCTCGTCGCCCAGCTCGCCGACGCCGACGCCGACGTGTCCGTCGTCGACCTCGACGCGATGCGCGAGCTCGTGGCCCGGGGGCGGGCCGACATCGGCATCGAGCTCACGCGTGAGGCCGGGCAGGCCTACGACGCCGGTGCCGACCTAACCGTGCGCGTCGTCCTCGGGAACCAGGCCCAGTCGCAGGTCGTCGCCCAGCAGGTGCAGACCGCCGTCGACGCGCTCGCCACGACGCAGGGACAGCGCGCGGCGCTCGTCGCCGCAGGCGTGGCGCCCGACGCCGCCGACGCCGCGCTGGCGGCCGCGCGCGGGATCGTGGCACCCGCCGAGCTCGAGGTCACCAACGTCTCCGAGATCGCCCAGGAGTTCGCCGGGCTCGGGCAGTTCGACTACGGCGCGTCCGCGCAGCTGCTGCTCTTCGTCTTCCTGAACACCCTCTCCGGGGCGGCGACCCTCATCCAGTCGCGGCGGCTCGGCGTCACGCGGCGCACGCTCGCGGCGCCCGTCTCGACGATGCAGACCATCGGCGGACAGGCGCTCGGCCGGCTGACCATCGCCACGTTCCAGGGCGCCTACATCATGGCCGCGACGTCGCTGCTGTTCGACGTCGACTGGGGCAACCTCGCCGTCGCCCTGGTCATCCTCGTGATGTTCGCGCTCGTCGCCGCCGGTGCCGCCATGGTCCTGGGCTCGGTGATCGACAACGACGCGGCAGCGGGCGGGGTCGGCGTCGGGCTGGGGCTCGTGCTCGCCGCCCTGGGCGGCGGCATGTACCCGCTCGAGCTCTTCCCGGACACGCTGCGGACCGTCGCGCACGCGACACCGCACGCGTGGGCGTCGGAGGCCTTCGCCGAGGTGCAACGGCACGACGGCGGGCTCGGCGACGTCCTGCCCCAGCTCGCCGTGCTCGCGGGGTTCGCGGCCGTCCTCCTGCTCCTCGGGGCGTGGATGCTGCGGCGGAGTCTCGCGCGCGCCATCTGACGTCGGGGCTTGACCTCGAGCGCACTCGACGGGCGCCGGGAGCTGGGCCGGCGCCCGACCTTCGACGCGCGCGGAGCCGCGTCCGGCGCGATGATCGAGGTCCTCATCGGGAAAGGGCGTCATGGTCACCCTGGGCGTGATTCTGCTGGTCGCCGGTCTGGTCCTCGACATCGGCGTGCTGTGGACCCTGGGCCTCATCCTCGTCGTGGTGGGCATGGTGCTCTGGGTGCTCGGCTCCGCGGGGCGGACCGTCGGCGGTCGGCGCCACTGGTACTGATCCCGCTGCGGCACGCGGCCCTGCTGACGGACGGTGGCGACGAGAGCCACGTCTGACGGACCCTCGCGGCACGATGGGCCCATGACCGCGCCGCGCAGGACCTACCAGTTCGACGCACCGCTGTGGGAGTGGGCAGCCAGGACGGACCGCTGGACGTTCGTCAGCCTGCCCACGGAGATCGCCGACGAGGTACTCGAACGTGGCGCGCCGCACACGCGGGGGTTCGGCTCGCTGCGGGTCGACGTCGTCGTCGGGCGCACGCGGTGGCGCACCTCGATCTTCCCGGGCGACGAGACCTTCGCGCTCCCGGTGAAGCGGGCGGTGCGGGACGCCGAGGGCCTGGCGACCGGCGACACCGTGCACGTGCAGATCACCCTCGTGGACGTGTAGCCGACCCACGGGGACGGCAATCGATGGTACGAGTGGGTACGCCACCCGCGAACCCGCGGGGGCCGCCAGGAGAGGATCGGCATGGACCTGGAGTTCGACGCCCCGCTGTGGCTCGCCGCCGGCGGATCGGGCGGCAGCTGGACGTTCGGGACCGTGCCGCCCGAGCTCGCCGGCGCCATCCGGGACGCGGTCGACGGGACCCGGCGCGGCTTCGGTTCCATTCGCGTCGACGCGACCATCGGCGCCACCTCATGGCGGACGTCCCTCTTCCCCGACCGCGCCCTCGGCACGCTGATCCTCCCGGTGAAGGCGACCGTCCGGCAGGCCGAGGGCCTCCAGGACGGCGACGTCGTGCACGTGCGCCTCCACGTCACCGACGCGCCCTGAGGTAGCCGCAACCTCACAGGCTGCGCGCGCAGCTCCCGGCGCCGAGACGGGCCAGGCCGGCCAGGTCCCCGTCCTGGAAGGTGCCGTTCCCGCTCGTCGTCGGGTACATGAGCTGGCTGGAGTCGTCGACGTGGTCCAGGCCGACGGCGTGGGCCAGCTCGTGGCGCAGGACCGCGACGTACGCGTACACGCCGTCCTG
>JAEYXM010000131.1 GCA_023428465.1 Actinomycetes bacterium
CCTTGGCGCGGTAGTTCCAGCCGCCGTAGCTCACCACGTCACCCGCAGCGTACGGGCGGCCCGGCTCCCACGGGGCCGCGCACACGGCGTCGGCGACCGTGATCGTCGTCGGGGTCGCGGTGGCCGACAGCCCACCGTCGCCCTGGGCGCTGAACGTGATCGTGCGACCGTTGGCGTTGCCGTTGGCGTGGATCCGGACCGCCACGTCGATGCGCTGGCTCGGCAGGAGGGTGCCGATGTGGCAGCGCGCCACGCCGTTGCTGCCCGGAGGCGGCGTGCACGTGTACGGGCTGCCCGGCGCGGCGCCGTCGAAGAAGGTCCCGGCCGGCAGGTTCACGAGAGCCACGACACCCGTCGCCGCGGTCTCACCGGTGTTCTCGACGCCGAACGTCACCGTCGAGGGCTGGCCGGACACGAGCGGCACCGTGGCGGGCGCGGTCGCGTGCAGCGCGGCGGGGAGACTGGTCCGCGGCTGGAGCACGACCGGGAACGTCTGATCCAGGTGGGTGATGCCCGCGCCGGCGATCCGGACGACGACCGCACCCTCCGCGACCGTCGGGCCGGGGTTGGCGTTGCGCAGGTGGATGGGGCGCAGCGTGAGCTCTCCGCCGCCCTGGACGGTGGCCTGCCACGACAGCTGCCTGCCGTCGGGGCTGCGCGTCCAGTCGGTCGCCTCGGTCACGTCCATGCCGGCGGGCACCTGGACGACGGCCGTGACGTCGCCGGCCAGCTCACCCGTGTTGCGCAGCGTCACGGCGACCTGGGTGTTGCTGCCGAGCAGAAGACCGAGCGGGCTGACCGAGACGGTCGACGTCGCGAAGTTCGCAGCGGTGTTCTGCACCACGAGCGTGCCGCGCGTCTCGATGGCGTTGTCCGCCGCGTCGGCGACCCGGATCGTCAGCTTGAACGTACCGTTCACGGCCTGGCCGGGCGGGGCGTGCAGCCGCAGCGGGACCGCCACCAGCTCGCCCGGGGCCAGCGTGGCGAGGGTGTGGCACGCGGCGTCCGCGAGGCTCGTGCACGCGTTCCACGCGGAGTCGTTCTCGGTGACGCGCGTGGGCAGACCGACCGACAGCGCGACGTCCGTCCCGGACGTCCGGCCGACGTTCGAGACCGTCACCGTGGTGTGGATGTTGGCGCCCTGGCCCGGGCTCTGCGCGAACGACGCGAGGTAGGACGCCGGGGCCGAGGTGACCGACAACGGGAACGTCGCGGAGCCGTGCGGACCGGTCACCGTCACGTCGCTCGTCACGTCGACGTCCACGACGTCCGCCGAGTCGCTCAGCGAGAGCTGGAGCGTGCTCGTGGCGTTGCGGGCGAGGTCGGGGAGCGTGCAGCGCGCGGTCTCCGGCACGCAGGTCCAGCCCGCGGCGGCCGCGTCGGCGGTCGGCGTCACGACGACACCCGCCGGGATGCCGGAGAGCGTCACGGTCGCGGGGGCGTGCGTACCGGCGTTGGTGACGGGGATGTCGACGACGGTCGACGCCATCGTGTCGTTGCGGCCGACCAGCGGCGCGGGCGAGGCCACCTCGCCGACGGTGATGCTCGTCGCGGGCGAGGTCAGCTGCACGACGGCAGGCGTCGGCGCGGGGGCGTCACCGAGTGCCGGCGCCCACGTCCGGATGGCGAACGCCAGCTCCCGGGTCCCGTCGAGCGCGGCGTCGGCGACGGTCACGCCGGCGATGAGCTCCGACGACTCACCGGCGGGCAGCTCGGCCAGCGTGCAGCTGACGACGGCACCCTCGGCGGTCTCGACGGCCGGCTCGCACTCCCAGTCCGACGGCGCGACGGCCATGCGCGCGAGGCCTGCGACGGACGGCATCTCCGGCAGGGCCTCCACGGTCACCGCGGTGCCGGTCGGGAAGACCAGGTCGGTCTGGACGAGCGTGGGCGAGCCACCCGAGTTCGTCACGGGGAGCCGGACGGCTGCGGGCCTGCCGTCGACGAGCGTCACCCCGGTCAGGTTCGGCGGGGTGGAGACGACGACCGCGGGTGGCGGGTCGACCGGACCGGGGTCGCCCGGGTCACCGGGGTCGCCCGGGTCGCCCGGGTCACCGGGGTCACCCGGGTCACCGGGATCACCAGGGTCACCGGGGTCACCCGGGTCGCCGGGGTCGCCGGGGTCACCGGGGTCGCCTGGGTCACCGGGGTTGCCCGGGTCGGGCGGCGTCGTCGGCGGGGTGGAGACCTGGGTCGCGGGCCCGTCACCCGGCTCCGCGTCCGTCCCGTCGCCCGGCTCGTCACCGGGCTCACCAGGCTCACCGGGCTCACCAGGCTCGGCGTCGCCGTCACCCGGCTCCTGCGAGGGCTCCTCGGACGGCTCGGGGATGTTCGTGGGGGCGGTCGCGTCCGGGTCGGCCGTCGGGTCCGGCAGCACGTCCGTCACGTCATCCGGGGCCGGCTCCTCCGCCGATACCGGCGAGTCGTCGTCGGGCGAGAAGATGCCCATGACCCCCGCGACGGTGACGGCACCGGCCACGACGACGCCCGCTGCGGCCAGCCCGATGATGGTCACCGGGAGGCTGGCGACCAGGGCGGCCAGGCCCGTGCTCGCGGCGGTGCCCGCGGCCGCAGCCGCAGCCGTGCCGCCGCCGACGGCGGTCCCGAGGCCCGTGGTCGAGCCCGCCGCCGCCGCGCTC
>JAEYXM010000193.1 GCA_023428465.1 Actinomycetes bacterium
GAGTCCGTTGTGGACGTCGCGCAGGACCCGCATCTCCGGCGCGGCGTGGGACGCCAGGACGGCGCGTGCCTGCGCGATGTCGGTCGCGGTGTCCGTCATGACCGAGAATGTACCGGCCCCAAGGCCTGAATCCATGGCTTGACCTGCGCTACGGCGTGGCGCGGGCCGGGCCGGGAGGGCGCTCATCGCCCCGCTCCGGCGGCGTGGCGGGCAGCATGCGACGCGAGGCCCATGAGGCGATCAATGGACATGCGGTGCTCCGTTCCCAGGGACGGCGCGCTCCAGGCTCGGACAAACCGCCGTCAAACCGGACAGAACGGTACACGGTCCACCACCTCGGTGTCGCGTCGACATGGGCCACTCGGGTGACGTCTGCTCGCATGTCGGACAGCGGTTTGTCACGCGCTCGACCGGCTGATTGTGTGTGGCTCGTGACCGACGCCCATCGCACCGAGCTCTCCCGCGAGCTCCACGCGATCGTGCGCGTCGCCGCCCGCCCGGCCTCCTGTGCCGGCTGTCGAATGCCGTAGGGCGCAGCCGCTTCTCGCCCGGCCCACGCATCCGACCCTCCGACGCCGTCGCGTCGGCGCCCACGGTCGGTGCCCGCCGGCCACACTGCGCCCGCCCCGGCGCCCCCGCGCCGTCCCACGCCGACCCGCGAGACCAGGAGACAGCCATGACCACCAACGTCACGTCCAGCAGCACCGCCATCGCCGCCGAGCGCACCGAGCGCCTCGGAGCCATCATCACCGCCACCGCGGGCGCCGTCGCCGCCGACCCGGGCAACGCCGGCGTCGTCTTCCGCGCCACCGGCACGGCCAGCGGCTCGGTCGCCACCGACCTCACCAGCCGCCAGCACTCCTACGTCGTCGACGAGCCCGCCTCGCTCGGCGGCGACGACTCCGCCGCCAACCCCGTCGAGTACGCGCTCGGGGCCCTCATCTCCTGCCAGGTCGTGACGTACCGCTTCTGGGCGGCGCGTCTCGGCATCGAGGTCGAGGACGTGCGCATCACCGCGGAGGGCGACCTCGACGTCCGCGGCTTCTTCGGCCTGGACGAGGCGGTGCGGCCGGGCTTCGGGCAGATCCGCCTGGACGTGCAGCTGACGGGCCCGGAGTCCGACGAGCGCTACGCCGAGCTCCACGCCGCCGTCGACGCCCACTGCCCGGTCCTGGACCTGTTCACGAACGCCACGCCTGTCGTGACGCGGGTCACCGCCAACTGACTCGCCACGGGTGGCGGCGGCCGCCCGCGCCGCGCTCCCGCAGCCTGGGCTTGGGAGGATCCCGGACACCATGCGTCCGGGATCCTCCCAAGCTCCCTGCGCCATCGGTGTGGCCCCGGCAGCCGTTCTCAGCCGGTGAGCGCCGCCCGGATGCGCTTCGCCGAGACCGGGTGCGCCGTCCCGAGCTGCTGCGCGAACAGGCTCACCCGGAACTCCTCGATCATCCAGCGCGCGCGTTCGAGGCGGGCGTCGCGGTCGGCGTCGGGGGCCGACGCGCGGGCGGCCGCGGCGGCGTCATCGTAGGCGGCCACGGCGTCGGCGACCTGCCAGGCCAGCGACTCGTCGCGGGCCGGGTTCTCCGCGGCGCGGGCGAGGCGGTACCGGGCCGCGCGCAGGTAGCGGACGAGGTACGGCAGGCGCGCGGCGCCGGCGGCGGCGACGAAGCCCGGGGCTACCAGCGCGGCGAGCTGGCCGCGGATCTCGTGGACCGTGGACAGCAGGGCCAGCGAGCTGACGGCCCGCAGGTCCGCGTCGAGCTCGCGCGCTGCGGTGAGCACGCCGACGACGTCGCGCGCCACCGCGTACGTCCGGTCCTCGAGGGCGTCACGCAGCACGTCCCGGAGCTCCGTGTACGACGCCGCGTCGCGCACCGCCCCGAGGTCGACGCCCCGCTCGGCGGCGACGGCGTCGATGGCGGCGCGCTGCAGGTCCGCGACGAGGGCATCCGTCGCGGGGTACGGCGACGACCCGAGCGCGAGCGCCTCGGCGCCCTTCCACCGCGACGTGATCCGCCCGGTCGCGAGCCCCACCTCGACGAGCAGCAGCTCCCGCACCCCCCGCCCGTGCGCCCGCCGCTGCTCGGCCTCGGTCGCCAGCACACGGAGGTCGACGCTCGACCCTTGGGCCCCGCCGGACGACCGTGCCGACCCGGCCACACCCTTCCCCGCAGCGGGCTTCGCGCCCTCGACGACGAACGCGGGATACGCCCGCACGACAATCCCCGCAGCCACAGTCTCAATCACCTCGGGCACCCGCCCCGCACCGAGCCCCTCCGGCCAGGCACGCAGCCCGGTCCGCTCAAGCCCAGCCCCGCCCAAAGCCCCAGCCCCAGCCCCCCCAGCGAGGCGAGCGGCTGCCCCACCCGCGAACCCGGATGGTGACGCCCCAGCCGAGGTGGCGACGGCGGACGGCACCCCTCCAGCCGAGGTGGCGACGGCGGACGGCACCCCTCCAGACGAGGTGGCGACGGCGGGCGGCCCGTCGGGGCGTGGCAGGCATACGTCGCGCAGCGACGTGGGCGGGACGGGCCGCCCGCCGCCGCCACCGGACCCGACCGAGGACTCCCCGGACCCGACCGAAGACGACTCCCCCGACGACGCCGCGCCCCCCATCGCCTCGCGCACCGCCGCCCGCACAGCCGACCGCACGGCGTCGGCCGACCGCGCGGCGAGCCGCCGCTGCAGCGCGAGGAGGTCGGACCCCTCGTCCACCACGGCGACCCCGCGCCCGCGCTGCTCCACCACGCGGTACCGCATGCGCAGGTGGGCGGGCAGGCGCTCGTGGTCCCACGCGTCGTCGGGCACGTCGATGCCGCGGACGGCGCGCGCGGCGGCGGTGAGCTCGGACGCGAACGACGGCGCCATGTCGGCGGCGCGGACGGCGTCGGCCCAGCCGGGGGTGTTCGCGGTGAGCCAGGCGACGAGCTCGCGGGCGGCGTCGGGCGCGGGCACGAGCGAGACGCGCAGCGCCTTGGGCAGCGACCGGATGAGGGCGACGACCAGGTCCTCCGCGAGCCCGGGGACCAAGCGGTCGAAGCCCTCGGGCCGGACGCGCGGCAGCACGGACAGGGGGATGTCCACCGTCACGCCGTCGGACTCGGTGCCCGGCTCGAACTGGTAGGTCAGCGGCAGCTCGAGGTCGCCCTGCGGCCACGTCGTCGGGAACGCCTGCTCGTCCACGGCGACGTCGCCGACGAGCATCTCGAGGGAGAAGTCGAGGAGCTCGGGTGCGCGGCGTCGGGCGCCCTTCCACCACTGGTCGAAGTGGCGGGCGCTGACGACGTCGGCGGGGACGCGCTCGTCGTAGAAGTCGAAGAGCGTGTCCTCGTCGGCGACGATGCCGCGGCGTCGGGCCCGGTGCTCGAGCTGCTCGGCCTCGGCGAGGAGCGCGCGGTTGCGGGCGAAGAACGCGTGGTGCGTGGTCCAGTCACCCTCGACGAGGGCGTGCCGGATGAACAGCTCGCGCGCGTGCTCGGGGTCGACCTTGGCGTACAGGACGCGGCGGCCGGCGACGATCGGCAGGCCGTAGAGCAGGACGCGTTCGGTGGCGACGGCGGCGGCCTGCTTCGAGGACCACACGGGTTCGGAGTAGGTGCGCTTGACGAGGTGCGCGGCGAGCTCCTCCGCCCACTCCGGCTGCACGCGGGCGACGTCGCGCGCCCACAGCCGCGAGGTTTCGACGAGCTCGCTCGCCATGACCCAGGCGGGCGGCTTCTTGGCGAGCGGCGACCCGGGGAAGACCGCGAACCGCGCCCCCCGCGCCCCGAGGTACTCGTTGCGGGCCTGCGGGCGGCGCCCCCGCGCGTCGGGCGCCTTGCCGCGCTGCCCGACGGCGGACGCGCGCACCTGGGTGGCCTCCTGCATGCCGAGGTGGGACAGGAGGCCGGCGAGGATCGCCTGGTGGATCCGGTCGGCGTCCCACTGCCCGCGGTACGGGTCGGCGTCGGCCCCGGCCGCGGCGGCGTCGTCGGACGCGACCGCAGTGTTCACCCGGGCGGGCGGGCGCACCGTGATGCCCAGCGGCTTGGCCATCTCCTTGAGCTGCCCGACGACGTCCTGCCACTCCCGGACCCGCAGGTAGTTGATGTACTCCGCGCGGCACAGGCGCCGGAACGCGCTGCCGGACAGCTCGCGCTGCTTGTCGCGTAGGTAGTGCCACAGGTTCAGGTAGGACAGGAAGTCCGACGTCGGGTCGGCGAACCGGGCGTGCGAGGCGTCGGCGAGCTCGCGGGCCTCGGCGGGCCGTTCGCGGGGGTCCTGGATGGACAGGGCCGCGGCGATGATCATGACCTCGCGTGCGACGTCGCGCCGCCCGCCCTCGACGATCATCCGGGCCAGGCGGGGGTCCATGGGGAGCTGGGCGAGCGCGCGCCCGACGTCGGTCAGCCGGGTCGCGACGCCGGTCCCGTCGGCGTCGGCCCCGCGTCCCGCGCGTGGCCCGCGCGTCGGCTCGAGCGCGTGCAGCTCGGTGAGGAGCTGGACGCCGTCGCGCACGGCGCGCACGTCGGGCGGGTCGACGAACGGGAAGCTTGCGACGTCGTCGGGCGTGGCCGCGACGCCGACCGCGACCATCTGCAGGATCACCGACGCGAGGGAGGTGCGCAGGATCTCCGGCTCGGTGAACTCCGGGCGGGACGCGAAGTCGTCCTCGGAGTACAGGCGGACCGCGATGCCGTCGGCGACGCGCCCGCACCGCCCCGAGCGCTGGTTCGCGGACGCCTGGCTGATCCGCTCGATGGGGAGGCGCTGGACCTTCGTGGCCTTGGACCACCGTGAGATGCGGGCTGTGCCGGGGTCGACGACGTACCGCACGCCGGGCACCGTCAGGGACGTCTCGGCGACGTTCGTGGCGAGCACGACGCGGCGGCGCGTGTGCGGCTCGAAGACGCGGTGCTGCTCCGCGGACGACAGTCGCGCGTACAGCGGCAGGATCTCGACCGCGCGCGGGTGGCGCAGGTCCGTGGCTCGCTCGCCGAGGTGGGTGCGCAGGGCGTCGTCGGCGTCGCGGATCTCCCGCTCCCCGGACAGGAACACGAGGATGTCGCCCGGCCCCTCGGAGCACAGCTCGTCGACGGCGTCGCAGATCCCGGTCATGAGGTCCCGCTCGTCGTCGTCGGGCGCCTCCGGGTCGACGAGCGGGCGGTAGCGGAGCTCCACCGGGTAGGTGCGGCCGGTGACCTCGACGACCGGGGCGGGGACGCCGTCGGGGGTGTCCGGCGTCGGCGGGGCGCCGAAGTGGCGGGCGAAGCGCTCGGAATCGATCGTCGCCGACGTGATGACGACTTTCAGGTCCGGGCGCTGCGGCAGCAGCCGCGTCAGGTAGCCGAGGATGAAGTCGATGTTCAGGGACCGCTCGTGGGCCTCGTCGATGATGAGCGTGTCGTAGGCGAGGAGCTTCGGGTCGCGCTGGATCTGGGCGAGCAGGATGCCGTCCGTCATGACCTTGACCAGCGTCCCTTCGGACGACTGGTCGGTGAACCGCACCTGGTAGCCGACGATGCTGCCGAGGGCGCCGCTGCCGCCCGTGATCTCCTCGCTGATGCGTTCCGCGACCGTCCGCGCCGCGATCCGCCGCGGCTGCGTGTGCCCGATCTGGCCGTCCCGCCCCCGCCCCAGGTCGAGCAGGATCTTCGGCAGCTGCGTCGTCTTCCCGGACCCCGTCTCGCCGGACACGATCACGACCTGGTGGTCGCGGATCGCCGCCGCGATCTCCGCCCGACGCGCGGAGACGGGCAGCTCCTCCGGGTACGTGATGGTGGGCACGACGACGGCCCGCCGGGCCTGGGCGAGCCGCGCCCGACGCGCGGCCACGTGCGGGGTGTGCGCCTCCCGGGTGCGCCGCGCCTGCGCCTCGCCGGGGCCGGCCGGGCGCTCGCCGGACGCGCCGCGGCGTCGTCCGCCACGGCGTCGGCCTTGGCCCGACGCCGGCTGGGGACCGGGCGCGTCACTCACGACGGGTCATTCTCCCGGACCCGGCGGCCTGTCCGCGCGCTCATTCCCTGGGGACGCCGCCCGGACCCGGCCGGGCGGCGAGTCGTCGGCGTCGGACCGCTATCGTCTGCGCTGCGCCGGGTGTGCAGCACCCGGCCGGTGCGAAGGGGGGCCGGTGGACGGGTTCTGGCTGACGTACGCGACGCTCGAGGAGCTCGCGAGCCGGTGGGCGGAGACGTCCGCGGTGGTCGCGGGCGCGCGCGACGACGTGCGGGCCGACGGCGCCCAGGCCGGCGCCCGGACGGGCGTGTGGGCCCCGGCCGTCGACGCCGAGGTCGCCGCGTTCGTGCGCACGTGGTCCGACGAGGCCGAGCGCCTCGCGACCGCCGCCACGAGTGTGCAGACCCGTCTGGAGGACACCCTGGCCACGTACCGCGCCGGCGACGACCGGCTCGCCGCCGCCCTGCGCACCCCCACCGACCCGCCCGCGCTCGCCGGCCCGACCAGCATGCAGCCGGTCTGATGGCCGTCGCGCTCCCCGCCCCGCCCACGGC
>JAEYXM010000204.1 GCA_023428465.1 Actinomycetes bacterium
GGTCGGTGCGCCCGGCTCCGTGGCGCCCGCCGTCGGCGGCGCGGCGCGCGCGGCTCGCGAGGATCCCGTCGACGACGACGGCGGCCGCCGTCGCGAGGAGGAGGCCGAAGGCGGCGATGACCACGAGCAGGCGTAGCCCGGCCATCGTGTCCTTGGCGGCGGACAGGGGGATCGCGATCGGGACGGCGCGGATCCGGGACTCCGGCGTCTCGACGGGCTTGTTCTGCAGGTTCGCGACCTCGGTGTCGAGGATGGCGACGAGCTGCGTGGCCGTCTCGATGACCAGTGCGGGGTCCGCTCCGACGACGTCGAAGTAGATGACGGACTTGTCGACGCTCACGTCGTAGTCGTCGATGAGGCCCTGGTCGTAGATCTGCTCCCGCTGGGGGACGGAGGCCATGAGCGCCACGAGGATCTCGCTCGTGGTGTTCATCGAGCCGCTGAGGTTCTGGAACGGGTTGACCTCGATGATCTCGCCCGGCTCGGCGCCCGGCACGAGCGACGGCGGTGTGAGCGCGGCCGTGCTCGTCGCGGCGTACTCGGCCGGCGTGGCCTGCACCTGGGCGTTCCCGACCACGAGGGCCGCGCCGAGGATCGGGAGGAAGACGTACCACCGTCGAACACACGCCTTGAGCACGGTCCAGATGTCCATGGTCTCCGTCCGGGGGGTCTCGGTCCTCGCATCCAGGCGCATCAGCGGGCCACAGGAGCATCCTGCCTCATTTGGGCAATACATCCGGTCTGAACCGGCTAAAGTTCACATGATCTCCGCGAACCGAGATCGCGTCCAGGGCGGACCGCCCCCGGGACCGACTCGGCCTGCGGGGCCGGACCTCGCTGCATCCCTACCCGGAAGACAGGAGCGAGATGGGCACCGATCCGCGTGACATCCCCGTCGTCATCCTCTGCGGTGGCATGGGTACCCGCCTGCGGGAGGCGAGCGAGAAGCTCCCCAAGCCCCTGGTCGACATCGGGGGCCGGCCGATCCTGTGGCACATCATGAAGACCTACAGCGAGCACGGCTTCCGGCGCTTCGTGCTCGCGCTCGGGTACAAGTCCGAGCTCATCAAGCAGTACTTCCTCGACTACCGGCACCTGACCAGCGACTTCACGCTGCGGCTCGGGGCCGACGCCGAGCCCGTGTTCCACACGAGCATGGGCAAGGAGGACTGGGAGATCACGTTCGTCGAGACCGGCCTCACGACCGGCACCGGCGCCCGCATCGGCCGCGTCGCCCAGCACCTCGACGGCCCGCGCTTCGCCCTGACCTACGGCGACGGCATCGGCGCGGTGGACATCACCGCCCTGCTCGCCCACCACGAGCGCAGCGGTCTCATCGGCACCCTGACCGGCGTGCACCCCTCGAGCCGCTACGGCGAGATGCACGTCCAGGGGACCACCGTCGTGGAGTTCAACGAGAAGCCCACGCTCGCCGAGGGCTGGGTCAACGGCGGGTTCTTCCTCTTCGAGCGCGAGTTCGTCGAGAAGTACGTCCCCCAGGACCCGGGCGTCATGCTCGAGTCCGCCCCGCTCCAGCAGCTCTCGCGCGACCGCCAGCTCTCGGTGTTCGAGCACAACGGCTTCTGGATGGGCATGGACACCTTCCGCGACTGGACCGAGCTCAACACCCTGTGGGACGCCGGGAAGGCGCCCTGGAAGATCTGGGAGGACTGACCGTGCGCGTACTCGTCACCGGGACCGAGGGCTACCTCGGCAGCCTCCTCGCCCCTGTCCTCCTGGGCCGCGGGCACGACGTCGTCGGCGTCGACACCGGCTTCTACAAGTACGGCTGGCTCTACCACGGCTCGCCGCGCACGCCCGAGACGTACGCGCTGGACATCCGCCACCTCACCGCGGACCACCTGCGCGGCTTCGACGCCGTCGTGCACATGGCCGAGCTGAGCAACGACCCGATCGGCGACCTCATCGGGGACGTCACCTACGACATCAACCACCACGGCTCGGTCCGCCTGGCGACGCTCGCCAAGGAGGCCGGTGTCGAGCGGTTCGTCTACATGTCCTCGTGCTCGGTGTACGGCGTCGCCGACGGCACGGTCGACGAGTCCAGCCCGGTCGACCCGCAGACCGCGTACGCGCGGTGCAAGGCCCTCGTCGAGCGGGACGTCTCGCCACTGGCCGACGACGCGTTCTCGCCGACCTTCCTGCGCAACGCCACCGCGTTCGGGGCCTCCCCGCGCATGCGGTTCGACATCGTCCTCAACAACCTCGCGGGCCTCGCGTGGACCGAGCGGACGATCGCGATGACGAGCGACGGCACCCCGTGGCGTCCGCTCGTGCACGGCCTCGACATCGCGCAGGCCATCTGGCGCACCCTGGAGTCCCCGCGCGAGCGCGTGCACGGGCAGATCTTCAACGTGGGCAGCGACGACAACAACTACACGGTGCGCGACATCGCCGAGATCGTCGCCGCCGAGTTCCCCGGGTGCGAGGTCAGCTTCGGCGACCCGAGCGCCGACAACCGGTCCTACCGCGTCGCGTTCGACCGCATCCGCGAGGTGCTCCCGGGCTTCGAGTGCGCGTGGGACGCCAAGCGGGGCGCGGGCCAGCTGCGTGAGGTGTTCGAGCGCATCGACCTCGACGCCGCCACGTTCACCGGCCGGGGCCACACCCGCCTCAAGCAGATCGAGTACCTCATGCGCACCCGCCAGGTCGACGACACGCTGTTCTGGACGGTGACGCCGTGAAGTACACCGCCACCGCCGTGGACGGCGCCTGGATCGTCGACCTCGAGCCCTTCACCGACGACCGCGGGCTGTTCGCGCGGACGTTCGACGCGCAGGAGTTCGCCGCGCACGGCATCCACCCGGACGTCGCGCAGTGCAACCTGTCCTTCAACCACGCCGCGGGCACGCTGCGCGGCCTGCACCGGCAGGTGCCGCCGCACGCCGAGGGCAAGCTCGTGCGGTGCACGGCGGGCGCGATCGTGGACGTGGCCGTGGACGTGCGGCCGGACTCCCCGACGTACGGCGCGCACGTCATGGTCGAGCTGACGGCGGCGAACCGCCGGGCCCTGTGGATCCCGCCGTACGTCGCGCACGGCTACCAGACGCTCGTGGCGGACTCCGAGGTGACCTACCAGGTCAGCGGCCGGTACGCGCCCGGCGGCGAGCAGGGCTTCCGGCACGACGACCCGGCGTTCGGCATCGCCTGGCCGCTGCCCGTCGCCGTCATCTCGGACAAGGACGCGTCGTGGCCCCTCGTCGAGGCGGGTGAGGCGGTCCGGTGATCGTCGTCGACACGCTCCTGGCGCAGCGCCAGGCCGAGGGCCGCCCCGTCCGGGTCGCGCTCGTGGGCGCGGGCTTCATGGGCCGTGGGCTCGTCAACCAGATCGTGAGCTCGACGCCGGGCATGGTCGTGGCCGCGATCGCGGCGCGACGCCCCGAGCAGGGCGTCCGCGCCTACGTCGAGGCCGGTGCGGCCGCGGACGCGTCCGGCGTCGTGATCGCCGACGACGAGCGCGCGCTCGACCGGGCGATCGCGGCCGGCATGCCCGTCGTGACGCCCGACCCCCTCGCGGTCACGCGCGCCGACCTGGTCGACGTGGTCGTGGACGTCACGGGCGCGGTGGAGCTGGGCGCGCACGTGGCCCTGTCGTGCTTCGACCACGGCAAGCACCTCGTCCTGCTGAACGCCGAGGTGGACGCGACCATCGGGCCCGAGCTCGCACGGCGGGCCGACGCCGCGGGCGTCGTCTACACGGGCGCCGACGGCGACCAGCCGGGCGTCGAGATGAACCTCATCCGATTCGTGCGCGGCATCGGGCTCACGCCGCTGGTCGCGGGCAACATCAAGGGCCTGCAGGACCCGTACCGCACGCCGACGACGCAGGCGGGCTTCGCGGCCCGGTGGGGCCAGGACCCGCACATGGTGACGAGCTTCGCCGACGGCACCAAGGTGAGCGTCGAGCAGGCCGTGGTCGCCAACGCGGCGGGCTTCAGCGTGCACCGGCGCGGCATGCTCGGGCGCGACCACCGCGAGCACATCGACACGCTCACGGCCCGTTACGACGTCGACGAGCTGAGGTCGCTGGGCGGGGCCGTGGACTACGTCGTCGGCGCGCAGCCCGGCCCGGGCATCTACGTCTTCGCGACGCACGACGACCCGAGGCAGCGGCACTACCTGAACCTCTACAAGCTCGGCGAGGGGCCGCTCTACTCGTTCTACACGCCGTACCACCTGTGCCACTTCGAGGTGCCCACGACCGTGGCCCGCGCCGCGTTGCTCGGCGACGCGACGATCCGCCCGCTCGGGCCGCCGATGGTCGAGGTGGTGACCGTCGCCAAGACCGACCTGTCCGCGGGCACGGTCCTCGACGGCCTCGGCGGGTACCACTACTACGGCGAGGCCGAGCGGGCGGACGTGACCGACGCCGACCGGCTGCTGCCCGTCGGGGTCGCCGAGGGCTGCCGCCTGCTGCGCGACGTCGCGAAGGACGCGGTCCTCACCTACGACGACGTCGAGCTCCCGCCGGGGCGCCTGGTCGACGAGCTGCGGGCGGCCCAGCGCGCCCTGCTGCCCGCGGCGGCGAGGTGAGGCCCCGGTGATCCTGGACGCCCGCGACCTGCCCGACCGCAGCGAGCTGCGGGCGGACGTGTGCGTCGTCGGCGCCGGGCCGGTCGGCCTCGCCGCGGCCCTCGCGCTCGCGGCGGGCGGCCTGGACGTGGTCCAGCTGGACTCCGGCGGACCGGAGCACGACCCGGCGGCCGACGCCCTCGGCGAGCCGGCGAGCATCGAGTTCGGCACCGTCACGCGCCTCGGGCACACGCGACGCATCGGCGGGAACGCGCACGCCTGGCAGGTCCGCACGGGCCTCACCCACCGCGGCGTGCGCATGATCCCGTTGCAGGGCGCCGAGCTCGACTCCTGGCCCGGCGACCCCGGTGGGGGCTGGCCGGTCGGCGGCGACGAGCTCGCGCGGTACCTCGCGCGGGCGCAGGCGTGGCTCGGACTGCCGGCGCGCGACTACGACGCCGCGTCGTGGGCCGGCGCCGACACGGACCAGGTCGTCCGCGACCCCGCCGTGCGCAGCGCCGTCTTCCAGTTCGCCGACGGCGGGCGCCTCGCCGCCGACGCCGTCCGGCTCGCCACCGAGTCCTCGGTGCGGCTGGCGCACCACGCGACGGCAGCCGAGATCCTGACGACCCCCGACGGCGCCCGCGCCACGGGTGTGCGCGCCGTGAGCCTGCCGGGCCGCGAGCTGACCGTCCGCGCCGACCACGTCGTCCTCGCCGCCGGCGCCATGGCGACCACGCAGCTCCTCCTCGCGTCCGACGCCGCACGCTCCGGCGGGCTCGGGAACACCACCGACCAGCTGGGTCGCCACCTCATGGACCACCTGCTCCTGCAGGGCGGCGAGCTGTGGCCGGCGGACCCCGGCGACATCGCCCGCCGCACCCTGTACGACCTGCGCCTCGTCGCCGGCACGCCCGTCATGGGCCACCTCGCGCTGACCGACGAGGTCGTGCGGGCCGAGGGGCTCGCCGCACTCAGCCTGCTCCTGTACCCGCGCGAGGCCGACTATCTGCGCCGACGCTCCACGAGCACGCGCCAGCAGGACGGCGTGCGCGGCGCGCTCGCGATCCGCGAGGCGGTGCTGCGCCGGAACCGCCCGCCGCGCGGCACCGTACGGCAGGCGGTCGTCGGGCTGGACGGTGTGCTGCGCCGGGCCGTCGGGGGCGGCCTGCACCCCGAGTCGAGCCTCGGGCGGGGCGGTTGGTCCGCCGGCGACCTGCACCGGCTCGTGTGCTTCGAGGTGCTGCACCAGGCCGAGCAGGGCCCGCACCCGGACAACCGCGTCACGCTCACCGACCGGCTCGACGCGCTCGGCCAGCGCCGCATCGCGATCGACTGGCGCTGGCACGACGGCGACGTGGACGCCGTGCGGCGCGCGCAGGACGTCTACGTCCGGGCGCTCGCGCGCAACGGCTGGGGGCAGCTGCGGCCGTGGCTCGTCGACGGTCGGCCGGTCGTGCGCTCGTCGTCGTCGCACCACTTCATGGGCACGACACGCATGAGCACCGACCCGCGGCACGGCGTCGTCGACGCCGACTGCGCCGTGCACGGCACGCCCAACCTGCTCGTCGCCTCGAGCAGCACGTTCCCGCGCGGCGGGTACGCGAACGTCACGCTCACCGCGCTGGCGCTCGGGCTGCGCGTCGCGGACCGCGTGCTGCGCGCGACCGGGGCCGTGCCGGCGTCGGGCCCGGCGCCCGTGCCCGCACACGACCCGGCCCCTGCCGGAGGTCGCCCATGACGCTCACCGTCGTCGTCCCCGCGCACGACGAGGAGGCGGTGATCGGCCGTTGCCTCGACCGGCTCCTCGACGGCCTCGCGCCGGGCGAGGTGGACGTCGTCGTGGTCGCGAACGGCACGACCGACGCGACGCTCGCCGTCGCGGTCGCCGCGGGGGAGCGGCACGGGGTGCGCGTGCGGACCGCCGACCTGGCGACCCCGTCGAAGATCGAGGCCGTGCGCGAGGGGCTGCGGCAGGCGGGCGGCCACGTCGTCGTCCTCGACGCGGACGTCGAGCTGGCGGCGGACGGCCTGCGTGCGCTCGCGGCCGCGCTGGACCGCCCCGACCCCGTCATCGCGGCGCCGACCCTGCGCGTGGACGCCTCGCGGTCGTCCTGGGTGGTCCGGCGCTACTACCGGGCCTGGACCGCCCTGCCGTACGTGACGACGTCGATGGTCGGCTCGGGCGTCTTCGCGCTCAACGCGGCGGCCCGCGAGGCGCTCGGCGACCTGCCCGACGTCACGAACGACGACGGCTGGGTGCGCCGCAGCTTCACGCCCGACCAGCGCGTCGTCGTCGCCGAGCCCTTCACCGCGCATGCCGCGCGCACCGCCGGCGCCCTCGTCTCGCGGCGGGCCCGGATCGTGAACGGCAACCGCGCGCTCGACGACTCGCTCGGCGGCAAGGACGCGGGCGGCAACGGGCTGGGCGACCTGCTGCGCGAGGTGCGCGCCCGCCGCGTCGGGCCGCTCGACGCGCTGACGTTCGCCGCCGTGACCGCGGCGGCCCGCACGGTGGCGGCCAGGCGGCGCGCCCGCCGTGAGACCGGGTGGTTCGCCGACACGACGTCGAGGGTGGTGGCCTAGTGGGGGTCCTGTCAGAGCTGCGGCGGATGCTCGACCCGCGCCTCGCGGTGCACCTGGCGAAGGTCGCGCGCTTCTACGCCTACACGCACGTCGAGCAGCGCCGGCGCCTCGTGGCGGGGCCGGGCCTGCGCCTGTCGCCCACCGCGAGCCTGCGCAACGCGGAGCGGATCACGCTGGGCACGGACGTGCACATCGGCGAGCGGTGCTACCTGTGGGCCGGCGACGGCCACGGCCGGATCACGTTCGGCGACCACGTCCTGCTCGGCCCGGAGGTCTTCGTCACCGCCAGCAACTACGGCGTCGCGGCGGACACCCCCATGGTGTCCCAGCCCAAGCGCGAGGCCGACGTCGTCGTGGGCTCCGACGTGTGGCTCGGCACGCGCGTCGTGGTGCTGCCGGGCGTGACGATCGGCGACGGCGTCGTGGTGGGCGCCGGCGCCGTGGTCACCAAGGACCTGCCCGCGAACGCCATTGCGGGCGGGGTGCCCGCGAAGGTGCTCGGGTGGCGCGAGGGTGCCGTAACCGCCCAGGACGCCGTGCCCGCCCAGGACGCCGTGCCCGCCCAGGACGCCGGGCCTGTGCCCGTGGCCGGGGATGGGGAGGTGGGCCCGTGACGCCCGAGGTCTCCGTGGTGGTCGTGACGTACAACGCGCCCGAGTGGGTCGAGCGGTGCCTGCAGGCGCTCGTGGTCGACGCCGCCCCGCAGGTGAGCACCGAGGTCGTCGTCGTGGACTCCGGGTCCGGGTCGCCCACGCGCGAGGTGCTGGCGCGGTGGGCCGAGCGGGCCCCTCAGGTGACGGTGCTGGCGCAGGCGGAGAACGTCGGCTTCGCGCGCGGCTGCAACATCGGCGTCGCCGCGAGCACGGGCCGGCGCGTGCTCCTGCTCAACCCCGACGCCGTCGTGACGCCCGGGGCGGTCGACGCGCTGGTCCGCACGCTCGACGAGCACCCCGAGGTGGGGCTGCTGGGCGGCCGGACGGTGCGGCCCGACGGGACGCTGGACCCGAGCTCGGCGTGGGGTGCGCCGTCGCTGTGGAGCTGGACGTGCTTCGCGACGGGTCTGAGCGCCGCGTTCAAGCGCTCGCCGATTTTCGACCCGGAGTCGCTCGGGCGGTGGGAGCGGGACTCGTTCCGCCCGGTCGACGTCGTGACGGGCTGTCTCCTGATGTGCACGCGCGAGACCTGGGACGCCCTCGGCGGACTGGACACCGACTACTTCATGTACGGCGAGGACGCGGACCTGTCGCTGCGGGCCCGGGCGGCGGGCTTTCGGCCCGCGATCACGCCCGAGGCCGAGGTGGTGCACGCCGTCGGCGTCTCATCGGGTCGCAAGCCCCACAAGACGCGGCTGCTCATGACGGGCAAGGCGACGCTGGCCCGCAAGCGCTGGACCCCGGGGCGGGCGCGCGCGGGCGTCGCGCTGCTGCTCGCGGGCGCTGTCGTGCGCGCCCTCGGGGAGACGGTGCGGCGCGTGCCGGACCCCGCGTGGCGGCCGCTCGTGGCGGACCGCTCGTGGACGCGCGGCTGGGCCGAGGTGGTCTGACGTGGACGCGACGGGTGGGTCCGGGCCGGCGGCGTCAGGGCTGCTCGAGGAGCTCGAGCTCGGTGAGCGAGGCGACGAAGTCGCGCACGTCGGCGAGCGCGTCCTCGGTGCCGATCCCGTACTCGGCGGCGAGCGCGGCGGCCAGGTCCTCCTCGGACGCCTCGTCCGTGAGGCGCTTGGCGAGGAACGCTCCGGTGCCGTTGGTCGTGAGGTAGGTGGAGCGGGCGAGATCGAGGATGACGAGCTCGCCGTCGATCTCCTGCCAGGTGACGTCCTGGGTGCGCAGCCTCATGCCGGGTGATCGTAGCGGGATTTCCGCCGGAGGGGACCGGGTGAACCGGTCCTCCGGTGGCGCGCGTCCCGGGCGTCCTGGGCATCCCGAGCGGCCGGGGCGCGCGCCGCACCCCGTCGTCGCCCTGCTCGTCGCCGCCGTGCAGGGCCAGGCGCGCCCCTGGCGGTCGGAGTGGTCCGTCGACGAGGTGCTCGACGCCGCCGACGCGCACCGCGTGACGGCCGCGCTCGCACGGGTGGTGTCCGCGGTGGACGGCGCGCCCGCCGAGCTGGCCGACGAGCTGGACGCGGCCCGCACCGCCCAGGTCCTCGAGCACCTCACGACCCTCGCAGACCTGCGGACCGTGGGCGCCGCGCTCGACGACGCCGGGATCGCGTGGGTCGTCGTCAAGGGGCCGGTCGCCGCTGCGGACCTGTGGCCGTCGCCGGAGATGCGCGACTACCGGGACCTGGACGTCGTCGTGGACCCCAGGCGCCTCGGGGACGCGCTCGAGGTCCTGCACGCCCTGGGCGCGGAGCAGCTCGACGTGAACTGGGGGCTGATCCGGCGTCAGATGCGCGCCGAGCTCAGTTTCGTCCTGCCGCACGGCACGCTGCTGGACCTGCACTGGCACCCCGTGAACGGTGCGGGCCTGCGGCGCCGGCTCGCGTGGGACGTCGGCCCGCTCCTGGAGCGCCGCCGCACCGTCCGGGTGGGGCCGATGGACGTCCCGACGCTCGACGCCGAGGACACCGCGGTGCACATGGCGTACCACGCGGTGCACTCGGGCGGGTACCGGCTCCTGTGGCTCGCGGACGTGGCGTTCGCGCTGGCCGCCGCGGACGCCGAGGAGGTCGTGCGGCGGTCCCGCCCGGCGCGCCTGGAGCTCATGGTGGCGGTCGGCGCGGACCGGTCGGCGCGCGTCCTGGGCGGCCCGGCGCCGGCGTCGCTGCGGGGCGCGGCGTGGCGGAGCCTGTCGGCCGCGGTGGACCGGCGCTCGCGTGTGCCGGCGCTCGGCGTCGGCGGGCGGTCGGGGCGGCTGCGCGTGAGCAGCACGGACGTGTCGTCGGCGCGCAGTGCGGCGATGCTGGTGGGCGGCGCGGTCGCACACGTCGCGCTGCGCCGGGGCTCGGGGCGTCAGGGGGACAACCCCCTGCACGTGCCCGACGGCGACACGGCTGCGCGGGCGGCGTACCTCGCCGCGGTGCGCGAAGAGTCCGACCTGCGGCCGAATGGGTGAATTAGCCGGAAAGCACCGTGTAAATAGGGTGTAACCGCGTACTCTCCCGACAGTGGTGTAGCCAGGCACCACCAGTCGGAGGGAGCCTCCATGGGTTACGAGAAGCCGTCCATCACCGTGGTGGGCTCGGTCAGCGAGCTCACCCTCGGCAACAACGGCCGCGGCAAGGGTCGCGGCCGTGGCAACGGCCGCGGCAACGGCCACGGCAACGGCCACGGCGGCGCGTCCTGAACGACGCGTTCTGAGGCATCGTGGCCGGGGGGGGGGGGGGGGGGCCCCCCCCCCCCCCCCCC
>JAEYXM010000273.1 GCA_023428465.1 Actinomycetes bacterium
CTGCTGGAGGACGTGGCCCGTACTGTCCACATAGCACTCCAGCGCGGCCCGGTCGACCCGATCGGGCAGGCCGCCATCGACCTGCTCTTCGCCCGCTACCAGAACGTCTACGGCCAGGCCGGCGACGACCGCCGCTCATCTGTCGCGAAGGAACCCGCATGACGCACAGCACTCTGCAGACCAACCTCGAGGACTACGAGGTGTGGTTCCTCACGGGCAGTCAGACCCTCTATGGCGAAGAGACGCTGCGGCAGGTGGCGGAGCAGTCCCAACAGGTGGTGGCCGGCCTGGTGGGGCTGCCGGTACGGATCGTCTGGCGACCCGTGCTCACGGAGACGGACGCGATCCGGCGGGTCGCGCTCGAGGTGAACGCCGCCGACAACGTCATCGGCGTGATCGCGTGGATGCACACCTTCAGCCCGGCGAAGATGTGGATCGCCGGCCTCGACGCGCTGCGCAAGCCGCTGCTGCACCTGCACACGCAGGCCAACGTCGAGCTGCCGTGGGCCGACATCGACTTCGACTTCATGAACCTCAACCAGGCCGCGCACGGCGACCGGGAGTTCGGGTACATCCAGACGCGGCTCGGGGTGGCGCGCACGACCGTCGTCGGGCACGTGAGCAACCCGGCCGTGACGTCGCGGATCGGCACGTGGGTGCGGGCGGCGGCCGGCTGGGCCGGGCTGCACGAGCTGCGACTGGCCCGCTTCGGCGACAACATGCGCGAGGTCGCGGTCACCGAGGGCGACAAGACCGAGGCGCAGCTGCAGTTCGGCGTGAGCGTCAACACGTGGGGCGTGAACGACCTGGTTGCCGCGGTCGCCGAGGTGTCCGACGCCGCGGTCGACGCGCTCGTCGCGGAGTACGAGGACCTGTACGACGTCGCGGCCGAGCTGCGGCGCGGCGGCGAGCGTCACGAGTCCCTGCGCTACGGCGCACGCCAGGAGCTCGCGCTGCTGGAGCTGCTGGGCTCGGTCGGCGCCACGGCGTTCACGACGACGTTCGAGGACCTGGGCGGGCTCAAGCAGCTCCCGGGCCTGGCGGTCCAGCGCCTGATGTCTAGGGGCTTCGGCTTCGGGGCGGAGGGCGACTGGAAGACGGCGCTCCTGGTGCGGGCCGCGAAGGTGATGGGCGAGGGGCTGCCGGGCGGTGCCTCGCTGATGGAGGACTACACGTACCACCTGGTTCCCGGCGAGGAGAAGATCCTCGGCGCCCACATGCTCGAGATCTGCCCGTCCCTGACGACCCGGCGGCCGTCGCTGGAGATCCACCCGCTGGGCATCGGCGGCCGGGAGGACCCGGTCCGGCTGGTGTTCGACACCGACCCGGGCCCCGCGGTCGTCGTGGCGCTGTCGGACATGCGCGACCGGTTCCGGCTCACGGCGAACGCCGTCGAGGTGGTGCCGCCGGACGCGCCGCTGCCGAACCTGCCCGTGGCACGCGCGGTCTGGAAGCCGGCGCCGGACTTCGCGACGTCGGCGCAGTGCTGGCTGATGGCCGGCGCGGCGCACCACACGGTGATGTCGACGCAGGTCGGCGTCGACGCCTTCGCCGACCTGGCGCAGATCGCCGGGACCGAGCTGCTCGTCATCGACGAGTCGACCTCCGCGCGCGCGTTCGCCAACGAGGTGCGCTGGAACCAGGCGTACCACCGCCTCGCCCGAGGTCTGTGAGCGGCGCCCGGGCCGCCTCGCGAGGGGCGGCCCGGGCCACCGGCGCCGGGCGCGACCCGTGGAACGCGCAGGGAGCCCGGTGTCGTGACCTTGCCTTTGCTTTCGATATGAGAAGCGCAACAAAGCCGTGATGTGAGCGATCACTTCGGGGCATCTACGCACGGAGCAGGCGTCTGCGTGCCCGTATGCGGATCACGCCCGACCCGTCACTGAGTCGTTATGCTTTCGCAACCCGAAGTTGCGTTCACGAAGTTGACGCAGTGCGGGAAGGCTCGCAGACTCACTGCATGCTCGACGACGAGACGGACGTCCTCACCGCCCCCGGCGGGGACCTGCTGCCCGTGACCGTGCGGCGCAGGCGGATGATGGAGCTGATCTCCGACCGCGAGTTCGTCCGCGTCTCCGAGCTCGCCGACACCTTCGGCATCTCCGACGTCACCGTCCGCGGCGACCTGTCCGCCCTCGAGAGCACGCACGCCGTCCGGCGCGTGCGCGGCGGCGTCATCTCCCGTTCGCGCACCGCGCGGCCCGAGCCGTCGTTCGAGGAGTCCCTCGTCGAGTTCGCGGGGGAGAAGCAGCGCATCGGCGAGCACGCCGCCGCGATGGTCTCCTCCGGCATGAGCGTCCTGCTCGACGTCGGGACCACGACGACGGCCATCGCCCGCGCGCTCGTCGCCCGCACCGACCTGGCCCAGGTCACCGTCATCACGAGCGGCCTGAACGTCGCGCTCGAGCTCGAGCCCGCGATCGGCCGCCTCGTGGTCGTCGTCACCGGCGGCACCCTGCGCCGGCTCCAGCACTCCCTGGTCAACCCGCTCGCGACGGCGATCCTCGACCAGGTGCACGCGGACCTCGCCTTCGTCGGCTGCAACGGCGTCGACCCCGAGCACGGCGTGACCAACATCAACCTGCCCGATGCCGAGGTGAAGCAGCGCATGATCGCCGCCGCCCGGCGCGCGGTCGTCGTCGCCGACGGCTCGAAGCTCGGGCAGGCGCACCTCGGCCGGATCGCGCGCCTCGCGGACGTGTCCACGCTCCTCACCGGGCGCTCGGCACCCGCGCACGAGGTGCAGCGACTGCGCCGCGCCGGCCTCGACGTCGTCCAGGCCGAGTAGCCCTCAGATGTCCCTGCGGCCCCTGTCGGCAGGGAAGGCACCACCAGCACAACCGAAGACGACCTGAACGGTCCGAGGCTGCTGCTCGCGGCCTGTCTGCGTGCCCTACGGCCGCGCGGCGAACCGCTCGAGCAGCGCGGAGTTGCCGGACACGATGATCGTGTCGTTCGCGGAGATCCGAGTCTCCTCCGTGGCGTAGATGAACTCCTCGCCGGGGGCCTTCACGCCGAGGATCGTCACGCCGTACCGCTTGCGGATCTGCGACTGGGCGATCGTGAAGCCCTGCACCTCGAGCGGCGGGCGCATCTTGACGATCGTGAAGTCGTCCTCGAGCTCGATGTAGTCGAGCAGCTTGCCGCTGACCAGGTGCGCGACCCGGTTGCCGGCGTCGGCCTCGGGGAGCACCACGTGGTGGGCGCCGATGCGCCGCAGGATGCGCGCGTGCTCCTGGGAGACGGCCTTCGCCCAGATCTGCGGTACCGCGAGGTCCACGAGGTTGCCCGCGATGAGCACGCTCGCCTCGAGCGAGGTGCCCACCCCGACGACCGCGACGCCGAAGTCGTTGACCCCCAGCTGCTCGAGCGCCTCGGGGTTGGTGCAGTCCGCCTCGACGATCGGGAAGCGTCCCGTGAACTGGGCGACCATCTTGGGGTCACGCTCGGCGCCGAGGACGTCGTGGCCGAGCCGCTCGAGCGTGATCGCGATGGCTGAGCCGAAGCGGCCGAGCCCGATGACGAGGACGCCGCCCGCGGGCGCCTTCTCCTTCTCGCCCTTGGGTACGCGGACGGCGACGGGCGCCGGCTTCATGGGTCGGGGTGCGGTGTCAGCCAATGATCGGCCTCTCCTCGGGGTAGCGGATCACGCGACGCCGGTCCCGTAGGGCCAGTGCCGCCGCCACCGTGATGGTCCCAGTTCTACCCGCGAACATGAGCGCGGACAGGACGTACTTGCCGGCGTCGGGCAGGTCGGGGGTCAGGCCCGTGCTCAGGCCGACGGTGGCGAACGCGGAGATCACCTCGAACAGGACCTTGTCCAGCGTCTCGCCGGTGATCTCGAGGAGCGCGAGGGAGGCGACGAGCACCATGACGGCGCCGACGAACGTCACCGCGACCGCGAGGCGCAGGGACTCGCGCGGGATGCGCCGGCCGAACGCCTCCATGTCGCGATCGCCGCGCGCCTCGGCGAGGATGGCGATGAGGAGCACGGCGAAGGTGGTCACCTTGATGCCGCCGGCGGTCGAGGCGCTGCCGCCGCCGATGAACATGACGCCGTCCAGCAGCAGCCAGCTGGCCTCGTGCATCTCGCCGACGTCGGTCGTGGTGAAGCCGCCCGAGCGCGGCATCACGCTGGCGAACAGGGCCGACAGGATCTTGTTCCCGAGACCCAGGCCGCCGAGCGTCTGCTCCCGGTTCCACTCGAAGGCGCCGAGCAGCAGCGTGGTGACCCCGAGGAGGGCCAGGGACGTGACGACCGTCAGCTTGCTGTGCAGCGACAGGCGGCTGGGGCGCCAGCCCCGACGGGCGAGGTCGTGGATCACCGGGAAGCCCAGGGCGCCGACGAACACGCCGAGCATGATCGGCACGCACATCCACCAGTCGCCCGCGTACGGCACGAGGCCCTCGGCCGTCGGCACGAAGCCCGCGTTGTTGAAGGCCGAGACCGAGTAGAAGACGCCGTGCCACACGGCGGTGCCGAACGGTTCGTCGAACGCGAGGCGGGGGATGAGCAGCAGGGCGACGGCACCCTGGATGGTCACCGAGGTCAGGACGACGATGCGGATGAGCGAGCCGACCTCGCCGAGGCCCCGGCTGCCGACCTCGGACGCGGCGAGCAGTCGCTGGGTGAGGCCGATGCGCCGCGAGACCGCCATGCCGAGCACCGAGGCGAGCGTCATGACGCCGAGCCCGCCGATCCAGATGCCGATGAGGATGAACGCCTGCCCGGTCGGCGACCAGTAGGTGCCGGTGTCCACGGTGGTCAGACCGGTGATGCAGACCGCGGAGGTCGCCGTGAACAGCGCGTCGGCGAAGGGGGCCTGGTGCCCGTCCGACGTCGCGACGGGCAGGGACAGCAGGCCGGTGAACGTCCCGACGATCAGCCCGAAGGCCAGGAGTGTGAGCCGGGCCGGGGAGCGGCGCGCCGCGTTGTCGACGAGCTCGCGCAGCACGGCCCAACGGGCCGGTCCGGCCATCGTCACCTCCGATTCGCAGAGCCGTCCAACTGTGGCACAGCGCACGGCCGCGCGCGTGCGACGCCCGCACCCGCCGCGCCGGCCGCCTCCGCGGGGTTAGCGTGCATCCATGGCACCCCGCCGCCGGGCCCGGACCCGCGTCGTGTGGACGGCGGAGCTGATGGCGTACGACTTCGGCCGCCGGCACCCGATGGCGCCTCTGCGCCTGGACCTGACGATGCGTCTGGCGGGGGAGCTCGGCCTGCTGGACCTGCCGGGGCTCGACGTCGTGGGCGCGGAGCCCGCGGACGACGCCGTCCTGACCACCGCGCACGACGCCGGGTACGTCGCCGCGGTGCGCCGCGCGTCGGCCGACGGCGAGCTCGACCTCGACCGTGGGCTGGGGACCGAGGACAACCCGGTGTTCCCCGGGATGCACGACGTCGCGGCGCGGCAGGTCACGGGCACGGTCGAGTCGGCGTTGGAGGTCTGGCGCGGCGAGGCGCGGCACGCGGTCAACCTCTCGGGGGGCATGCACCACGCGATGGCGGGCCACGCCTCGGGGTTCTGCGTGTACAACGACGCGGTGGCGGGCATCCGCGCGGTCCTGGCCGACGGTGCCGAGCGCGTGGCGTACGTGGACCTCGACGCGCACCACGGCGACGGCGTCGAGCGCGCGTTCTGGGACGACCCGCGGGTTCTCACGGTGAGCGTCCACGAGAGCGGCCGGACCCTTTTCCCGGGCACGGGTGACCCGCACGACGTCGGCGGCCCGGGCGCGCAGGGGTACGCCGTGAACGTGGCGCTCCCGGCGGGCACGACGGACGCCGGGTGGCTGCGGGCCGTGCATGCCGTCGCCCTGCCGCTGGTGCACGCGTTCGCGCCCCAGCTCGTGGTGAGCCAGCACGGCTGCGACTCCCACGGGCACGACCCGCTCGCGAACCTGTCGGTGTCGGTGGACGCCCAGCGCGCCGGGGCGATGGCCGTGCACGAGGTCGCGCACCAGGTCGCGGACGGGCGCTGGGTCGCCCTCGGCGGGGGCGGGTACTCGATCGCGGAGGTGGTCCCGCGGGCCTGGTCGCACCTCATCGCGATCGCCGCGCACGAGCCGGTGCCGGTGGACACCCCGGTCCCTCCCCTGTGGTGCGAGGAGGTCGAGGAGATGGTGGGGATCGCCGTGCCTGCGCTCATGGGCGACGGTGGCGTCGACGAGGAGCCGCGCCCGTGGCGTGAGGGTTACGACCCGGCGGACCCTGTGGACCGCGTGGTCCTGGCGACCCGCAAGGCGGTCTTCGACTGGCACGGCCTGGACGCGCTGTACGACTAGGCAGCCCGGGGCCCGGGCTGCCGGTGGCCGTCGCAGTCCCGGGGCCCGGGGCGCCGGCTGGCCTCAGCCCCAGTCCCCGGACGGCCGGCTGCCCTTCGTCGTCGCGGACTGCTCCGTCCGAGTTACGTCAGTCTGATCTCCCCTTTCACACCAGTACCGCCAGGCTCTACGGTTGTGCCAGCGCGCCGCGCAGGGCGGCGCGCGCGCCCCGCCTCGCGCGGAGAGCGCCACCGGCGAGTCCCCCGCGGACGGGAAGCAGGCACCCCATGAGCACGGGCGTTCCTCGGGTGCGCTACCTCACCGTCGCGGAGGTCGCCGAGGTGATGCGCCTGTCCCGGATGACCGTGTACCGGTTCGTCCAGCGCGGTGACCTGCCCGCCGTCCGGGTCGGCCGCTCCTACCGCGTCCCCGCCGACGCGCTGGAGCGCTTCCTCGCCGAGCACGAGGTGCTCGGGGACGACGCCGCAGAGCCGGGTGCGGCCGGTACCGCCGGCGCCTGAGCGATCTCGCCCGCCAAGGCCCGTGTGCGCGGGGTCTGTCCCGACCCGGTAGAGTGACCGTCGGACTCTCCCGAGCGCGGGGGACCTGCTGCGCCTCCACGGAGGAGTTGCGGGGGACCGCGTGCACACACCCGAAGAACTGAGCGAGGACACGTGGGCTCCGTCATCAAGAAGCGCCGCAAGCGCATGGCCAAGAAGAAGCACCGCAAGCTGCTGCGCAAGACGCGTCACCAGCGTCGCAACAAGAAGTGATCTGACGCGCGGCAGTGCGGACGGGCCTGGCACCGACGGTGCCGGGCCCGCGTCGTCCCCGGCCGCGCCCGTGTGGAGGCCTGGCCATGCCCTGGTACGACGAGGGTGACCTGCGGTTCGCCGTCGGCATCGAGGACACGTTCATCCCGCAGACGCCGTTCCGGGAGCGCGTTCTCGACGAGTACGAGATGACGCAGCACTACCAGCAGTGGCACGCGGACCTCGGGCTCGCGGCCGACGCGGGCGCCTCGATGGTCCGGTGGGGGATCCCCTGGTACCGCGTGAACCCCGCCCCCGGCCGGTGGGACTGGAGCTGGCTGGACCGCGTCGCCGAGCGGTTCGCGGAGCTGGGCCTGACGCCGATCGTCGACCTCATGCACTACGGCACGCCGACGTGGCTCGACAACGAGTTCGCGAACGCCTCCTACCCGCAGCGCGGCGCGGAGTACGCGGTCGCCGTCGCCGAGCGGTACCGCGGCACCTTCGACGTGTTCACCCCGCTCAACGAGCCGCTGCTCAACGCCCTGTACTGCGGGCAGTACGGCTACTGGCCGCCCTACCTGCGCGGGCACGACGGGTTCGTGCAGGTGGTCCGCGCGCTGTCCCGCGGCATCGTGAGCACGCAGCACGGCATCGCCGAGGTGAACCCGGACGCGACGTTCGTGCACGTGGAGGCCTCCTCGCGGTTCACCGGCGTCGAGGGCGACGAGATCGCCTACCTGCGTCACCGCGGCTACCTGATCGAGGACCTCGTCACGGGGCGCGTGGGCGCCGACCACGCGCTGGCCGCGTACCTCGCCGAGCACCGGTTCGGGGACGACGCCCTGGCCTGGTTCGCCGCGAACCCCGCGGTCCCCGACGTCATGGGCGTCAACTACTACCCCGGCGTCTCGAGCGAGCGCGTGGTGCCCGGGGACCGGCGCGACGGGCGCCCGGGAGCCTCGCGCGAGAAGGTCGACGAGGGCACCGACGGGCTCGCGGCCGTGCTCACCGGCTTCGCCGAGCGGTACGGGCGGCCCGTGATGCTCACCGAGACCGCGAGCGGGCGCACGGCCCGGGACCGGGTCGCGTGGCTGGACGCCTCCGTGGCGTGCGTGCGGGCCCTGCGCGCCGGCGGTCTGCCGGTGGTCGGCTACACGTGGTGGGCGGTCATCGACTGGTACGGCTGGGACTGGCGCGACGGCGGCTCCCTCGAGCAGCACCACGTGCCGCTCGGCCTGTGGTCGCTGGTGCCCGACGGCGCGGGCGTCCTGGCGCGGGTGCGCACGCCCCTGGCCGACCGCTTCCGCGAGCACGCGACGTCCTGACGGCAAGGCGATCCCGCCTCCACCCCTCTCGAGTGGAACGGAACGGGAGCAGAGCGTTCCACTCTGGCCCCGACCGCAGCACCTTTGATCCACTGTGTGGTGACGGGCGTCGGACGGGTCAACGGGCGAGGCGTCGGCGCAGGGCACGGCGGCCGGCGCGGACCACGAG
>JAEYXM010000242.1 GCA_023428465.1 Actinomycetes bacterium
GCCGCGGTGAACTCCGTCGGGATGAACCAGACCTTGTTCGACTGGGTGCGCGAGATCTCCGGGAGCATCTGCAGGTACTGGTACGCGAGCAGCTTGGGGTCGGCGTCACCGCGGTGGATGGCGTCGAAGACCTGGAGGATCGCGCGCGCGTCACCCTCGGCCTTCAGGACCGCGGCCTGTGCGGAACCCTCGGCCCGCAGGATCGCTGCCTGCTTCTCACCCTCGGCCGTGAGGATCTGGGACTGCTTCACGCCTTCGGCGGTGAGGATCGCCGCACGACGGTCGCGCTCGGCGCGCATCTGCTGTTCCATCGCACCCTGCACGCTCTGCGGCGGGTCGATGGACTTCAGCTCGACGCGGTTCACGCGGACGCCCCAGCGCCCGGTCGCCTCATCGAGCACCCCGCGCAGCTGGCCGTTGATCTGGTCGCGGCTCGTCAGCGTCTGCTCGAGGTCCATCGAGCCGACGACGTTACGCAGCGTGGTGACCGTGAGCTGCTCGATACCGGTGATGTAGTTCGCGATCTCGTAGACCGCGGACTTCGGATCCGTCACCTGGAAGTAGATGACCGTGTCGATGCTCACGACCAGGTTGTCCGAGGTGATGACCGGCTGCGGCGGGAACGAGACGACCTGCTCGCGCAGGTCGACGATCGCCCGGATGCGGTCGATGAACGGCACGAGGACGTGCAGACCGGCGTCGAGGGTGCGCGAGAAACGACCCAGGCGCTCCACGAGGTACGCGCGCGACTGCGGGACGATCCTGACCGCGCGGATGAGCGCGATGACGACGAACAGGATGATGAGGCCGAGGATCACCAGCCCTGCGGTCTCGGCGGGGTTGTCCTCGCCCGTGCTGGCCAGCACGTGGCCGGCCCCCGTGACCCATGTGTTCACGCGTTCTCCTCCGTCTATGCCGACGGGCCGCTCGTGGCGGGCCCGTTCGTGCGTTGGCGGGTCACCACAGCGGTGGCCCCCTCGATCTTCACGACCGTGACCTCGTCGCCGACGTCGATCGTGCCAGGGTCGTCGGTGCGCGCCGTCCAGACCTCGCCGGCGAGCTTGACGCGGCCCGAGTGCTCCGTGACCGGCAGCACGACGACGGCCTCACGGCCGATGTGGGCGGCGGCGTTGGTCTCGGCGAGCGGGACGCGCACGCGCAGGTGGCGCAGCAGCCAGGGCCGCAGAGCGAGCAGCAGGAGGGTGGACGTCACGGCGAAGCCGATGATCTGGACCCACAGCGGTGCGCCGGCCGCAGCCAGACCACCCGCGACCAGAGCACCACCCGCGAACATCACGAGCACGAGGTCGACGGTGAGCATCTCGATCACGCCCAGGAGCAGTGCCGCTCCGAGCCAAATACCCCACGTCATGTCCGTTCCCTCCCGATGTGCGCCCGTTGATCCTAACTATGCGCGAGCCCCCAGGGTGGCGGCATCCGTCCCCGACTTCGCGACCTGGGGCCCGACCTCCTCAGCCGACGGCGCGGGCGCTGAACCGCTCGCCGTGCCGCTCGACGGCAAGCTCGGTGCCGAAGGCCTCCGACAGGTGCTGCGGCGTGATGACCTCGTCGAGCGGCCCTGCCGCACTGATGCGCCCGTCGCGCAGGAGGAGCCCGTGGGTGAAGCCCACCGGGATCTCCTCGACGTGGTGGGTGACCAGCACGAGGACGGGCGAGCGCGGGTCGCGGGCCAGCTCGGTCAGCGCCCCGAGGAGCTCCTCGCGGCCCCCGAGGTCCAGGCCGGCCGCCGGCTCGTCCAGGAGCAGCAGCTCGGGGTCCGTCATGAGCGCGCGGGCGATCTGCACGCGCTTGCGCTCGCCCTCGCTGAGGGTCCCGAAGGTCCGGTCCACGAGGCGCCCGACGCCGAACACGTCCAGGAGCACCCGCGCCCGCTCGTGGTCGAGCGCCTCGTACGCCTCGCGCCACCGCCCGGTCGTGCCGTACGCGGCCGTGAGCACGACGTCGAGCACGGCCTCCCCCGGCGGGATCCGGTCCGCGAGGGCCGCGGAGGCCACGCCGATGCGCGGCCTCAGCTCGAAGACGTCGACGGCCCCGAGGCGCCGGCCCAGCACGTGGGCGGTCCCGGCCGTCGGGTGCATGCGCCCCGACGCGATCTGCAGGAGCGTCGTCTTGCCGGCGCCGTTGGGGCCGAGCACGACCCAGCGCTCACCCTCGGCCACGCTCCACGACACCTGGTCGAGGATCGCCCGGTCGCCCCGGCGGATCGTCACGTCCTGAAGCTGGAGCACCATGGCCCCGACCCTAACCCGGGCCGGTGGCGGTGACGGCCGGGCCACGCCCGGGAGCTACCGTGGAGCGGTGGACCACGCCGTGCTGGACCTGCCCCGGTCCATCCACCTCGCGATCTGGCTCCCCCACGCCTGGACGCCGGCAGCCGCGGAGCGCGCCCTCGCCGTCGTGCAGGGTGACGACGAGGAGCACGCCGTGGCCGGCCCGGACGCCCCGGCAACGGACCTGCGCGGCCTCATCGACGCCTGGGCCGGCGACGTCCGCCACGTCGCGGCCGTCCTCCCGGCCGCGGGAGACGTCCAGGGCGTCCCGCCGGCGTTGAGCCGGGCGGCGGTCGACGCCGGCGAGTGCGTTCTCGTGACGACGTCCGCGGGGTCCTTCGGGGCGGTGCCGCTGGTGACGGAGTTCGGCAGCGGGGCCGAACCCGGGTTCCTCGTCGAGTGGGACGTGCGCGAGGTGCCCGCCTGGTCGCTCGCCGTGGTGGGCGCCGTCGGCACCCTCGCCGAGGCCGAGCGCGAGCTGCGCGGCGCGCTCCTGACCGCGACGGACGCACTGGACTCGCTCGGCACCGCGCAGTGGCGCCCAGAGGCCGCGGAGGCCCTCGAGGCACTGCGCGCGACCCCGTGGCACCTGCCGCCCGAGCTCGACCAGCGGCGCGCCCGCGTCCTCGCCCTCGCTGCACGCCTGCGCCTCATCGTCGACCTGGCCGTCACCGACGACGGCGGGGCGGTCAACCTCTGGCAGGCCGACCAGCGCTCCGCGGCGCTGCGGCACGTCGACCACGCCGCGCGCCGCGCGCTGTGCTCGGCGACGCTCGTCGCCTGAGGCTGCGCTCAGAGCACCGAGCGGTAGACCTCCAGCGTGCGCTCCCCGATGGTCTCCCACGCGAAGTGCTCCTCGACCCGGCGGCGGGCGGCCCGCCCCATCTCGGCCGCGCGGGCCGGGTCGGAGACCGCGGCCGTCAGGGCGTCGCCGAGGTCGGCGACGAACGCCTCCGGGTGCACGGGCGTGCCCGTCCCGTCCGCGACCTGCTCGATCGGCACGAGCCAGCCGGTCTCGCCGTCGACGATCACCTCGGGGATGCCGCCGGTCGCCGTGCCGACGACCGGCAGGCCGCACGCCATGGCCTCGAGGTTCACGATGCCCAGCGGCTCGTAGACCGACGGGCACACGAAGACCGTGGCGGCTGCGAGAACGGCGGTCAGCTGCTCACGGGGCAGCATCTCCTCGACCCACACGACGCCACCGCCGCGCGCGACGCGCAGCGTGTCGACCAGGCCGGAGACCTCGGCGAGGATCTCGGGGGTGTCGGGCGCACCCGCGCACAGGACCAGCTGCACGTCGGCCGGGAGCCGCTCCGCTGCGCGCAGCAGGTACGGCAGGCCCTTCTGACGCGTGATGCGACCGACAAAGACGATCGTGGGGCGCCGCGGGTCGATCCCGAGCCGCTGCAGGGTCGCCGCAGCGGCCTCGAGCTCGTCGCCCGCGGGTCGGCGCCACCCGGTCAGGTCGATGCCGTTGTGCACCACATGCACGCGCGCCGGGTCGACGGCCGGGTAGGAACGCAGGATGTCCTCGCGCATGCCGCCGCTCACCGCGACGACGGCCGCCGCGCCCTCGTACGCGGTGCGCTCCGCCCAGCCGGACAGCCGGTAGCCGCCGCCGAGCTGCTCGGCCTTCCACGGGCGCAGCGGCTCGAGGCTGTGCGCCGTCACGACGTGCGGCACGTCGTACAGCAGGCCCGCGATGTGCCCGGCCATGTTGGCGTACCAGGTGTGCGAGTGCACGACGTCGGCTCCGTCGGCGCCGCCCGCCATCAGCAGGTCGACGGCGAGGGTGCGCAGGGCCGGGTTCGCCTCCGCGAGGCCCGATGGCGTGTCGTACCCGGCGACGTCGGGCGCGTCGCGCGGGCCGTCGAAGCACCGCACCCGCACGTCCACCTGACGGCGCAGCACGGCCGCGAGCTCGGTCACGTGGACACCCGCCCCGCCGTACACGAACGGCGGGTACTCCCTGGTGAGAAGATCGACGCGCACAGCGACACGCTAGCGTGCCGGGGCGCGTCTTCTGGCTCCTGGGCCCTCGCAGCCCTAGGGTCGGACCATGGCAGCGCCCCACGTCCTGGCTATCGTCCTCGCCGGCGGCGAGGGCAAGCGGCTCATGCCGCTCACCTCCGACCGCGCCAAGCCCGCGGTCCCCTTCGGCGGCATGTACCGCCTGGTGGACTTCGCGCTGTCCAACCTCGTGAACTCGCGGTACCTGCAGATCATCGTGCTGACCCAGTACAAGTCGCACAGCCTCGACCGGCACGTCGCCCGCACGTGGCGCATGTCGCCGCTGCTCGGCAACTACGTCGCGCCCGTGCCCGCGCAGCAGCGCGTCGGCAAGCACTGGTACCTCGGCAGCGCCGACGCGATCTACCAGTGCCTCAACATCATCGAGGACGAGCGCCCCGACATCGTGGTCGCCGTCGGCGCCGACCACGTGTACCGGATGGACTTCTCGCAGATGGTCGATGCGCACATCGCGTCGGGCGCCGAGTTCACGGTCTCGGCGATCCGCCAGCCCATCTCGCTCGCCGACCAGTTCGGCGTGATCCAGACCGCCGAGGACGACCCGACGCGGATCTCCGCCTTCCTGGAGAAGCCCGAGAACCCCGTGGGGCTTGCGGACTCCCCCGGCGAGATCCTCGCGTCGATGGGCAACTACGTCGCCGACGCGGACGCGCTCATCGAGGCCGTGACCAAGGACTCCGAGGACCCGACGTCCAAGCACGACATGGGCGGCGACATCGTGCCCTACTTCGTCGACAAGGGGACGGCGGCGGTCTACGACTTCATCCGCAACGACGTCGCCGGCTCGACCGACCGGGACCGCGACTACTGGCGCGACGTCGGGACGATGGACGCGTACTACGACGCGCACCTCGACCTGATCTCGGTCAACCCGGTGTTCAACCTCTACAACACCGACTGGCCGCTGTTCTCCGGGTACATCGGCATGCCGCCCGCGAAGTTCGTGCACGCCGGCCCCGGGCGCCTCGGCCACGCCGCGGACTCGCTGGTCTCCCCCGGCGTGATCGTGTCCGGCGCGACCGTCTCCGGGTCCGTGCTCTCGCCCGGCGTCTACCTGCACTCGTGGTCGTCGGTGAGCGACTCCGTGATCCTCGACAACTCGGTCGTGGGGCGGCACGCCCAGGTGCACCGCGCGATCCTCGACAAGAACGTCATGGTGGAGGAGCGTGCGCGCGTCGGCATCGACCCCGAGCACGACCGGGCGCGCGGGTTCACCGTGACGGAGTCGGGGATCACCGTGGTGCCCAAGGGCACCGTCGTGCACGCCTGAGGCCCGCGTCCAGGCCCTGGGCGCCCCGAGACGCCCAGGGTGCCCGCGACGGGCTCAGTCGATGGGGTGCACGAACAGGCCCGAGCTGAGCTTCGGCTCGAACCACGTCGACTTCGGCGGCATGACCTGGCCGAGGTCAGCGACGTCCATGACCTCCTCCGTCGAGGTCGGGTGCAGCGCGAAGGCAGCCGCATGGGCGCCGGAGTCGACGAGCCGCACGAGCTCGGCGGTCCCACGGATCCCGCCGACGAACGCGATGCGCTGGTCCGTGCGCGGGTCGGCGATGCCGAGCAGCGGCGCCAGCACGCGGTCCTGCAGGACCGAGACGTCGAGGCGCGCGATCGGGTCCTCCTCGTCGATGACACCGGCACGCGCCGCGAGCAGGTACCAGCGCCCGGACACGTAGAGCCCGAACTCGTGCCGGCCCGGCGTCGGCGCCCCCTGCACCTCGTGGACCTCGAAGTCCGCGGCGAGCGCCTCGAGGAGGGAGGCGACGTCGTGGCCGGCCAGGTCCCGCACGACGCGGTTGTAGGCCATCACCGTGAGCTGGTCCGCCGGGAACACCACGCTCGGGAACTCGGCCGCCCCGGCCTCGCGGCGCACCTCGGCGACGCGCGCGGCGGCGGCGCTGCGGTGGTGCCCGTCGGCGACGTAGAGCGTCGCCATCTCGCCGAACGCGTCCACCAGGGCGGGCAGGTGCTCGTCGTCGGTCACGGTCCACAGGGTGTGCCGGATGCCGTCGTCGGTGGTCAGGTCGTACTCGGGCTCGCCCGCGGTCACGGCGTCGACGACCTCCGCCACCTCGGCCGCGCCGGGCGCGTCCGCGCGGTACATGAGGAAGACCGGCTCGTCGTGCGCGCGGAGGACCTCGATGTGACGTGTGCGGTCGGCCTCCTTGTCGGGGCGCGTGTGCTCGTGCGTGGCGATGACGCCGCGACGGTAGTCGGCGACGCTCGCGCAGCCGACGATGCCGGTCTGCACGGCCTCGCCCATGACCTGCCGGTAGACGAGCAGCCCCGGCTCGTCGTCGCGCACCAGGACCCCCCGCTCCACGAGCGCGTCGAGGTTCGTGCGCGCGAGCGCGTAGACCTGCTCCTCGTGCGGGTCGACGTCGTCGCCCAGCTCGAGCTCAGGGCGCGAGACGCGCAGGAAGCTGTCGGGATTGCCGTCCGCGAGCGCGCGGGCCTCGGCGGTGTCCACGACGTCGTAGGGCGGAGCCGCGACCGCGGAGACGCGGTCCCGGCGCGGGCGCAGGGCACGGAAAGGGGAGATGAGAGCCACGGACCAACTGTGACAGAGCCACCATGCCCGGCGGCGGCGACGCCACCCAGCGGACGCGTCCCGATCGACCGGGCCGCCGTCAGGGGCGTCCCGGATCAGTCCTGGGTCAGTCCCGCCACGCCGGCCGGACGACGTCGCGCAGCACCGCGCCCATGGGCTCGAGCTCGGCCCACGTCGTGGGGACGTCGAGAAGCGCGTACGACGCAGTCGGGAGCCCGTGCCGCACCTGGTTCATCACCTCGGGCGAGCCGCTGCCCGCGAGGCGCACGGCCGTCTCGGACATCGTCGGCTCGTGCGCGACGACGAGGACGGTCCGGACCCGGGCGTCCACGTTGCGCAGGATCTCGACGACGTCCTCGACGCTCGCCCAGTACAGGTCGTCGCGGAGGACGACATCGGGCGCCGGTTCGTCGGCCAGCGTCGACGCGACGTGCTCCCACGTCTCGCGCGCCCGCACGGCGGAGGACACGAGCACGGTCTCGGGCTGCAGGGCGGCGGTCCGCAAGCCGGTCCCCACGGACGTCGCCTGGTGGCGGCCGCGCGGGTCGAGTCGGCGCAGCTCGTCGGGCACCGTCCCGTGCGGCTCGGCCTTGGCGTGCCGCAGGAGCAGCAGGCGTCTGGCCGAGTTCGTCATGTCACTGCCCCATCGCGTGGAAACCACCGTCAACGTGGATGATCTCAGCAGTCGTCGCCGGGAACCAGTCCGAGAGCAGGGCGGTGACCGCGCGGGCCGTCGGCTCGGGGTCGCCGGAGTCCCAGCCGAGGGGCGCCCGCTCGGCCCAGCCGTTCTCCATCTGCTCGAACCCCGGGATGTGGGTGGCGGCCGTCGTGCGGATCGGACCCGCGGAGACCAGGTTCACGCGGATGCCCTCGCGGCCCAGGTCGCGGGCCAGGTACCGGGCCGTGGCCTCGAAGGCGGCCTTGGCCACGCCCATCCAGTCGTACACCGGCCATGCGTAACGGCCGTCGAAGGTCAGGCCGACGACGGACGCGCCCGGCGTGAGCAGCGGCTGCGCGGCGACCGCGAGCGCCTTGAGCGAGTACGCGGAGATGTTCACCGCGGTCGCGACGTCCTCCCACTGCCCGGCCAGGAAGTTGCCCCCCATGACCGACTGCGGGGCGAAGCCGATCGAGTGCACGACGCCGTCCAGGCCGTCGACGTGCTCACCCAGCCGCTCCGCGAGGGAGTCCAGGTCCTCCGTGGACGTGACGTCCAGTGCCACGACCGGCGCCTCCTGCGGGAGCCGGCGCGCGACGGCGCTGGTGAGCCGCGTCTGACGACCGGGCGCGGTCAGCACCACGGTTGCGCCCTGCTCCTGCGCCAGGCGCGCCACGTGGAACGCGATGGAGCTCTCGACGAGCACCCCCGTGACCAGCAGCCTCTTGCCGTCCAGCAGACCCATGCCGATGTCCTTCCGTCGTCCTCAGTGACCCATGCCGAGGCCGCCATCGACGGGGACCACGGCCCCGCTGATGTAGGCGGCCGCCGGGGAGGCCAGGAACTCCACGACGCCGGCGACCTCCTCCGGCTGGGCGAACCGCCCCGCGGGGATGGCCGCCTTGTAGGCGTCCTGCCGCTCCTGCGGCAGCGCCGCAGTCATCGCGGTGTCGATGAAACCAGGTGCGACGACGTTCGCGGTGATGCCGCGCCCGCCGAGCTCGCGCGTGACCGACCGCGCCATGCCGATGAGGCCCGACTTCGAGGCCGAGTAGTTGACCTGGCCCGTGCCGCCGTACAGGGCGACCACGGACGAGATGAGCACGATGCGGCCGCGACGCAGGCGGATCATGCCCTTCGATGCGCGGCGCACGCAGCGGAAGGCGCCGCCGAGGTTGATGTCGAGGACCTGCTCGTACTCCTCGTCGGTCATCCGCATGAGGAGCTGGTCGCGGGTGATGCCGGCGTTCGCGATCAGCACGTCGACCGGGCCGTGGGCCTCCTCGACCTGCACGAAGGCGGCGTCGACGTCGGCGGTGCTCGTGACGTCCCCGAAGACCCCGAGAGCGCCCGCGGGCGGCTCGCCTCCGCGGTCGAAGGAGGCGACCTTGTCGCCCGCGGCGAGGAACCGCTCGACGATGGCCTGCCCGATGCCGCGGTTGCCGCCGGTCACCAGGACGCTGCGAGGGGTGTGCTCCGCCACGAGATCTCTCCTTGTCGTCGCCCGGGCCGTCGCCCGTTCAGGTCCGGATGCCGACCGTAGCCCACCCCACACCCGGCTGCCGCGTGCGGCTCGCACAACAGATCGGTGCACGTTTCGTCGTCAAACGCACCCCCGGGCACGTCGTCGGTGGACGCCTAGACTCGGTGGATGGGTCGCCGGGCACGCGCTGCGGAGGCGGAGGTCGCGAGCATCACGACCGCCGCGGCCTCGCTCTCCGACGACGTCGCGCGCCGCACGCGGCGCTACCTGACGCAGATGAGCATCCGGGTCGTGTGCTTCCTCGGCGCGGTGCTCGTGGACCACTGGTCGCGGTGGCTGCTCCTGGTCGGCGCGGTCGTCCTGCCGTACGTCGCCGTGCTGCTGGCGAACGCCGGCGGCGAGCCGCACCCCGCGGCGGTCGCCACCCCGCTCCCCCGCGCCCTGCCGCCGGGCGCACGTGGAGCGGGCCGCGGGGAGGCAGACTGAGCGCGTGGACCTGACCTGCAGCGCTCGTGGCTGCACCGCCCCCGCCGAGTGGGCCGTGCGGTGGAACAACCCCAAGATCCATGCCCCGGAGCGCCGGAAGGTGTGGCTCGCGTGCGGCGACCACCGCGAGCACCTCGAGCACTTCCTGTCGCTGCGTTCCTTCCACCGCGACACCGTGCCGGTGGCGGAGCTGGCGCCGGAGGACTGATGCTCCGTCGCGTCGTCACGCTGGCCGTCGCCGTCCTGCTCGCGGCAGGCTGCGTCGTGGCCGGCCTGTGGCAGTGGAGCCGGCACGAGGACCGCAGCCGCACCGCCGACCTGGTGAGCAGCAACTACGACGCCGAGCCGGTCGCCGTCGCCGACGTCCTGGCAGCGGGTGCCCCGCTCGAGCCCGACGACACCTGGCGACCCGTCACTGCGGTCGGCCGGTACACGGACGATCGCGTGGTGCTGCGCGGCCGCCCCGTGGACGGCTCCCCCGCCGTGCACGACCTGGCCGTCCTCGAGGTGACGCAGGGGCCCCTCACGGGGACCTTGCTCGTCGTGAACCGGGGCTGGGCCGCGCTCGCCCCCGACGCGGGCCTGCCCCCGGCGCCGCCGCTGCCGGCCGGGGAGGTCACGGTGGTCATGCGCCTGCGGCCCCTCGAAGGGGGCTCGGACCGGTCCGCGCCGGCCGGGGAGACGTTCGCCGTCGCGCCCGCCGACCTCGTCCGCGCCGGCGTGCCGCAGGACGTCCTGGGCGCCTACGGGGTCCTCGTGACGGAGGACGGTGCGCCGCCGCCCGGCCTGGCGGCCCTGCCCCGACCGGGCACGAGCACCGGCGTCAACCTCTCGTACGCCTTCCAGTGGTGGGTCTTCGCGCTGGGCGCCCTCGTGGGTGGAGTGCTGCTGATCCGACGCACGGACGACGACGACGTACGTGACGCAAGCCCGACCGGGACGACCAGCGGGCAGGGCGACGCGCGAGAAGACGGCGACGTCCGGAACCAGGGCGCACCTCGTCGCACACCTCGGTCCCGCCGCCCGACGGCGGAGGACGAGGAGGACGCCATCGTCGACGCGCAGGAGGGGGCCGCGCGCGATCGTCGAGCCGGCCGCTGAGGCGCATCCAGCACTGCGCCCCGGCGCCCGGGTCGAGGACCTGTCAGCTCGCCTTCTTCGCCGCCTCGCGCCTCGCCTGGGCCGCGGCACCGCGCGTCGCGCCACCACGGCTGCGCATGGAGACACCCGCTTCGGCGAGAACCCCGTGCACGAATCCGTACGAGCGGCCGATGTCGTCGGCCATCGAACGGATGCTCTCGCCTCGTTCGTACCGCTGGACGAGCGAGGTCGCGAGGTCCTTGCGATTGCTCCCGGTGATGCGGGAGCCCTTCGGCAGCTTGTCGCCCATGGGGGCCCTCCTGAGGGTCAGCCGTCGGTCTGGTTCACGCCAACGCGATGAGGTCCGCGTAACTGTCGTTCCACAGATCTTCGTCCCCGTCGGGCAGGAGCACCACTCGATCGGGTTGAAGAGCAAAAACGGCGCCCTCATCGTGAGTGACCAGTACAACTGCCCCTTCATAGGTCCGCAAGGCTCCGAGCACTTCCTCCCTGCTCGCCGGGTCGAGGTTGTTCGTCGGCTCGTCCAGCAGCAGCACGTTGGCCGAGGATACGACGAGCGTCGCAAGCGCGAGGCGGGTCTTCTCACCGCCGGACAGGACACGCACGGGCTTGTCCGCGTCCTCACCCGAGAAGAGGAACGAGCCGAGCACGGACCGCACCTGCGTGTCGATGAGGTCGGGTGCGGCGTGGCGCAGGTTCTCGACCACGGTCGTGGTCTGGTCCAGGGTGTCGTGCTCCTGGGCGTAGTACCCGAGCTTGAGCCCGTGCCCGGGCACGACCTCGCCCGTGTCGGCCTCCTCGACCCCGGCGAGGAGGCGCAGGAGCGTCGTCTTCCCGGCACCGTTGAGGCCCAGGATGACGACGCGACTGCCCCGGTCCACCGCGAGGTCGACGTCGGTGAACACCTCGAGCGAGCCGTACGACTTCGACAGCCCGGTCGCCGTCAGGGGCGTCCGGCCGCACGGAGCAGGCTTCGGGAACCGCAGGTGGGCGACCTTGTCCGCCACCCGCTCGGCCTCCACGCCGGCCATGAGGCGCTCCGCGCGTCGGGCCATGTTCTGGGCGGCGACGGCCTTGGTGGCCTTGGCGCGCATCTTGTCGGCCTGGGCCATGAGCGCCGAGGCCTTCTTCTCGGCGTTGGCGCGTTCCCGGCGACGCCGACGCTCGTCCGTCTCCCGCTGCTGCAGGTACGCGTCCCAGCCGAGGTTGTACTGGTCGAGCTCGGCGCGGTTGGCGTCCAGGTGGAACACCTTGTTGACCGTCGTGCGGACCAGCCCGACGTCGTGGCTGATCACCAGGAAGCCGCCCGGGTACACGGCCAGGATGTCGCGCAGCCACACGACCGAGTCGGCGTCGAGGTGGTTGGTGGGCTCGTCGAGCAGGAGGGTGTCGGCGCCGGAGAAGAGGATCCGCGCCAGCTCCACGCGTCGGCGTTGCCCGCCCGACAGCGTGCCCAGCGGCTGGTGGAGCACCCGATCGTCGAGCCCGAGGTTCGCCGCGATGCGGGACGCCTCGCTCTCGGCCGCGTATCCGCCGGCCGCGGAGAACCGGGCGTCCAGACGGGAGTACCGCTCCATGGCCGCGTCCCGCTTGGCGTCGTCGGCGCTCGCCATCGCCGTCTCGGCGGCACGCATCGACCGGATGATGTGGTCGAGCTCGCGGACGGACAGGATGCGGTCCATCGCGAGCACGTCGAGGTCACCCGTGCGCGGGTCCTGCGGGAGGTAGCCGACGTCCCCGGAGCGCACGATCTTGCCGCCGGTCGCCAGCCCCTCCCCTGCGAGCACCCGGGTGAGTGTGGTCTTGCCCGCGCCGTTGCGCCCGACGAGGCCGACCCGGTCCCC
>JAEYXM010000249.1 GCA_023428465.1 Actinomycetes bacterium
ATGCCCAGGCGCGCGACGGCGTCGCCGACCGTCGCGCCGACGACGAGCCCGACGGAGCCGAGCGGGCCGACGGCGTCGGGGCCGTCCAGCTCCGCGGCGTTGCGCGCGGCCACGTGCCGTGCGATCGCTGCGGCGACCGCGACCGGGCCCTCCTCCCCCGGGCGCACCGCGTGCTGCACGCTCGGGCCCTCCGGGTTCGAGGTGAGGGCGAGGACGAACAGGCCGCGCTCGTTCGCCGCGGCCGTCCGGAACGCCGGCTCGAGCGACCCGACGCCCAGGTAGGGGCTCACGGTCAGGGCGTCCCCGGCCAGGGGCGAGCCCTCGCGCAGATAGGCGTCGGCGTAACCGGCCATCGTGGAGCCGATGTCGCCCCGCTTGGCATCCACCACGACCTGCGTCGTCCCGTCCGCCCGGACCGCCGCGACGACCTCCTCGAGGGCCGCGACCCCGGCCGAGCCGTGCCGCTCGTAGAACGCCGACTGGGGCTTGAGGGCGGCGACGCGACCCGCCAGCGCCTCGACCACGCGCATCGAGAACCGGCGCAGGCCCTCGGCGTCGTCGGGCAGGCCCCAGGCGTCCAGGAGGGACGGGTGCGGGTCGATGCCGACGCAGACCGGCCCGAGACCCTCCATGGCGCGCGCCAGGCGCGCCCCGAAGGCCGTCATCGGGCGAGCCTGGCGCGCAGCTCGAAGGTGTGGTCCTGGAGGCTGCACACGGAGAACGCCCCGCCCTGCAGCGACTCGATCGCCTGCACCGCCGCGGCGAGCTGCTGCACGGTGGTGACGATCGGCTTGTCGACCGCCACGGTAGCCGTGCGGATCTCGTACCCGTCGGCCCGCGCACCCTGCCCCGACGGGGTGTTCACGACGATGTCGACCTCGCCGGCGTTGATCAGGTCGACGATGGTCTCGCCGCCCTCCTGGCGCCCCTGGGATGCCTTGCGGACGACGGTCGACGCGATCCCGTTGCGGCGCAGCACGGCCGAGGTCCCCTCGGTCGCGAGGATCCGGAATCCCAGCTCGGTGAGCCGCTTCACGGGGAACGTGATCGCGCGCTTGTCGCGGTCGGCGACCGAGATGAACGCGGTCCCGCTGGTCGGGAGCCCACCGAACGCGGCGGCCTGGGACTTGGCGAACGCCGTCGGGAAGTCGACGTCCATGCCCATGACCTCGCCGGTCGAGCGCATCTCCGGGCCCAGGACGGTGTCCACCACGGTCCCGGCGGCCGTGCGGAACCGCTTGAACGGCAGCACGGCCTCCTTGACGGCGATGGGCGCGTCCAGGCCGAGCGACCCGCCGTCGCCGGACGTGGGCAGGATGCCCGTGGCGCGCAGCTCGGCGATCGGCACGCCCCCCATGACCAGGGCCGCCGCCTTGGCCAGTGCGACACCGGTCGCCTTCGACACGAACGGCACCGTGCGTGACGCCCGCGGGTTGGCCTCGAGCACGTAGAGCACGTCGGACACGAGCGCGTACTGCACGTTCAGCAGACCTCGTACACCGACGCCGCGCGCGATCGCCTCCGTGGACTGGCGGATGCGAGCCATCTCCGCGGCGGAGACCGTCACGGGCGGCAGGACGCACGCCGAGTCGCCCGAGTGGATCCCGGCCTCCTCGATGTGCTCCATGACGCCGCCGAGGTACAGGTCCTGCCCGTCGTACAGCGCGTCGACGTCGAGCTCGATCGCGTCGTCGAGGAAGCGGTCGATCAGCAGGGGCGGGATCTCCGCGTGCCCGGTGGTCGCCGCGCGCGCACCCTCGAGTGCGCGGTCGACGTACCCGGCGAGCTGCTCGTCGGAGTAGACGATCTCCATGCCGCGACCGCCGAGCACGTACGACGGCCGGACGAGCACGGGGTAGCCGATCTGGCGGGCCACCGCGGTGGCCTCGGGCAGGGAACGCGCCGTCCCGAAGGCCGGCGCGGGCAGCCCTGCCTCGACCAGGACGCGACCGAACGCACCACGGTCCTCGGCTGCGTCGATCGCTGCAGGCGGCGTCCCGAGGATCGGCACGCCGGCCGCCTCGAGCTGGTCTGCGAGCGACAGCGGGGTCTGCCCGCCGAGCTGCACGATCACTCCGGCGACCGGCCCGACGGCGAGCTCGGCCTGGTAGACCTCGAGCACGTCCTCGAGCGTGAGCGGCTCGAAGTAGAGCCGGTCGGACGTGTCGTAGTCCGTCGACACCGTCTCCGGGTTGCAGTTGATCATGATCGTCTCGTAGCGGTCCCGCAGCGCGAGGACCGCGTGCACGCACGAGTAGTCGAACTCGATGCCCTGGCCGATGCGGTTCGGACCCGAGCCGAGCACGATGACGGCCTCCCGCTCGCGCGGGCGGACCTCGGTCTCCTCGTCGTAGGAGGAGTAGTGGTACGGCGTCTGCGCGGCGAACTCCGCGGCGCACGTGTCGACCGTCTTGAACACCGGCCGCACGCCGAGCGCCTGGCGCACCTCGCGCACCGTCTGCTCGGAGATCCCACGCAGCGCGGCGATCTGCTGGTCGGACAGGCCGTGGCGCTTGGCGCGCCCCAGCAGTGCCGGGCTGAGCTCGGAGGCCGCGGCGACGTCGTCGGCGATCGAGTTGATCAGGGCGATCTGGTCGAGGAACCACGGGTCGATGCCGGTGGCCGCCTGGACGTCCTCGACGCTCGCACCACCAGGACGGCCCGCCGACCGCAGCACCTGCTGGACCTGGACGAGTCGGCCCTCGGTCGGAATGGCGATCTGCGCCAGGAGCTCGGTCAGGCGCTCCCCGGACGGCACGTCGCCGTTCCAGTGGAAGACCGCGCCGGCCTTGTCGATGGACCGCATCGCCTTGCCGAGCGCCTCGGCGAAGTTCCGCCCGAGCGCCATCGCCTCGCCGACGGACTTCATCGTCGTCGTGAGGAGCGGGTCCGCCGCCGGGAACTTCTCGAACGCGAAGCGCGGGACCTTGACCACGACGTAGTCGATCGCCGGCTCGAACGACGCCGGCGTCGAGCCGGTGATGTCGTTCGGGATCTCGTCGAGGGTGTAGCCCACGGCCAGGCGCGCCGCGATCTTCGCGATCGGGAAGCCCGTGGCCTTCGACGCCAGGGCCGACGAGCGCGACACGCGCGGGTTCATCTCGATGACGATCACGCGGCCCGTTCCCGGGTGCACCGCGAACTGGATGTTGCAGCCGCCCGTGTCCACGCCGACCTCGCGGATCACGGCGATGCCGATGTTCCGCAGGCGCTGGTACTCGCGGTCCGTCAGGGTCAGCGCGGGTGCGATCGTCACGGAGTCGCCGGTGTGCACGCCCATCGGGTCGAGGTTCTCGATCGAGCAGACGACGACGACGTTGTCGACCTTGTCGCGCATGAGCTCGAGCTCGAACTCCTTCCAGCCGAGGATGGACTCCTCGAGGAGGACCTCGGTCGTCGGCGAGTAGTGCAGGCCGGCGCCCGCGATCTGGCGCAGCTGCGCCTCGTCGTGCGCGATGCCGGACCCGAGCCCGCCCATGGTGAACGACGGGCGCACGACCACCGGGTAGCCCAGGTCCTCCGCGGCGGCGAGCACCTCGTCCATCGTGTGCGCGATGATGCTGCGCGCGACCTCCGCACCGCACCGCTCGACGACGCCCTTGAACTGCTGGCGGTCCTCGGCGAGGTGGATCGAGCGGGTGTTCACGCCGATCATCTGCACGCCGTAGCGCTCCAGCACGCCGCTCTCGTCGAGCGCGATCGCGGTGTTCAGGGCCGTCTGCCCGCCCAGGGTCGGCAGGATCGCGTCCGGGCGCTCCTTCGCGATGATCGCCTCGACGACCTCGGGCGTGATCGGCTCGACGTACGTGGCGTCGGCGAACTCGGGATCCGTCATGATCGTGGCCGGGTTCGAGTTCACGAGGATGACCCGCAGGCCCTCGTCGCGCAGCACGCGGCACGCCTGCGTGCCGGAGTAGTCGAACTCGGCGGCCTGGCCGATGACGATCGGACCGGAGCCGATCACCAGGACGCTGCTGATGTCACTGCGGCGGGGCATCGGTCTCCTCGGGGTCCTCGCTGGGGGCGGCGGCGTCGGCGGCGGGGACGGACGCGGCGCCGTCGGCACCCACCCGTCCCGTCGTGCACAGCTCGACGAACCGGTCGAACAGATACCCGGCGTCGTGCGGGCCGGCGGCCGCCTCCGGGTGGTACTGGACGGAGAACGCCGGCACGTCGAGGCACTCCAGGCCCTCGACGACGCCGTCGTTCAGGGCCACGTGCGAGACGCGAACGCGGCCGTAGCGGCCGTCGTCGTACGGGGCAACCGAGTCCGCGTCCGTCGGCGCGTCCACCGCGAAGCCGTGGTTGTGCGCCGTGATCTCGACCCTCGACGTGCGTCGGTCCATGACCGGCTGGTTCACGCCGCGGTGGCCGTAGGTGAGCTTGTACGTGCCGTACCCGAGGGCCCGACCGAGCAGCTGGTTGCCGTAGCAGATGCCGAAGAACGGGATCCTCCGGTCGAGGACGCCGCGCAGCAGCTCCACCTCGTGCACGGCCGCCGACGGGTCACCGGGGCCGTTGGAGAAGAACACGCCGTCGGGCTCGAGCGCGAGGACCTCCTCGAGCGTCACCGTCGCCGGCACCACGTGCGTGCGGACGCCCCGCTCGGCGAGGCGCTGCGGCGTCATCGACTTGATGCCCAGGTCCACCGCGACGACCGTCGCGACGGGCTCCGGGCTGCTCGCCGGCCCGCGGTACGGCTCGACCACGTGCGCCCGGGCCACCGTCACCTCGCGCGCCAGGTCGGCTCCGCTCATCGCGGGCGCCTCGTTCACGATGTCGAGCAGGTCCTGCTCGAGGAGCTCCCGCCCCGCCTCGTCCCGCAGACCGGCACCGGAGAAGATCCCGGCGCGCATGACGCCCCGCTCGCGCAGGTGCCGCGTGAGGGCCCGCGTGTCGATCCCGCTGATCCCGACGATGCCCTCGGCGACCAGCGCCTCGTCGAGCGTGCGCGTCGAGCGCCAGCTCGAGGGGCGCAGGGCAGGTTCGCGGACCACGAAGCCGGCCACCCAGATCCGGGTGGACTCCGGGTCCTCGTCGTTCACACCGGTGTTGCCGATGTGCGGCGCCGTCATCACGACGATCTGCCGGTGGTACGACGGGTCCGTCAACGTCTCCTGGTACCCGGTCATCCCGGTGTTGAAGACGGCCTCCCCGACCGTCGTGCCCGTGGCGCCGAAGGCGCGGCCCGTGAAGACCCGCCCGTCCTCCAGCACCAGGACGGCTCTCTCCTCGCTCATCCGGCGTCCTTCCTCGTCTGTGCCACCCGGTTGACGGCGTCCGTCAGGGCGACCCGGTCGTCGTCGTGGCGCGGCAGCACGCCCGTCTGCAGTGTGCGGTCCGCGGCGGTCCAGCGGACCACCACGAGCCTGCCCCGGGCCACGGCGGTCCCGGCGATCCCGTCCGCCACGGCGGCGTCGATCAGGCGGTCCGCGGGCAGGAGCAGGTCCGCCTCCCCCGGCCGGCGCAGCAGCAGTCCGCTGCCGCCCACGGCGACCTCGGCGGTGGCGCGCACCCCGAGGTGGCGCACGGGGACCCGCTCGAGAGCGGAGTCGACCGGCGTCGTCGCGACGTACGTCGCTTCCATGGGGCCGGCCAGGTACGTGGCGGCCTCGCCCGGCGCGGTCGCGAACGCGGGGCCGTCGAGCTCCGCGGCGAGGGCCGCCCAGCGCCCGGCCCGCCGCTGCCAGCCCAGCCACATCGCGGCGAGGGCAGCGGCGGCGAGCAGCGCGAGCGCGGCGACCTCGACAGTCGTACTCGTCACGCGTCGCTCCTCGGGGTGGCGAGTGCCCCGTCGAGCACGGTCGCGTGCCCGCGCAGGAACGTCGCGACCACCCGGCCCGTGAGCTCCAGCCCGCCGTACGGGGTGTTGCGGGAGAGGCTGGCGAGGGAGCCGGCGTCCACGGTCCAGCACGCTGCCGGGTCCACGAGCACGACGTTCGCGGGCTCGCCGACCTCCAGGGGCCGGCCCTGCGCGGTCGGTCCCGCGTCGACGCGGCCGATCCGCGCCGGCGCCGTGGACATCACCCGGGCGACGTCCGCCCAGGTCATGCGCCCGGTCGCCACCATGAGCGTGCTCACCACGGCGAGCGAGGTCTCCAGCCCGAGCATCCCGAAGGCCCCGGCCGCCCACTCGCAGTCCTTGTCCTCGCGGCTGTGCGGCGCGTGGTCCGTGCCCACCGTGTCGATCGTGCCGTCGGCGAGCCCGGCCCGGAGCGCCTCGGCGTCCTCCGCGGTGCGCAGCGGCGGGTTCACCTTGTACAGCGGGTCGTAGGTGCGGGCCAGCTCGTCCGTGAGCATGAGGTGGTGGGGGGTGGCCTCCGCGGTCACCGGGATGTCGCGGGACTTCGCCCAGCGGATGAGGTCCACCGAGCCGGCCGTCGACACGTGCAGGACGTGCAGGCGCGACCCGACGTGCTGGGCGAGCAGGACGTCGCGGGCGATGATCGCCTCCTCGGCGACCGCGGGCCAGCCCGCGAGGCCGACCTCGGCGGACACGACGCCCTCGTGCATCTGGGCACCTTGCGTCAGGCGAGGCTCCTGCGCGTGCTGGGCGACGACGCCGTCGAACGCCTTGACGTACTCCAGCGCGCGGCGCATGAGGACCGGGTCGTGGACGCAGTGGCCGTCGTCGGAGAAGACCCGCACCCGCGCAACCGAGTGGGCCATGGCCCCGAGCTCGGCGAGCTGTTCCCCCGCCAGCCCGACGCTCACGGCGCCCACGGGCGCCACGTCGGTCCACCCGGCCTGCCGGCCGAGTCGCCACACCTGTTCCACGACGCCGGCCGTGTCCGCGACGGGCGAGGTGTTCGCCATCGCGTGCACCGCGGTGTACCCACCCAGGGCCGCCGCGCGGCTGCCCGTCTCGACGGTCTCCGCGTCCTCCCGGCCGGGCTCGCGCAGGTGCGTGTGCAGGTCCACCAGGCCCGGAAGCGCCACGAGGCCCTCGCCGTCGACGACGGTCGCACCCGCGCGCCGGGCCTCCGCGCCCATGGCGACGATGCGCCCGTCGTCCAGCAGCAGGTCCGTGGGCTCGCCGCCCAGCGGCGCGACCCCCCGCAGCAGGTAGCTCATGACAATGCCTCCCTCTCCCCCGCCAGCAGCCGGTACAGGACCGCCATCCGGACAGCGACCCCGTTGGCGACCTGCTCGACGATGACCGCGCGCGGGGAGTCGGCGGCGTCGGCCGAGATCTCCAGACCCCGGTTCATGGGGCCCGGATGCATGATGATCGCGTGCTCGGGGAGCATCGCGACGCGGCGCGCGTCGAGCCCGTACGCCCGCGTGTACTCCAGCGGGCTGGGGAAGAAGCCGGTCGTGCCGGAGCGCGCGCTCCCGGCCCCGCCGTCCCCGCCCATCCGCTCGCGCTGGACGCGCAGCATCATGACCGCGTCGGGCCGGACCCCCTCGAGCACCTCGTCGAGGTGGTACGACGTCGTCGCGGTCCAGTCCTCGGCGCCGACCGGTACGAGCGTCGGCGGTGCGACGAGCGTCACCTGGGCCCCCAGCGTGTGCAGCAGCTGGACGTTCGAGCGCGCGACGCGCGAGTGCAGGACGTCGCCGACGATCGCGACGCGGCGCCCCTCGAGGTCGCGGCCCACGCCGTCGGGGTTGCCCGCGTCGCCCGCGAGGTGGCGGCGCAGTGTGAAGGCGTCGAGCAGCGCCTGCGTCGGGTGCTGGTGCGTGCCGTCGCCGGCATTGACGACGGCCGAGCCGAGCCAGCCGGCGTGCGCGAGTCGGTGGGGCGCACCGGATGCCTGGTGGCGCACGACGACCGCGTCCGCGCCCATCGCCTGCAGGGTCAGCGCGGTGTCCTTGAGGGACTCGCCCTTGGACACGCTCGAGCCCTTGGCGGAGAAGTTGATGACGTCCGCGGACAGCCGCTTCGCGGCGGTCTCGAACGAGATGCGCGTGCGCGTGGAGTCCTCGAAGAAGAGGTTGACCACGGTGCGCCCGCGCAGCGTCGGCAGCTTCTTGATCTCGCGGCCCTGGGTCGCGGCCATCCGCGCCGCGATGTCCAGCAGCTCGATGGCGGTGGTGCGGTCGAGGTCGGCCGCGCTGAGCAGGTGCCTCATCGCCGCCCTCCCTCGATGCGCACGGAGTCGGTGCCGTCGGTCTCCGACAGGCGCACGCGCACCTGCTCGCCGAGCGCGGTCGGCAGGTTCTTGCCCACGTAGTCGGCGCGGATCGGCAGCTCGCGGTGGCCGCGGTCGACGAGGACCGCGAGCTGGACGGCGCGGGGCCGGCCCAGCTCGCCGAGCGCGTCGAGGGCCGCGCGGATCGTCCGACCCGAGAAGAGCACGTCGTCGACCAGGACGACGACACGGTCGTCGAGGTGCTCGACGCCCGCGGGAAGCTGCGTCTCGCCGATGCTGCGCGTCGGGTGCCGGTGCAGGTCGTCGCGGAACATCGTGACGTCCAGCGAGCCGACCAGCCGGTCGGCCTCCGCGCCCGGCTCGACGGCGGCGATGCGCTCGGCGAGGCGCTGCGCGAGGGGCAGCCCACGCGTGGGGATGCCGAGCAGGACCAGGTCGGCGGCGCCCTTGTTCCGTTCGAGGATCTCGTGGGCGATGCGGGTCAGGGCGCGGCCGATGTCCGCACCGGAGAGCACGTCCGTACCGGAGGAGCCTGCGTGCTCGGGTTCGATGGCATGATCCATCGCTGACCTCCTTCCCCGCCTCACCGGACGGGCCTTAAAGGATGCCTGACGGCCCGAACAGTACTGCACGCGCCCCGAGCCCGCCCGAGCGGCCACCAGGTGGTCACCGGGGTGCTCCCACCCTGCGCTCCACCAGGTGCGCCGCCGCGCCGGGACGCGGACGATGGGGCACATGATCAGCCCTGGTGCCATCGACCTGGCCGCGTCCCTCGCCCGCCGTTGGGCCGAGGTCCCGGCCGCAGACGACGGCGCGGCGGCCCGCCTCGCAGCGCTCGTCGCCGACCCCGACGGGCTGGACCTCGCGGTGCGGTTCGTCGACCGCGTCGTCCGCCCCGAGGACGACGCGGTCGCGGCGCGCGAGCTCGCGGCGCTGCGCGGCGGGACGGGAGTGGCGTCGAGCTTCCTGGGCCCCGTCGACCGCACGCTCCTCGCCGTGGGAGCCCTCGCCGCGCCCCTCGTGCCCGGGGTCGTCGTGCCCGCGGCGCGGGCGCGGCTACGCGACCTGGTGGGCCACCTCCTCGTCGACGCGGGGCCTGCGCTCGGCCGTCATCTCGCGGCGGCACGCGCGCAGGGCTTCGGCGTCACCGTGAACCTCCTGGGCGAGGCGGTGCTCGGCGCGTCCGAGGCGAGCGCACGCCTGGGCCGGCTGCAGGCGCTCGCCGCCCGACCGGACGTCGAGCACGTGGCCGCGAAGGTCTCGTCGATCGCGCACGGCCTGTCCGCCTGGGACCGCGCCGGCAGCGCCGAGCGGATACGGTCCCGCGTGCGACTGCTCGCGGCGTCGGCCGCGCGCCACGGCACCTCGGTGACCGTGGACATGGAGGAGTACCGCGACCTCGCAGCGACCGTGGCCGCGTTCACCACACTGCTCGCCGACCCCGACCTGTACGACGCCGACCTCGGCCTCGCCGTGCAGGCCTACCTCCCGGAGGCGTCCGGTGTCCTCGACGAGGTCGCCGCCGCCGCCCGACGCCGCGTCGCCCGGGGCGGTCGCCCGGTGAAGGTCCGTCTGGTCAAGGGCGCGAACCTGTCGATGGAGCACGTGGAGGCCGTTCTGCACGGCTGGCCGCCCGCGCCGTACGGGACCAAGGCCGAGGTCGATGCCGCCTACTCCCGGCTCGTGGACCGCGCGCTCGCGCCCGACGTCGTCGGTGCGGTGCGCCTCGCCGTCGGAAGTCAGAACCTCTTCCACGTCGCTCTTGCGCACGTCCTGGCCGTCGACCGGGCCGTACCCCTGACCGTCGAGATGCTGCTGGGCATGGCGCCCGCGCAGGCGCAGGCCGTGCGCCGCGACGTCGGGCGGGTGCTGCTGTACACGCCTGTCGTCGCCCGCGAGGACGCCGACGTCGCCATCGCCTACCTGATCCGGCGCCTCGAGGAGACCTCGTCCCGGGAGAGCTTCGTCCGGGCGCTGCTGGGTGGCGCGGCGGACGCGCTCGACGAACAGGAGGCCGCGTTCCGCTCGTCGGTGCGCGACGCCGGGCTCGTCCGGGGCACCGCGCGCCGGACGGTGCGGCCTGGCCAGCCGTCGCCCGCACGCCGCGCCGCACCCGCCGTCGAGCCCGCCTTCCTGAACACCCCGGACACCGACCCTGCTGCGCCTGGCGGTGCCGCGTGGGTGGCCGACGTCCGCCGACGCGAGGTCACGTGGCCCCCGCCGCGCCGCCTGCGCTCCGTCGCGTACGTCGACGACGCCGTCGGG
>JAEYXM010000277.1 GCA_023428465.1 Actinomycetes bacterium
CGGACCCGATCCCGTTCGGCGCCCCCGGCGGCGCCCCGGGCACCCCGACCTCCTACGCGCAGAGCTCCGGCTTCGTCTACGACGCCGACCCGCGCATCATCTCCAACCTCATCTCGGACCAGACGACCGCGAACCCGGCCGCCGTCGCCGCCGCGCAGAGCATCGAAGGGTCGACGATCCAGGCCCCGACCCCCAACGGCGACGGCACGCTCGAGTACTCCCGTATCGAGGAGACCGCCCCGCAGCTGACCTTCGAAGGCTCGTGGGTCGACGCGCAGAGCCCGGACGACCGGTCCGGCCCCGACGGCACCTACAAGTACACGGACACCACCAACGACACCGTTGCCGTGCGGTTCGAGGGCAACGCGGTCCGCATCGTCGCGGCGGTCGGCCCGGGCAACGGCATCGCCCAGGTCCAGCTCGACAGCACCGCGCCCGTGCTCGTCGACCTGTACGCGCCCGCGTGGGGCTACCAGGAGATCGTGTTCGAGGCGGACGGCCTGCCGTCCACCCTGCACGAGCTGAGGATGACGGCCACCGGCACCAAGGCTCCGGCGTCCAGCGGTACGCGGATCGAGATCGACGCCGTCGACATCGGCACCGTCACGGGCGAGACCTTCGCCCCGGGCGAGATCTACATCCCGAACGTCTCCCCGGACGAGGGCCTCTCGGCGCCTTTCAACTCGTGGTTCACGCTCTTCGGACAGTTCTTCGACCACGGTCTGGACCTGGTCTCCAAGGGCGGCAACGGCACCGTCGTCATCCCGCTCCAGCCCGACGACCCGCTGTACGACCCCGCCTCGACCACGAACTTCATCATGGTCACGCGGGCGACGCAGCACGTCGACGCCAGCGGCGTCGTGCAGCACGAGAACCGCACCACGCCATTCGTGGACCAGAACCAGACCTACACCTCCCACCCGTCGCACCAGGCATTCCTGCGCGAGTACGAGGCGACGGCCGACGGCCCCGTCCCGACCGGCAAGCTGCTCAACGGCGTCGACGTCGACGACGACGGCGAGCGCGACGGCCTGGCGACCTGGGCAGACATCAAGGAGCAGAGCCGTGAGCTGCTGGGCATCGAGCTGGACGACCTCGACGTGCAGGCCGTCCCGCTGCTGGCGACCGACCCCTACGGGCGCTTCATCGCCGGTCCGAACGGCCACCCGCAGCTCGTGGTGCCGATCGACCCTGCCCTGGGCGCCGCATCCGACAACCTGATCCTCGTCGAGGGTGACCCGTCGAACCCGGTGGACGCCTCCGCCGCGCTCGACGCCGGCCACGCGTTCCTCGACGACATCGCGCACGACGCCGTCCCCACCAACGCGGGCTACGACGCCGACCTGCTCGACTCGCACTACATCACCGGTGACGGCCGTGGCAACGAGAACATCGGTCTCACCGCCGTGCACCACGTCTTCCACTCCGAGCACAACCGCCTCGTCGGCCACGTCGAGGACGTCCTCGAGGGCAGCGGCGACGCCGCCTTCATCGCGCAGTGGCACGACCAGTCCGGCCCGTGGGACTTCGGGGAGCGTCTCTTCCAGGCTGCCCGCTTCGTCACGGAGATGGAGTACCAGCACCTCGCGTTCGAGGAGTTCGGTCGCTTCGTGCAGCCCACGATCGACAACCAGCCGATCAACGAGACCGCCTACCACGCGGACATCGACCCGGCGATCACGGCTGAGTTCGCGCACGTCGTCTACCGGTTCGGGCACTCCATGCTCACGCCGACCGTCGCCCGCGAGGGCTTCGGCACGGAGGACCTGCCACTGCTCGACGCGTTCCTGAACCCGGCCGAGTTCACCGACGACGGCCGGCTCCACCCGGACGAGGGTGCGGCCGCGGTCATCCAGGGCATGGCCGGCCAGACCGGCAACGGGATCGACGAGTTCGTCATCCCGACCCTGCGGGACAGCCTGCTCGGCCTCCCGCTGGACCTCGCGGCGATCAACATCGCCCGTGCCCGCGACACCGGGTCCCCGACCCTGCAGGAGGCGCGACGCACCTTCTGGGAGGCGACGTACGACGGAGCGCTCGAGCCGTACATCAGCTGGGAGGACTTCCGCCTGGCCCTGCGGCACCGCGCGTCGATCGTGAACTTCGTCGCCGCGTACGGCATCCACCCGTCGCTCGAGGGGGCCTCCACGGTCGCCGAGAAGCGGGAGGCCGCCGAGGCCCTCGTCGCCGACCCGGTGTTCATGAACGCCCCGTCGGCCGAGACCGGCCTGGACGACGTCGACTTCTGGGTGGGTGGCCTGGCTGAGGACGGGCTGCTCTTCGGCGGTCTGCTCGGCCCGACGTTCAACTTCGTCTTCGAGACGCAGATGGAGAACCTCCAGAACGCCGACCGGTTCTACTACCTGACCCGGACGCAGGGCCTGAACCTGCTGTCCCAGCTCGAGAACAACTCGTTCTCCGAGCTGGTCCAGCGCAACACGGACGCGAGCAACCTGCCCGCGGACCTGTTCACCAGCCCTGACCTCGTCATCGACCTGGGCGACCTGCCCGAGCCGTGGCCGACCGGCCTGATCCAGGTGGGCGGCCAGTGGCGGTGGGACGGCGACGAGCACGTCGTCATCCACGGCACCGACGCTGCGGAGAGCGTCCGCGGCGGCAAGGGTGACGACTCGGTCTGGGGCCACGGCGGCAACGACCGCCTCGAGGGCGGCATGGGCGACGACACGATCCACGGCGGCGCCGGGAACGACACCATCACCGACCTCTTCGGTGCGGACGTCGTCCACGGCGGGCCGGGTGACGACGCCATCAACGGCGGCTCGGGGATCGACCTGATCTTCGGGAACACCGGCCGCGACTTCATCCTCCACGGCAACGAGATCACGACCTCGCACGGTGGTGCGGGCAGCGACCTCATCCGCGGTGGCAACGCCAACGACGTCCTCACCGGCAACGAGGACGACGACTGGCTCGAGGGTGCGGGCGGTCACGACCTGGTGCAGGGCGACCAGGCCCTGACGTTCCAGAACGACCCGAAGGGTGGCGCCGACATCCTGTTCGGCGGCAGCGGAAACGACGACCACGACGCCGAGGGCGGTGACGACATCATGCTGAACAACGGCATCGACCGTCACGCCGGCATGCTCGGCTTCGACTGGGTCACGCACAAGCAGGACCCGTTCCGCGCCGACTCCGACCTGGACATCAGCATCTTCCTGCCCCCGAACCCGCTGCTCATGCAGTCCCGGTTCTTCAACATCGAGGGCCTGTCGGGGTGGTTCCGCGACGACATCCTGCGAGGCCGGGACACCCCCGGTGACCCGGCAGTCGAGGACGGTGCCGGCCACGAGCTGACCCAGGCGCACCTGGACCGGATCACCGGTCTGCGTGACCTGCTCGGTGGCGGTCCGGTGCCCGCGTACGCGCCTCCGTTCATGGCAGGCAACCTGGCGAACGACATCCTCCTCGGTGGTGCCGGGAGCGACACCCTCGAGGGCCGGGCCGGCGACGACTTCATCGACGGCGACGCCTGGCTGGACGTCTATCTCGTCGGCCCGGGCGGAGAGCGTCAGGAGTCGATGCAGCCGTTCCAGGCGCGCATCTTCGCCGGCACCCTCGCGCCGTCGGACATCACGATCCACCGCGAGATCGTCGTCGAGGACGACCCGACGTCCGTGGACACCGCGGTGTACTCGAGCGACCGGGCCGACCACACCATCACCCTCATCGATGACGGCACGTGGCGGGTCGCGCACGTGGACGACGACGACGGCAACGGCGTCGACATCCTGCGCAACGTCGAGGTCCTGCAGTTCGCGGACGAGACCATCGTGCTGGCAGGCCTCGCCGACGGCGCCGCGTTCGGCACGATCGACTTCACGACCCTCGAGCCCGTCGAGGACGTCGAGCTGTCGGTCATCCCGCTGTTCGACGACCCGCAGGGCGTCGACTGGTCCACCGTGGTCTACACGTGGCAATGGGCGGACGACGAGAGCGAGTGGACGGACTCAGCCACCGGCGAGTCCTTCACCCCGGGCGACGTGGAGGCCGGCTGGCCGCTGCGCGTGGTGGCGACGTTCCTCGACCTCGAGGGCAACGAGGAGTCGATCACGTCTCCGGCCACCCTTCCGGTCGCGAACATCAACGACCCGGCGTTCGGCCTCGTCGTCGACAACACGGCACCCGTGGTCGCAGACGTGCTCACGGCCGTCGGCTACGACGACCCGGACCTGATCCGCAACGACGACGGTGACCTCGTCACCACCCTGTACTTCCAGTGGGAGGAGGGCGACGGAACGACGTTCACGGCGATCCCCGGCGCGACCGGTGAGAGCCTGACCGTCACCTCTGCGATGGTCGGCAGCCACCTGCGGGTCGTCCTGCAGTTCGTCGACAGCAAGGGTGGGCCGGAGACGCTGACCTCGCCGGCGACGGCGGCGGTCCTGGCCCTTCCCGGCGACCCCGGCGACCCGGGCGACCCGGGCGACCCCGGCGACCCCGGTACCCCGGGCGACCCCGGCGACCCCGGCGACCCCGGCGACCCCGGTACCCCGGGCGACCCCGGTACCCCGGTGAGCTTCTCCGACGTCCCCGACTCGCACCCGTTCGCCGCCGAGATCAGGTGGCTGGCGGAGCGGGGCATCACGACCGGGTACGCCGACGGGACGTTCCGGCCGGGGCAGCCCATCGCCCGTGACGCCATGGCGGCGTTCCTCCACCGCCACGCCGGCGTCACGGACTACACCGCACCGGCGACGTCGCCCTTCTCGGACGTCTCCACGGGCCACCCGTTCTACACGGAGATCGCCTGGCTCGCCGAGCAGGGCATCACCACCGGGTTCCCCGACGCGACGTTCCGGCCGGGCCAGTCCATCACCCGGGAGGCGATGGCGGCGTTCCTCCACCGGTACGCCGGCGTCACGGACTACACCGCACCGGCGACGTCGCCCTTCTCGGACGTCCCCACGGGACACCCGTTCTACACGGAGATCGCCTGGCTCGCCGAGCAGGGCATCACCACCGGGTTCCCCGACGGGACGTTCCGGCCGGGCCAGTCCATCACCCGGGAGGCGATGGCCGCCTTCCTCTACCGGTTCTCGCAGGACTGATCGACCGGCCTGAACCGTCAGCACGTGCGGCCCGTCTGCTCCGGCAGCCGGGCCGCACGTGCGTCAGTCCAGCGGCACCCAGGCAATGACGGTCGTGCCCCGCCCCGCGCCGGACGTCACCTCGAGGGTGCCGCCCACCTCGGCCACGACGTCCCGCACGAGGCGCAGCCCGAGGTGCCCCTCGCGCGCCGCCTCGGACGTGTCGAAGCCCCGCCCGTCGTCGCGGATGGTCAGGCCGGCCCGACCGCCCCGCAGTACGAGCGTCACCTGGACGGTCCCGGCGCCGGAGTGCTTGAGCGCGTTCGTCATCACCTCGCGCGCCAGTCGGTACAGGAGGGTCGCGCGCGAGGGTTCCATCGCGACGTCGTCGGGCACGTCGAGCTCGACGGCGATCCCGGCGTCGCGCAGGCGAGTGGCGTGCTCCTCGAGGGCACCGCTCAGGCCGACGGCGTCCAGGTCGGCCGGGTAGATCTCCATCATCATGCCCCGCAGGTCGGCGACGCTCTTGCGGACGAGCGCGCGCGCTCTGCCGATGACGTCGGCCGCCCCCTCGTCCCGGCTGCCCACCGACTCGAGCGCGTAGCTGACGCCCACGAGCTCCTGGATCACGTCGTCGTGCAGGTCGCGCGCTATGCGGCGCCGCTCGAGGTCGGATGCGGCCGCGGCCTGCGTCATCAGCCGGCCGCGCATCCCCTGGAGCCGTTGCACGGAGCCCGCGAGCCGGATGGCCGGCGGCAGCTGCGCGAGCTGGAGCGCGACGAGCGTCGCGAGGCCCACGGGCAGCAGCGTGACGAGCAGGTCCGACTGCTGCTGGTGCACCACCTGTGCCGGGTAGTACACCTCGAGGACCAGGTCCTCACCGGCGGCCTCCATCGCGAGGTCGACCTCGACGAAGCGCCCGTGCGGCGGCTCGTAGTCGTGCAGCGGGACGCCGGTGTCCTCGAACGTGGCGACTGGCTCGTCGCCGTCGAGCACGCGCTCGTCCCAGTCGTGCAACGGGAACTCCTCGCCGATGATCGCGGTGTCGGTCGAGTACACGACGAGACCGCTCGGACGCCAGAGCGTGATCTGCTCCACGGAGCCGTCCGCGACGCGCGCGGTCGCGACCGTGTCGAGCGCCTCGAGCGCGTCCGGGTCGCCACGGAGCATCGCCGGGTCGACCAGCGGCACCACCATGCTCTCGGCCATGCGCTCGACGGACTCGCCGAGCTGCTCGAGCGTGTGCGCGCGTGTCAGGTGGCGCATCAGCAGCGCGGACGGCACGGCGACGACGACGAGCGCGGCCAGCCCGAGCACGAGGAACTCCCGCACCGCGGCCCGCACCTCGGAACGGTCGGCGATCTCCCTGGTGGACCGTCTCCGGACCGGCACCTCAGCTCCCCGCGGCCTGGCGCAGCAGGCCGGCGCGCCACGCCGTGACGACGGCCTGGAGCTGCGTCCGGGCACCCAGCTTCGCCATGAGGGCCTTCACGTAACCGCGGCACGTGTGCTCGGTGATGCGCAGGGTGGCGGCGATGGTCCGCACGTCGAGGCCCTCGCCCATGAGCGCGAGGACCTCGCGCTCGCGGGGCGTCAGCGGAGCGATGACCTGCCCGTCCTGGCCGACGACGACGGACCGCACCGGCTCGCCGTCGGCGCTCGGGGTGGGCGGGTGGAACTCGAACGCGCCGACCCGCGCACGGCGCACGGCCGTCAGGAGCCTGCTCAGGGAGCCGTCCTTGGGCAGGAACGCGCACGCGCCCGCGGCGGCGGCGCGGACCACGACGTCCGCGTCGGTGTGCGCGGTGAGCATCACGACCCTCGTCTCGGGCAGGGCCGCGAGGAGCCGGCGGGTCGCCTCGAAGCCGTCGGCACCCGGCAGTTGCACGTCCATCACCACGACGTCGGGCAGGGTGTCACCGACGACGCGCACCGCCTCGTCCGCGTCGCCCGCGACGCCGACCACCTGCAGGTCGGGCTCCCGGTCGAGGGCGGCCGACAGCAGCTCGGCCACCGTCCGGTGGTCGTCGACCACGACGACTCGGGTCACCTGCTCGTCCATCACCCCCCCTAGCTCCGCATGGGGGACGCGGAGTGGATCAACTATGACGGCGCCCACCGTGCATTGTCAGCGGCCTTCGGCCCGAAGCGCCCCGATTCACCCGGCCACCGCCCCACTCCCAGGCCGCCCACTCATGCACCACACCGGACGTCGGGAGCGCCGCCGGCCAGACGACGCCGGGGACGTCGTCGTCGGCCGTCATGCGCAGGAGGCGGCGGAAGGTGTCCTGGAGCGCCGGCCCGGGCGCGCAGCCGAGCTCCTCTGCGAGCACGCGGCGGCACACCCCGTACTCGGCGAGCGCCTCGGCGGCGCGCCCGGCCCGCTCGAGGGACTCGATCTTCACGGCCCAGGCCGACTCGTTCAGCGGCTCCCGGGCCACCACCCGGGCGGCGAACCCGACGGCTGCCGACACGTCGCCGCGGTCCTGAGCGAGCAGCGCGGCCGCCAGGAGGGCGTCCGTCATCCGGGCCGCGTGGGCGCGCCGCACGTCGTCGGCCCAGGCGGCGTCGGGCTCGGAGACCAGCAGCGGCTCGTTCGCCATCGAGATCGCCTGGTCCAGGAGGTCGGCGGCGAGGTCGGGCGGGGCCAGGCGGGCGTGCTCGACGAGGTCGGTGAAGACCTGCAGGTCGACCTCGACGTCCCGGCGCTCGATGCGGTACCCGCGGGACGCCGTCCGCACCAGCGGTTGCGACCCCACGGCGGCGCGCAGCCGGCCTCGCAGGACGCTCACGTACGTCTCGAGCGTCGCGACGGCACGGCCCGGTACACCACCCGGCCAGAGGATCGCGACCAGACGGTCCTTGCTCACCGTGGACCCCGCCTCGACGAGCAGGGCCTGCAGGATGCGCCGCGGCTGCGCGCCGCCGAGGTCGGCCGGGCCCAGGACGACCGCGCCGCCACGGACCGTGAGCTCGCCGAACAGGCGCGCCGTCAGACGCGCACGGCCGAGGCCGGGCACCGGGACGTCGAGCTGGGGATGGGCGAGCATCACGGGGGTCTCCAGGGGGATCGGAGGCCATGATCGTGACCCGTCCCCGCGCGCGGCGGCACCCCCATCCTGGGGGTCTTCGCCCGATCCGTCCCGATGGCGTCCACCCGTCAGAAGCCCCGCCACCCCGGCCGGAAGGGGTGCAAAGATCCGGGTGAGATCTGCACACGACGGTCAAGGCCGACCCCCGATCCGCCGATGTGCCAATCGTCGTGGTACCTCGGCGCGCGCTGACGCCGCCCGGTGCCGGCCCGCACTCAGGAGGACCTATGCCGTCGCCCGACGAGTCCGGTCGTGGACTCCGTCTCGTCCAGGACACGGACGAGAGCTACCCGATGCTCACCACCCCGTTCCACGACCTCGACGAGTACGTGCGCCTGCCGCGCATGTCCGGTCTCGTCCTCTCGCCCGACGGCTCGCGCCTCGTCACCCAGGTGTCGACGCTCAACCACGACGGGACCAAGACCCACACGGCGCTGTGGGAGGTCTACCCGACGCGCGCCCGGCCGGCCCGCCGGCTGACGCGCAGCGCGCAGGGCGAGGCCGGTGCGGCGTTCACGCCCGACGGCGACCTGCTGTTCACGTCGTCGCGCCCCGACGCCGACGCCGCGGCCGACGAGAACGACGACACGCAGGCCCTGTGGGTGCTGCCCGCCGGCGGCGGCGAGGCGCGCATCGTCGCGCACCGCCCGGGCGGCGTGGCCGACGTGCGCACCGCGCGCTCGTCGTACGCGGTCGTCTTCACCACGAACATGCTGCCGCGCGCCACGAGCGGCACCGAGGACGAGCGCCTCCGCAAGCTCCGCAAGGACAAGAAGGTCGCGGCCGTCCTGCACGACAACTACCCGGTCCGCTTCTGGGACAAGGACCTGGGCCCCGGCTCGACGCACGTCCTCGGCTGGCACTTCAAGGCGGGCGACGACGTCGCGCGCTCCGTCGAGGTCGCGAGCCTGTCCGTCGAGCACCTCAAGGTCACCGACCTGACGCCGGCACCGGGCCAGGCGCTGGCCGACGCCGAGTTCGACCTGAGCCCCGACGGCCAGTTCGTCGTGTCGACGTGGCGCGTGCCCATGGGCCGCGGCGCGCACCGGTCCACGCTCGTCAGGATCGACCTCGACACCCAGCAGCAGACGGTCATCGTGGACGACCCGGACGCCGACCTCGGTTCGCCGGTCATCTCCCCGGACGGCTCCGCCGTGGCGTTCGTGCGGGTGTCGATCTCGACCCCCGACGAGGCGCCGCGCCAGACCCTCCAGCTGGTCCAGCTGGGCGAGGGCCCGGGCCGGCACACCCAGCCCCGCACGGTCGCCGCGGACTGGGACCGCTGGACGACGGGCCACCAGTGGCTCCCTGACGGCTCGGGCCTGCTGGTCACCGCGGACCAGGACGGCCGCGCGCCGATCTTCCACGTCGACCTCGCAACCGACGTCGTCGAGCAGCTCACGGTCGACGACTACTCCTACTCCGACCTGCAGGTCGCGCCCGACGGCGCGATGGCGTACGCGCTGCGCGGGTCCTACCTGGCCCCGGCGCACCCGGTCCGCATCCACCTCGTCGCGGACGAGCACCGGCCCCGCGGCGCGGTCACCGTGCTCCGCGCGCCGACGCCGCCGCCCACCCTGCCGGGCCGCCTCACCGAGGTGCGCACCACGGTCGGCGAGGGCGACGACGAGCGCGAGGTCCGGGCGTGGCTGTGCCTGCCCGACGACGCGTCCGAGGCCAACCCCGCGCCGCTCCTGCTGTGGGTGCACGGCGGGCCGCTGAGCTCGTGGAACAGCTGGTCGTGGCGCTGGAACCCGTGGCTGATGGTCGCCCAGGGCTACGCCGTCCTGCTGCCGGACCCGGCGTTGTCCACCGGCTACGGCCAGGACGCGATCCAGCGCGGCTGGGGCCGGTGGGGTGACGCGCCCTACGTGGACCTCATGGCCATCACGGACGCGGCCCTGCGCAGTGGTGACCTGGACGCGCAGCGCACCGCGGCGATGGGTGGCTCGTTCGGCGGCTACATGGCCAACTGGATCGCCGGCCAGACGGACCGCTTCGACGCGATCGTCACGCACGCGAGCCTGTGGGCGCTGGACCAGTTCGGCCCGACGACGGACCTCGCCTACTACTGGGCACGCGAGATGTCCCCGGAGATGATCGAGGAGTTCTCCCCGCACAAGTTCGTGGGGAACATCCGCACGCCGATGCTCGTGGTGCACGGCGACAAGGACTACCGCGTGCCGATCGGCGAGGGCCTGCGGCTCTGGTACGAGCTGCTGTCCGCCTCGGGCCTGCCCGCGGACGACGACGGCTCGACCGTCCACCGGTTCCTGTACTTCCCGGACGAGAACCACTGGGTGCTCAGCCCGCAGCACGCCAAGCTCTGGTACCAGGTGGTCCTCGGGTTCCTCGCCGAGCACGTGCTCGCGAAGGGCGCTCCTGAGCTGCCCGAGGCCCTGGGCTGAGCGTGTCGGGCATCCAGCCGGGCTGGTACCCGGACCCCTCCGGCGCGCTGCGCTGGTGGGACGGCGCGCAGTGGACCGACCAGGTGGCCGGTCCACCCGCGCAGGCGCCCGGTCAGGTGCCCGGTCAGATGCCCGCTCAGGCGCCCGGTCAGTTCCAGGGGCAGGCGCCCGGGTTCGCGGCGCCCGCCCCCACCGGGCAGCGCGGGTTCCCGTGGGCGCTCGTCGTGACCGCGGTCCTGCTGGTCGTCCTGGCCGTCGTGGTCATCGTGACGGTGCTGATGCGCGCCGGCGACGACGAGGCGGCGCCGGTCCGCACGATCGAGCAGTTCATCGCCGCGGCGAACGCGGGCCGCTGCGAGGAGGCGGTCTCGTACCTGACGCCCGCGCTGGCCGAGGACGCCGGCATGGACGACTGCCAGCCGACGGACATGGACGGTGAGCCGTTCGAGATCCGCTTCACTCCCGACGACGTGTCGGTCGACGGCGGCACCGCGACGGTGGAGGGCCGATTCGCCGACGACACCGGGGAGAACGAGGCCTACGGCTGGGACGACAGCGTGACCTTCTCGCTCGTCGAGCGCGACGGGGAGTGGCTGATCGACAACCTGCTCGTGGCCGGGCAGTGGGCCCGGTAACGGCGGGGCCGGGTCAGTTCCTGCGGAACCGCGACCAGGGCCGCCACGGGTCGACCGTGA
>JAEYXM010000107.1 GCA_023428465.1 Actinomycetes bacterium
GTGCCGCGGGCTCGGCCTCGACCCCGTCGAGGTCGCGACGGTCCAGGTGGGGCCGGGTGGCGGCCCGGAGGCCGGTGCGCGCACGGCGCGGTACGCGGCGCTTGAGGACGCGGCGGCCCGGCACGGCGCCGCGGCCGTCCTGCTCGGGCACACGCTCGACGACCAGGCCGAGACGGTCCTGCTGGGCCTCGCCCGCGGGTCGGGCGCGCGGTCGCTCGCCGGGATGCCCGCGGCGCGCGGTGTGCTGCGGCGGCCGTTCCTCGGGGTGCGCCGCGCGGCGACCGCGCGTGCGTGCGTCGCTCAGGGCCTCGAGCCGTGGCACGACCCGACGAACCTGCCCGCCGCCCTGTCCGGTGGGCCCGGCGAGGGCGGGAGCGCCGACGACGTCGGCACGGATGCGCCCGACGCCGCCGCACTCCCGCTGCGCAGCCGCCTGCGCGGCGTCATCCCCGAGCTCGAGACCGTCCTCGGCCCCGGCGTGCCCGAGGCGCTGGCCCGCACGGCCGACCAGCTGCGCGAGGACGCCGAGGTGCTCGACGCGCTCGCGGAGCGGCTCCGCACCGAGGCGACCGGAGCGGACGGGTCGCTCGACGTGGACCTGCTCGCCGCGGCCCCGGCCGCGCTGCGCCGCCGGGCGCTGCGGGCCGCGATCGTGGCGGCCGGCGTCCCGGCGGGCTCGCTCGCCCGGCGCCACGTGATCGCCGTCGACCGGCTCGTCACGGACTGGCGCGGACAGGGCGAGGTAGGCCTTCCGGGCGCGTACACCGCCCGACGATGTGGCAGGCTGACCGTCGCCCCCGGATGACCCCGCCGGGGCAGGCACGGGCAACGGTCCCGCCGACCACGAGGAGCAGGCGCGGTGGACGCAGCGGACATGGGTGACGACCTCGAGCGGGTGATGTTCACTCAGCAGCAGCTCGAGGAGCGGCTGACGGAGCTGGCGGCGCAGATCGACGCGGACTACGCGGGCCGCGACCTGCTGCTCGTCGGCGTGCTCAAGGGCGCCGTCATGGTCATGGCGGACCTGTCCCGCCGCCTGCGCACGCCCATCGAGATGGACTGGATGGCCGTGTCCTCCTACGGCGCGGGGACGTCGTCGTCGGGCGTCGTGCGCATCCTCAAGGACCTGGACACGGACCTGACCGGCCGCAACGTCCTCATCGTCGAGGACATCATCGACTCCGGCCTGACCCTGTCGTGGCTGCTGTCCAACCTGCGCACGCGCGGTGCGGCGTCGGTCGAGATCGCGACCCTCCTGCGCAAGCCCGAGGCCGCCAAGGTCGAGGTCGAGGTGCGGTACGTGGGCTTCGACATCCCGAGCGAGTTCGTCGTGGGCTACGGCCTGGACTACGCGGAGAAGTACCGCAACCTGCCGTTCGTCGGCACGCTCGCCCCGCACGTCTACCAGGACTGGTCGGGCGACTGACGCCCTGGGCGAACAGGCCGCGGCTCCGGGTTGACCCCGGGGTACCGTGGCGCCTGATCTGTCCGCCCAGAAGGGACGTCCCTCGCCCATGACTCTCAAGCGCCTTGCCCGCGGTCCGGCGGTCTGGATCGTCCTCGCGGTGCTGATCCTGTGGTTCGGGGCGTCGGCGTTCATGTCGTCCGGGATCCGGCGCATCGACACGTCCGAGGGAATGGCCCTGCTCGCGGGTGACACCGTGGAGCAGGCCAAGGTCGTCGACGGTCAGCAGCGCGTGGACCTGGTCCTCACCGAGGACTACGACGACAAGGGCACGCGCGTGCAGTTCTACTACGTCCAGCCGCAGGGCCCGGCGGTGGTGGACGCGATCACGGCGAACGAGGACATCGAGAGCTGGAACAACGAGGTCCCGCAGACGTCCTGGTGGGCGAGCCTGCTCGGTCTCGTCCTGCCGTTCGTCATCATCATCGGCCTGTTCTGGTTCCTCATGTCCCGCATGCAGGGCGGCGGCTCGCGCGTCATGCAGTTCGGCAAGTCGCGCGCCAAGCTCGTCAGCAAGGAGAACCCGCAGGTCACGTTCGCCGACGTCGCGGGCGTGGACGAGGCGGTGGAGGAGCTCCAGGAGATCAAGGAGTTCCTGGCGGACCCGGGCAAGTTCCAGGCCGTCGGCGCGAAGATCCCCAAGGGCGTGCTCCTGTACGGCCAGCCCGGCACGGGCAAGACGCTCCTGGCGCGCGCGGTCGCCGGTGAGGCCGGCGTGCCCTTCTACTCGATCTCCGGCTCGGACTTCGTGGAGATGTTCGTCGGCGTCGGCGCCTCGCGTGTGCGCGACCTGTTCGAGCAGGCCAAGCAGAACGCGCCCGCGATCATCTTCGTCGACGAGATCGACGCCGTCGGCCGCCACCGCGGTGCGGGCCTGGGTGGCGGGCACGACGAGCGCGAGCAGACGCTCAACCAGATGCTCGTCGAGATGGACGGCTTCGACGTCAACGCGAACGTCATCCTGATCGCCGCCACGAACCGCCCCGACATCCTCGACCCGGCCCTGCTGCGGCCCGGGCGCTTCGACCGGCAGATCTCCGTCGACGCACCGGACCTGCGCGGTCGCGAGCGCATCCTCACGGTGCACGGCAAGGGCAAGCCGCTGGCGCCCGACGTCGACCTGCACGCGGTCGCCAAGCGCACCCCGGGCTTCACGGGTGCGGACCTGGCGAACGTCCTCAACGAGGCCGCGCTGCTCACCGCGCGCACCGGCGGGCAGCTCGTGACCAACCACCACCTCGACGAGGCGATCGACCGCGTCATCGCCGGCCCGCAGAAGCGGACCCGGCTGATGAACGACAAGGAGAAGAAGATCACCGCGTACCACGAGGGCGGTCACGCGCTCGTGGCGGCCGCGCTGCGGTACACGGACCCGGTCACGAAGGTGACGATCCTGCCGCGCGGCCGGGCCCTCGGCTACACGATGGTCATGCCGTCGGAGGACAAGTACTCCACGACGCGCAACGAGCTCATGGACCAGCTCGCGTACGCCATGGGCGGCCGCGTCGCGGAGGAGATCGTCTTCCACGACCCGACGACGGGCGCCTCGAACGACATCGAGAAGGCCACGGCGGTCGCCCGCAAGATGGTCACCGAGTACGGCATGAGCGAGAAGGTCGGCGCGGTCCGCGTGGGCCAGGCCGGCGGCGAGGTGTTCCTCGGTCGGGACATGGGCCACACGCGCGACTTCTCCGAGCAGGTCGCCGCGGTCGTCGACGCCGAGGTGCGCCGCCTGGTGGACGACGCGCACGACGAGGCGTGGGAGATCCTCAACACCTACCGTGACGTGCTGGACTCGCTGGTCACCGAGCTCCTCGAGCGGGAGACGCTGAACCAGGCCGAGCTCGCCGAGGTCTTCGCGCCGGTGGTCAAGCGCGAACCGCGCGAGGTGTGGCTGTCGAGCCCGGACCGCCCGGTCTCGGAGCTCCCGCCCGTGCGCACCCCGGCGGAGAAGGCACGCGGCAACGGCGAGGCCGAGGTGCCGCAGGACGAGGCGGCGGCGGCCAAGCCGGAGCACCCGGCCGGCCCGGTGGGCGAGGTCCCGCCGTCGGGGACCGTCGACCCGGGGCGGCTGGGCTGATGTCGGACCTCCCGGAGGACGTGCCGCTGCCCGGCGAGGAGGACCCCGCCGCGCAGCCCGAGCCCCGCTACGACCAGGCGCGCGCCGAGGCCGCGGTCCGCGAGCTGCTGCTCGCCGTCGGCGAGGACCCGGACCGCGACGGACTGCGGGACACCCCGGCGCGGGTGGCCCGGGCGTACGCGGAGACGTTCGCGGGGCTGTACGCCGACCCGCGCGAGGTCCTGTCGACCACGTTCGACCTGGGCCACGAGGAGATGATCCTGGTCAAGGACATCGCCGTGTACTCCACGTGCGAGCACCACCTGGTCCCGTTCCACGGGGTCGCGCACGTGGCGTACATCCCGGGCTCGGACGGCCGGATCACGGGGCTGTCGAAGATCGCCCGCCTCGTCGACCTGTACGCCCGCCGCCCGCAGGTGCAGGAGCGCCTGACGTCGCAGATCGCGGACACCCTCGTCGAGGTGCTGCACCCCGGCGGGGTGCTCGTGGTCGTCGAGTGCGAGCACCTGTGCATGTCGATGCGCGGGGTCCGCAAGCCGGGGTCGCGGACGGTGACGTCCGCGGTGCGCGGGCAGCTCCGCAACCCTGCGACGCGGGCCGAGGCGATGAGCCTGATCCTCGGTCGGTGACATGCACCACCCCGCCCCCCTCCCGCCCCGGCTGACAGTCCTGGACCGGACGCTCGTCATGGGTGTCGTCAACGTCACCCCGGACTCCTTCAGCGACGGTGGCCGGTGGTTCGACCCGGACGCCGCCGTCGCCCACGGCCTCGAGCTGCTCGCGCAGGGCGCGGACCTGCTCGACGTCGGTGGTGAGTCGACGCGGCCCGGCGCGGCACGCGTGCCGGTCGAGGAGGAGCTGCGCCGCGTCGTGCCGGTCGTGCGGACCCTCGCTGCCGAGGGCGCCGTCGTGAGCGTGGACACGACCCGGCCGGAGGTCGCCGCGGACGCGGTCGGGGCCGGCGCCGTCGTCGTCAACGACGTGAGCGGCGGGCTGGCCGACGCCGCGATGCGCTCGGTGGTCGCGGAGACGGGCGTGGTCTACGTGGCCATGCACTGGCGCGGGCACGCCGACGTCATGGACTCCCTCGCGGTGTACGAGGACGTCGTGACGGACGTGCGCGACGAGCTCGCCCGCCGCGTCGAGGAGCTCGTGGCGGCCGGCGTCCGGCCGGAGCAGGTGGTCCTGGACCCCGGGCTCGGGTTCGCCAAGCCGGGATCGGACAACTGGCCCCTCCTCGCGCACCTGGACGTGCTCGCCGCGCTGGGCCGGCCACTGCTCGTGGGAGCCTCGCGCAAGCGCTTCCTCGGTCACCTGCTGGCCGGGCCGGACGGCGTCCCGGTGCCGCCACAGGAGCGCGACCGGGCGACCGCGGCGGTGAGCGCCCTGTGTGCGGCGTCCCGCGTGTGGTGCGTGAGGGTGCACGATGTGCCTGGGTCCGCCGACGCCGTCCGGGTGGGGAACGCCTGGGCGGCTGCGCGAGGGGCCGACCACAGATGACGGAGGGGACAGTGCCAGAGACCACGGACCAGCCCGCGGACAGGATCCGCCTGATGGGCCTGACGGCGACCGGGCACCACGGCGTCTTCGAGCACGAGCGCCGGGACGGGCAGCGGTTCGTCGCCGACGTCGTCGTGCACCTGGACACCCGGACGGCGGCCGAGTCGGACCGTCTGGACCGCACGGTGGACTACGGCGCCCTCGCCGAAGACGTCGTCGCGGTGCTCGCCGGGCCGCCGGTGGACCTGCTGGAGACCCTGGCGGAGCGCATCGCGTCGGTGGCGCTCGAGCGGCCCTCGGTCACTGCCGTCGACGTCGCCGTGCACAAGCCCCAGGCGCCGATCCCGGTGCCGTTCGACGACGTCGTGCTCGAGATCCACCGCGACCGGCGCCACGCCCCGGTCGTGTCGCGCCGTGCACTGCGCCGCGCTGCCGAGGCGGCTGCCGCGGCAGCCGCCGCTGCGCAGGCTGCCGACGAGGCCGGTGCGGAGGCCGGTGCGGACGCGAGCGCGCCCGTGGCGGTCGAGTCCGCGGCGGGGACGCTGCAGTCGTCGGTCC
>JAEYXM010000125.1 GCA_023428465.1 Actinomycetes bacterium
AGTACGTCGCGCCCGGCTCGACCGTCACCGTCGTCGCCGACGTCCGCAGCCCCTGGATGCCGACGTTCACCAACCTCGCGGTCGAGTTCGTCCGCGGCGACTCCACGGCCCGCGCGGTCCTCGAGGCCGCGAACCCGACCCGGTTCGACCACGTCATCGTGCTCGCCTACGACGCCGGCGACGCCCAGCGCTCCGACGCGAAGACCCTCATCACCCTGCTGCACCTGCGCGAGATGGCCGACCAGGCGGGGACCAGCATGAGCGTGGTCAGCGAGATGCTCGACGACCGCAACCGGGCCCTCGCGGAGGTCACCCAGGCCGACGACTTCATCGTCAGCGACAAGCTCATCAGCCTCATGCTCACCCAGATCTCCGAGAACGAGCAGATCACCGACGTGTTCAACACCCTGTTCTCCGCGGCCGGCTCCGAGATCTACCTGCGCCCCGCCGAGGACTACGTCGCGATGGGCGTCGAGGTGGACTTCTACACGGTCCTCGCGGCGGCCCGGCAGCGCGAGGAGACCGCCATCGGCTACCGCATCGCGGCCCACGCGCACGACGCCGAGCACCAGTACGGCGTCGTCGTGAACCCCCGCAAGAACGAACGCCGGGCGTTCGCCCCGGGCGACACCCTGATCGTCCTCGCGGAGGACTAGCGCCGGCCGCCCTCGAAGACCGCCGCCGCTCGGGAAGACCTCGGACAGGATCCGTCGCGGATCCTCCCCAGCGCGGCGGGGGTCAGCGGTCCGCGGTGCGGGCCTCGGCGGCCGCGCGGCGGACGGCCGCGCCCGGCTCCATGCCGAGGTCGCGGCGCATGACGGCGCGGCACGCCTCGTACTGGCGCAACGCGGCCGCGCGGTTGCCGGCGCCCGTGTGCGCCTCGATGAGCACGCGGTGCGCGGACTCCCGCAGCGGCTCGACGGCGACGACGCCGAGGGCCGCCTCGATCGCCTGGCACCACCGGCCCTCGCGCAGGTACGCCCGGGCCATCTGCTCGAGCCCCTCCAGGCACAGCTGCCCGAGCCGCTCGCGCTCGACCTCCACCCACTCGTCGTACCAGCCGGGCAGCAGCTCCCCGGTCAGGAGCCCCGGCTCCACCGGCCGCCCGCCCGCGATCTGCGCGTGCGCGGCGTCGGCGGCGGCCACGGCGTCGACCCACACGTCCGCGAGCGCGAGCCGGGTCCGGCCGGCCTGGATCACGGGGTGGGTGCCGTTCGCGCGCCAGATCGCCGACCGCAGGCACGCCGCCGCGCGCTCGTCGCTGCGGTCGCCCCACAGGACGCCGGCGACGTAGGACCGCGGCATCGGCCGACCGCTGAGCGCGAGGAACGCGACGAGACGGGCCGCGGCGGGCGGGAGCTCGCAGGGGGCGTCGTCGACGGTCAGCTCGAAGCCACCGAGCAGACGTAGTCGCAGGTGCGCGGGTCGCGGGCCGACAGCCAGGCCGACGACGACGGCGGGGCGCACCGGTGCGGGGCGCTCGAGAGCGATGGACATGCGCACAGACTCGGATCGCCCCGTCTCACCCGCGTCACGCGCTGCGCGCCCACGCGGCGCGGTGACGGAGCGACGACGGGCCGACGACGCAGCGGTGACGGTGCGGACACGACCCCGGCCGACGATGGCGGCCCGCAGCACCACCGATCCGATCACGCAGGGGGCGCGATGATCCGCGAGGTCTCCGAGACCCTCGTCGACGTCATCCTCGAGGCGACCGGCGACCTGCCCCTGGGCGCGTGGGTGGACCTGCACTCGCTCTCCGCCGCGGACGCCGACCCCACCGCGAACCACCTGGTCGTCGCGCTGCACGCGGTCGAGGAGCACCCCCACCTGCGCAACCGCCCGCTCGTCGGTACGCCCGACGGCTACGTCCGCCCGCCGCTCGCGCTGCGACTGCACTACGTCATCACGTACATCGGCGACCACGACGAGGCGCAGTCCCGCCTCGACCGGGTGGTCGCGGTCTTCCACACGACGCCGATCATCGGCCGGGCGCAGCTGCGGCCGGCCCTCGCCGCCCAGGCCGACTCGATCACGGTGCGCCTCGTCACGACCACGCCCGACGAGCGCAACCAGATCTGGGGGGCGCTCGGCCGGTCGGCGCGGCTCGCGCTCTTCTACACCGTCGACGTCGCCCCGGTGGACCTGCTGACCCGGGACGGCGCAGGCACGGTCACCGCGCACCGCATCGACTACGTGGGTGCGCCGTGACGACCCCCACCGTCGCGTCCACCACCGTCCGCCTGGTCCACCTGGTGCGCCTCCGGCACCCGGCGACCGGCGCGGGCGTCCCCCTCGCCCGTGCCGCCCTCGAGCCCCGCCCCTACGGCTGGAGCGTCCGGGTGCGCGGCTCGGACGCCGTCGTCGTCGCGCGGGACGGGGTGGCCGCCCCGGCCGCACCCCCGTCGCTGCGGGTCACCGTCGCCGCGCCCGGCGCGGACCGCCTCGCCGCCGCCGACGTCGTCATCCCCCTCACCGCACCCGAGCTCACCGTGGACGTCACGCCGCTTCCGGCGACCCTCGCCGTCGAGCTCTTCACGCCCGGCACCGGCGCCCCCCGCACGGGGCGCACGGTCGTCGCCCGCGCCGGCTCGGGACCGAACCCGCGGCCGACCATCGCCCTCCCGGAGTCGACGACCCCGGGCACCTACCGCACGGCGCCGGTCACGTGGGCCGCGACGTTCGTGCCGCTGGACCTGCTCGTCGACGGCGACCTGCTGCGCCGGATCACCGTCGACCTCACCCGCGCCGAGACGCTCGTCCGGCTCGCCGACACGACCTGAACCACCCGAAACCGAGGAGATCCCGTGACGTACCAGTCGCCCGGCGTCTACATCGAGGAGGTCCCGTCGGGGCCGCAACCGATCGCCGCCGCTTCCACCAGCGTCGTCGCCGTCATCGGCAACCTGCGCAAGGGACCGCTCCTGACGCCGACGCGCGTCACGGGCTGGTCGGACTTCGTCCGCACGTTCGGCCCGGGGCACGCCGCGGGCTTCACGGCCGAGGCCATGTACGGCTTCTTCGAGAACGGCGGACCCGCGGCCTGGGTGGTGCGCGTCGACCCGTCGGTGGCCGCCGCGTGGGAGGTGCGCGACGCCACGCCGGTGGCCTCGTTCACCGTGCAGGCCTCCTCGCCGGGCGCGTGGGCGAACGACGTGTCACTCACGGTCGCCCCCGACGTCACCGGCGGCGCGGGCACGATGGCGCGCGCCACCGTCGCCGCCACCGTCGCCGTTCCCGCCGGCACGGTCGACATCCCCGTGACGAGCTCCGGCGGCCTCGCCGCGGGCGACGCCGTCGTGCTCCTCGACGAGGCCGGCGTATCCGTGAACGCGACCGTCAACACGGTCGGCCCGACGAACCTCAACGTCACGGCCGCCGCCGCGATCGCACTCGAGGCGGGCGACGTCGTCGCCGCCCGCACCGGCGCGCTCGACACGATCCCCCTCGCCGCGGCGTCGGGCATCAAGCGCGGGGACCTGCTGGTCGCCCGACGCGCGGACGGCACGCGCGTGGCCGCACTGGTCGCCGACGTCGTCCGCACCGGCCCACGCCTGACGGTCACGCTCACCGCGCCGCTCGGCGCCGCCCTCGCCGGTGCGGGCCTGGCCCGCCGGTACGCGACGTTCCGCGGCACGATCCCCGGCGGGGCGGCGACCTTCTCGCTCGGCCAGATCACCTGGTCGGTGCCTGCGTCGCTCGCCCCGATCAACGCGGACGCCCAGATGGCGAACGCCCGCGCCACGGTCGCCACGGGCGCGGTCGCCGCGTACTCCGGCTCGAGCTTCGCGATGCCGGGCGGCCAGCTCGCCCCGGCGGGCGCGGTCGAGGTGGACGCGCAGGTCCGCGTCGCGGTCTACACCGAGGCGATCGACCTCGAGGCGACGAGTGTCGCCGACGTGCTGGGACGCTTCGCGTTCCTGCCGGTGAACACCGCGATCCGGCTCACCAACGGCACCGAGACGACCACGGTCCTGCGCACCGGCGCGAACACCGCCACGGTGACCGGCGACGCGCTCCCCCGCACGTACACGAGCGCCACGTTCGTCCTGCCGACCAACGCGTCGAACGGCGTCGTCGTGCAGTGCGCCGTGGCGCCCGAGGTCGGCGAGCTCGTCGACTTCGGCGCGACCCGCCTGCGGATCACCGGCGTCGACAACCCCACCGGCTCGGTCTACGTGCTCTCCTTCGCCGCCACGGACAACATCTCCGCCGCGGCGATCGCGTCCGACCCGGGCCGGTTCCCCCTGGTCACCTTCGCCTCCACGGCGTTCTCCCCGCTGCGGTTCTCCCTCGCAGTCGCCGAGGGCGGCACCGTCGTGGAGAGCTTCGGCGGGCTCGCCCTCGACCCCGCGCACCCGCAGTACTACGCGCGCGACGGCGTCGTGAACGGGGTATCCGCGTACGTCACCGTCGCACCGCGCGCCGCGGGCGCCCCGGCGATCAGCGAGACGTCGATGCCCGCGTTCGTCGCCACGACCCAGGCCGGCGTGCACGGCACGCCCACGGGCGCGGACTACAAGGCCGGGCTCCTGACCCTGGAGACCGTCAGCGAGGCCGCGATGGTCGTGGTCCCCGACACCGTGACGTTCACCGACCCGCTCCTGCAGGCGGACCTCGTCGGCGCCGTCGTGACGCACTGCGAGCAGTTCCGGCGCTTCGCGATCATCGACGCCCCGGACCTCGCGAACGACCCGAAGCTGCTCGAGTGGCGCAACACGACCGTGGCCAGCACGTACGCCGCGGTCTACGCGCCGCACCTGCGCATGGTCACGATCGACCCCGACTCCACCGAGCGGTTCGCGACCGTCCCGCCGTCGGGCTTCGTCGCCGGCGTGTTCGCCCGCACCGACCGCGAGCGCGGCGTGCACAAGGCGCCCGGCAACGAGCGGGTGTCCGGCATCGTCGGGCTCTCGCAGACCTACACCCAGCGCCGTCAGGACCTGCTCAACCCGGGCTCGGTCAACCTCATCCGCGCGTTCCCCGGCCGGGGCACCCGCATCTGGGGCGCCCGCAACGCCACCGACGACACCACGTGGCGGTACGTGAACGTGCGGCGCCTGTTCAACTTCGTCGAGACGAGCGTCGAGGCCGGCACCCAGTGGGTCGTGTTCGAGCCGAACACCGCGTCCACGTGGATCCGGATCAAGGTCTCCCTGGAGAACTTCCTCGACCAGCTGTGGCGGTCCGGCGCGCTCGCCGGCACCTCCCCCGAGCAGGCGTACCGGGTCCGGGTGGGCCTCGGCGAGACGATGACGGAGACCGACATCGACCTCGGCCTGGTCATCACCGAGGTCGCGATCGCGCCCGCCAAGCCGGCGGAGTTCGTCGTCTTCCGGTTCAGCCACAAGCGCCTCAGCGAGTGAGCGCGCGCCCGGCCCACCCACGAGCCCACTGACAGGAGCAGCAGATGACCACCATCCCGTACCCCCTGACCACGTTGCACTTCGAGGTCAGCTGGGGTGACTCCCAGAACACGTCCAACTTCTCCGAGGTCAGCGGCCTGACCATGGAGGCCGAGGTCGTCGAGTACCGCGGCGGCGCCGACAAGATGCTGACGACGCGCAAGCAGCCCGGGCTGAAGAAGTTCAGCAACGTCACGCTCAAGCGCGGCATCGTCCCCGCGGAGTCCGGCAACGGGCTGTTCGACTGGTACCGCTCGATCACCGCGGGCGCCGTCTCGCGGCGCGACGTCACGGTCAGCCTCCTCAACGAGGAGCGCACCCCGGTGATGACGTGGAAGATCCAGTCCGCGTGGCCGGTGAAGATCGAGGGTCCGGGCCTGAAGGCCACGGGCACCGAGGTCGCGATCGAGAGCATCGAGTTCGCGTGCGAGGGCATCTCGATCGAGGTGCCCTGACGTGTTCGACGCCACCGCCCTCACCTACCCGTACCTGAGCGCGCACTTCGTGCTCGAGGTCGACGGGCTCTCCTCCGTGAGCTTCTCGAAGTGCTCGGGGCTGGCGGGCGAGGTCGGGGTCGAGGAGTACGCGGAGGGCGGGGAGAACCGGTTCATGCACCGCCTGCCCGTGCGGGCGTCGTTCGGCAACCTCGTCCTCACGCAGGGCGCCGGGCCGTCCACGGAGCTGTGGAGCTGGTTCTACGAGTATCACCGCAGCGGCCTGGTCCGGCCGCGCGACGGCCAGGTCTCGCTCATCTCCACGATCGAGGGCGCGCCGGTGCCCGTGCGGGTGTGGACCTTCCGGCGCGGCTGGCCCGTGAAGCTCACCGGCCCGGAGCTCGACGCGCAGACGTCGGCGGTCGCCGTCGAGTCCGTGGAGATCGCCCACCACGGGCTCCAGCTGAAGGTGGGTGCGCGATGGCCGTCGTGATCTCCGAGATCGTCACCGAGGTGGTCCTCGCGCCGCGCGCGGCCGAGGGCGCGCCGGCCCCGGGCGGCGGGCTGAGCGAGGACGACCTGGACCTCGTCGTGCGGCGCGCGGTCGAGCGCGTCGTCGAGGTGCTGCGCCGGGAGTGGGACCGCTGATGCTCGACGTCACCCAGCTCACCAAGCTCACCCTGGAGCCCTACCGGGACCAGGAGTTCAGCGAGCCCGCGGGCGTGCCGTGGCGTGCGCTCCTGAACCCGACGGAGCTGGCGTTCTCGCGCAAGAACGTCTACCAGTCGACGCCGTCGGCGGGCGCGAGCGCCCCGCAGCAGTCCTACGGCGGCGGCGAACCGGACCAGGTCCAGGTCGACCTGCTGCTCGACGGGACCGGCGTCCTCGAGACCGGCGTGACGGTCGGCGAGAAGCTCGACGCGCTGCTCACCCTGACCGAGTTCCAGGCGGACACGCACCAGCCGTACTACGTGCACGCCTACTGGGGCCGGTTCGACTTCCGGGGCGTGCTCACGCAGGTCGACGTCACGTACAAGCTGTTCGACCGCGACGGCGAGCCGCTGCGCGCCGCGGTGAAGCTCACGCTCAAGGAGGTCGTGGCACCGCAGGAGATCGCCGCCGAGGAGCGCCGCGAGTCCCCCGACCTGTACCAGACGTGGCTGGTCGCCGAAGGCGAGCGCCTCGACGCCATCGCGCACCGCGTGTACGGGGACCCGGCGTTCTGGCGACCGCTCGCCGTCGCGAACGGGCTGCGGAACCCCGGCGGCCTGGTCGCGGGCCAGACGCTCTGGCTGCCGCCCAAGGACAAGACCGCAGGGGGCCCGCGATGACCCGCTACGGCACGGCCGCCACCCCCGACCGCCCCGAGTTCGAGGTGCGCGTCGACGGCAGGGCCGTCGCCCCGCTCGTGCAGCGCGACGTCGTCGAGATCGACGTCGCCGAGGAGGTCGGGCGGCACGGGCGCCTGGCGCTCCTGCTGCAGAACTGGGACCCCGACACCCGCACGGTGCGCCACTCCGACGACGGCCCGCTCGTCCCGGGCGCGCAGGTGGAGGTGCTCGTCGGCTACCACAGCGAGCTGACCTCGGTGTTCGCGGGCGTGGTCGCCGCGGTGACGACGCACTTCCCGGCCGGCGGGCAGCCCGTGCTGCGCGTCGAGGCGCGGGCCCGCTCGATCCTGCTGGAGCACCCGCCGCGCTCGCGCCGGCTCACCGGGACCGACGCCGACGTCGCCTCCGCGGTCGCCGCGGACTACTCGCTCACGCCCGACGCCGCCACGGGCGTCACGCGCGCGGCCGTCGTCAGCGACCGGCGCAGCGACTGGGACCTGCTGACCGCGCGGGCCGCCGAGCTGGGCTGGGTCGTCTACGTGCGGGACCGCACGCTCGTGTTCCGCCCGCCCGCCGAGAAGACGCAGCCCGTCGAGCTCGAGTACGGCCGCAACGTCACCGAGCTGCACCTCACGCAGGACCTCACGTACGCGGTCGACACGGTCGTCGCCGCCGGCTGGGACATCGGCGCCCTCGAGACCGTCGAGTCGGAGGCCGACGCCGCCCAGGCCGACCTCGACGTCGGCGACCGGCTCGACCACGGCGCCGCGATCGCCGACGCCGGCTGGCCCCTGCGCACCGAGCGCCTGGCCCGCGCGTCGGTCACCGGGACCGACGCCGCCGACGCGCTCGCCGCCGGCCGCCAGCGCGCCACCGCGCTCGCGCACGTGCACGGGACCTGCGTCGTCGTCGGGAACCCCGCGCTGCGGTGCGACTCGTGGCTCGAGGTCACGGGCGCCGGAGCCCGGATGTCCGGCCCGCACTACATCACGGCGGTCCGGCACCGGCTGTCGGCGCGCGGCTACCGCACCGAGGTGCAGGTCGGGCGACCCCCGGTCCTGGTGCCCCGCACGCCCGACGCCGCCCGCCCGGGCCGCCTGCTCGCCGCCGTCGTGGAGTCCCTCGAGGACCCGGACTCGCGCAACCGGGTGCGCGTGCGGCCGCTGTGGCGCGGCGAGGCCGGCGAGGGCGTGTGGGCGCGCCTGGCGACCCTCGACGCCGGCGACGGCTACGGCACGGTCTTCGTACCCGACGTCGGGCAGGAGGTCCTCATCGGGACGCTCGACGGCGACGACGGCACGCCCGTCGTGCTCGGCTCGCTGTTCAACGGCGCGCAGGCCGCGCCCGTCGGGATCTCCGGGAACACCAACCCGACGCGCGCGATCGTCTCGCCCGAGGGCCACACGATCCGGCTCGACGACGGCGACGGCTCCGCCATCAGCATCGAGACGCCGTCCGGCAACCGCCTGTGGCTGTCCGAGCAGGACTCCCAGGTGATCCTCGAGCACGGCGACTCGGGCAACTCGATCACGGTGTCGGACTCCGGCATCGAGCTCAAGGCCGCGACGGGCGACCTCGTGCTCAGCGCGCCGGCCGGGAAGGTCAAGCTCGACGCCACCGGCATCGAGGGCACCTCCAGCGGCCCGGCGAAGCTCTCCAGCTCCGCGACCTTCGACGTCAGCGCCTCCGCGACCCTCGGGCTCGCGGGCGCGCTCGTCACGATCAACTGAAGGAGGCGCCATGCCTGCTGCCGCACGCGTCGGTGACCCCACCGTGCACGGCGGGGCCGTCGTCGGCCCCGGGGTCGCGACGGTCCTCGTGGGCGGGATGCCCGCGGGCGTCGTCGGCGACATGCACGCCTGCCCGATCGTGGCGCCGTCGCACGTGCCGTCGTCACCGTTCGTCGCGGGGTCCGCGACCGTGCTCATCGGCGGGCGGCCGGCCCTGCGCGCCGCGGACGCGTGCGGGTGCGGCGCGAGCGTCGCCGTCGGGCTGCCCACGGTGGTGATCGCATGATCACCGACCGCCACCCGCACCTCGGCAGCGGCTGGGCGTTCCCGCCCCGCTGGACGGGCGTCGAGGTCGCCGGCGACGGCGTGGCCGTGCCCGACGTCGTCGCGGTCGTCGACGCCAGCGACGGGCTCACGCACGTGCAGGAGGCCATGCGCATCCTGCTGCGCACGGGCGTCGGCGCGCGCGTCATGCGGCCGGGCCTCGGCGCGGGCGTGGACCGCTACGTGTTCGAGCCGCGCACCGCGGACGTGTGCTACCGCCTCGCGCGCGACGTCGAGCGCGCGCTCCTGCTCTGGGAGCCGCGCGTCATCGTCGACGCCGTCGAGGCCGTGCCGAGCGGCGAGGCGCAGGACCGCGTCGACGTGCGCATCGCCTACCGCGTGGACCGGCACAGCCGGCCCGACAACGTGGTCCTCGGCTTCCACCTGCAGGGGCCCGCATGAGCCGCCGGCCCGAGGACGTGCGCGCGGCCATGGCGACGGCCGCGGGCCTGGTCGCGTTCGACGACGTCCACACCTGGCGCGACGCCCTGTTCGTCGGCGACGGCCCCGAGCTGTCCCGGCCCGCGGACCCCGACCGCGCCCTGCTCGCGGCGCTGGCCCAGGAGTACCCGGCGCTCGACGCGCACGCCGACACCCTCCCGGGGCGCCTGCACCTGGACTGGCTCACGCGCGTCCTCGCGATCGGCCGCCTGCCCGTCCTGCCGGACACCGTCGTCGCGCACGCGACCGTCGACCCGAAGCTCGCGCCCGCCGTCGTCCCGCGCGGCACGGTCCTGCGCGGCGGCAAGGACGCCTTCGGCACGCAGCGCCGCTACGTCACGGCCGACGACCTCACGGCGCACGGTGCGACCGTCGTCGGCGTCCGGTCGCTCGTGCCGGGCGGGCCGGCCGGCGGGCTGCCCGGTCTGGTCGCGGAGGCCGAGCCCTTCCCGCTGGACCCCGCCGCGGGCACGCCCGCACCGCACGCGCTGCGCCTGTACAGCCCGGTCCTCGCGTTCGACGGCGGCACGATGACCGTGCGCGTGACGCTCGAGGGCGCGTCGTCGGCCGCGGGGCTCGCCGGGGCGACCTGGCACTACCCCCGCCCCGACGGGAAGGTCGGCGAGGCGACGGGGTCCGTGTCCGGGAACACGGTCGCCGTCACGCTCACGGTGGGCTGCGCCGTACCTGAGGGCCACCCGTGGCTCGAGGCCGTCGTCCCGCCGGGCGTCCCACTGCCCACCTCGCTCGGCTTCACGCAGGCGACGCTCACGGTCACCGGCCGCAGCCCCCTCGTCCCGCAGGCCGCGTACCTCAACGACGGCGCGCTGGACGTCACCAAGGAGTTCCAGCCCTTCGGCGCGGCCGCCAAGCGCGGCGACGCCCTGTACGTGCGGTCCGACGAGGCGTTCGGCAAGCCCCTCGCGACGCTCACGGTGACGCTCGAGGTCATGACCGAGGGCGGCGTCGCGCTCAGCGCGGCCACCGGCGGAAGCGGCGTGCCCGACTACGTCGCGAGCTCCATCTACGCGTCCATCGGCTACCTCGAGGGCTACTGGGGCGGAACCGTCCCGGACCAGGTGCAGGGCGTGATCGACCAGGTGACCGGCCTCGTGGGCACCTCCGTGCAGCCGCACCTGGAGTGGCAGCGCCGCGTCGACGGCGCGTGGCAGACGTTCGCCGACGTCGGCTCGCACCTGACCGGAGTGAGCGGCGCGTCGGTGAGCGGCGCCGTCGCCTCGGAGCCGGCCGTCGTCGGCGGGCAGGCCGGACACCTCGTCCGCGCGTTCCTGTCCGCAGGCGACTTCGGGTGGACCGACTACCAGCAGAAGGTCGCCGACTTCGCGACCAGGGCGGTGGCCGGCACGACACCCAAGCCGACCATGCCGACACCGCCCGTGCCGCCCATCGTGTCCCGCCTGACCGTGACGTACACGACCGCGGCCGTCCCGGCGTCGTGCATCGAGGCCCGCAACGGCTGGGCGACGGTCCGTCGCACCGGCACCACCACGTTCCACCCGTTCACGCGCACCGTCTCCGCGTCCGGCGCCACGGGCATGGTCGCGATCGGCCTCGACGTGCCCGACGCCGCCGTCGGCTCATCCGTGTCCGTGTACCTGGGCGTCCGGTCGGCGGCGCCGTGCGGGTCGAGCACCGAGCCCGCAGGCGCGCGCTGGGAGTGGTGGGACGGGACGGCGTGGCAGGCCCTGCCGGTCGCCGACGGGACGCGGCTGCTGCGCGAGTCGGGCCTGCTGCGGTTCGTCGCGCCGCAGGGCTGGGCGGTGCGCTGCCCGGAGGTCTCCTCCGACGTCGGGCGCTGGGTGCGCCTCGTCACCACGAGCCCCGAGCGGATCGGCACCGTCACGGCGGTCACGCCCGACGCCGTCGTCGCGACCTACGTGAGCCAGGCGCCGGACCCCGCGACCGACCCCAGCCCGGCCGTCCCGCTGCCACCCGGGACGATCACCGGCACGCTCGCCCCGATCCCCGGCGTCACGAAGGTCACCAACCTCGCCGGCGTGCGCGGCCGCGGCCCCGAGGACGACACCGCGTACCGGCGCCGCGCGTCCGGCCTCGTCCGGCACCGGGGCCGCGCGATCACCACGTGGGACTACGAGGAGCTCGTCACCGTCGCGTTCCCCGAGGTCGCGGCCGTGCGCTGCCTGCCCCACACCGGACCCGGCGGGGTGCGCCGGCCCGGGTCCGTCGGCCTCGTCGTCGTGCCCGACGCCCCCACCGAGCCCATGCCGCGGCCGTCCGTCAGCCTCGCCGGCCGGATCACGGACCTGCTCGACCCCGTGAGCGGGCTGCACGCCGAACCCACCGTCCTGTGCCCGCTGTACGTGCCCGTGAACGTCGGCGCGCAGGTGCTCCTGCGCCCGGGCGTCGCGGCCCTGACCGGGCGGGACGCCGTCGTCGGCGCGCTCGAGGCGTGGCTGCACCCGGGCGGCACCCGGCCCACGCGCTGGGGCCGCAGCCTGTTCCGCTCGTCGCTCGAGGCGTTCCTCGACGCCCTGCCCATGGTCGACACCGTGGAGGCCGTGACCGTGCGCACGCCCGGCGGCGGCGCCGTCGAGGTCGTCGAGGTCGACGCCTGCCGGGGGCTCTTCTGCTCGGCCGGCCAGCACACGATCGCCGTGAAGGAGCAGCTGTGACCGCACCGATCCGCGCGTTCGTCCCCGCCGCGCCCGACGCCGACTGGGAGGTCGTGCGCGCGCGCCTCATGACCGCGCTCGCGCAGGTCGCGCCCAGGTGGACCGACCACAACGCCATCGAGCCCGGCGTGACGCTCGCCGAGGCGGCCGCGTTCGGGCTCGCCGACCTGCACTACCGCACCGCCGAGCGCTCGGTCGGGTGGCCGATGGAGGTCCCGGCCTGGGAGGCGGCGACCGACCGGCACTGGCACGCGACCCTGGCCCCCGGCGAGGCGGCGGCCCTCGCCGACGCGCTCGCCGCACCCGCGCCCGGGCCGTCGGGGCGCACGGTCGCCCAGGTGCTCGAGCCGCTCGTGCGCCGGTGCGCGACCCCCGGCGAGGCGCTCGCCCTGCTCGGGGG
>JAEYXM010000068.1 GCA_023428465.1 Actinomycetes bacterium
GTCCCGAGCCGCCCGCCGCGCCCGCAGCGCCCGCAGCAGCAGCCGCAGCCGCAGACGCGGCCGACGACGACGAGCACGGCGACCGCGGCAGCCTCGCCGGCGCCATGGCCGGGCGGACGCGCGGCGCGGCCGACGCGTCGATCCGCGTCGACGTCGACCTCCTCGACGCCCTGATGCGCCAGGTCAGCGAGCTGGTCCTGGCGCGCAACACGATCTCCCGGCTCGCCGAGAAGGACACCGACCTCGAGCTCACGCGCGCCGCGCAACGCCTCAGCCTGATCGCCTCCGAGCTGCAGGAGGGCGTCATGAAGACGCGCATGCAGCCCATCGAGCAGGTCTGGCAGAAGGTGCCGCGCATGGTCCGCGACCTCGCGGCGGCGTGCGGCCGGCAGGTCAGTCTCGAGATGCTCGGCGGCGACACCGAGCTCGACCGGAGCCTCCTCGAGGCCATCAAGGACCCGCTGACGCACCTCGTCCGCAACGCCGTCGACCACGGCATCGAGGACCCCGAGGTCCGCGCCCGCGCCGGCAAGCCCGCGCAGGGCGTCCTCACGCTCCACGCGTTCCACGCCGGTGGCCAGGTGGTCGTCGAGGTGAGCGACGACGGCGCAGGCATCGACCCGGAGAAGGTCGCCGCGACCGCGGTGCGCCGCGGGCTCCGCACGGCCGAGCAGACCGCGGCCATGAGCCCCGCGGACCTGCTGCAGCTGCTCTTCCTCCCCGGCTTCTCCACGGCCACGGAGGTCACGAACGTCTCCGGTCGCGGCGTCGGCACCGACGTCGTGCGCACGAAGATCGAGGCGATCGGCGGCACGGTCGACGTCGAGTCGGTGATCGGGCAGGGCACCACGTGGCGCCTGCGCATCCCGCTGACGCTCGCGATCCTGCCGGCCCTGACCGTCGAGTGCGCCGGGCAGCTGTACGAGATCCCGCAGGTCAGCCTGCTCGAGCTCGTCGCGCTCACCGGCGAGGACGGCGAGATGGAGTACGTCCGCTCCGCGCCCGTGTACCGGCTGCGCGGGGACCTCCTGCCGCTGGTGGACCTGCGTGAGGTCTTCGCCGTCGGGCCGCGTCCCGAGGGCCAGCCGCCCGTCATCGCGGTGCTGCAGGTCGACACGCGGCGCTTCGGCCTTCTCGTGGACCGCGTGCTCAACACCGAGGAGATCGTGGTCAAGCCCCTGTCGGCGCACCTGAAGTCCGTGGGCCTGTACGCCGGGGCGACGCTCCTCGGCGACGGCCGCGTGGCGCTCATCGTCGACGTCCCCGCGATCGCCCGGCGCGTCATGCCGGAGGTCGTGGACGCCGACCGCGGCGCAGCGGTCGAGGAGACCACGCACCGGGTCACCGACCAGGTCCTCATCGCGGGTGTCGACGGTCACCACGTGGCCATCCCGCTCGCCTCGGTGACCCGGCTCGAGAAGCTCCCGGCCGGCGTCGTCGAGACGGTGGGCGGCCGTGAGGTCGTCCAGTACCGCGGCGCGATCACCCCGATCGTGCGCCTCGGGCGCCTCCTCGGTGGCTACGGCAGCGACGACGACGGCGAGCTCACGGTCGTCGTGTCGACGCGCGGGCAGCGCAGCGTCGCGATCGTCGTCGACCAGATCGTCGACATCGTGGACGACGACGCCGAGCAGCACAGCGACGTCGGCGGCGACTGCCTCCTCGGTTCGACGGTCGTGAAGGACCGCGTCACCGAGATCCTCGACGTCCGGGCCGCCGTGATGGCCGCGGACCCGCTCTTCTACGCCGAGGCCGACGACGCCCGGTACGACCTGGTGGGGGTGTGACCGTGCGTCAGCTCGCGACGTTCGTTCTCGAGGGTGCCCGGTACGGCATCGACGTGCTGCGGGTCCAGGAGGCCCTGCGGCCGCAGGAGCGCACCCCGGTCCCGCTGGCGCCCGCCGGCACCGCGGGCCTGGTCAACCTGCGCGGCCAGGTCGTCCTCACGTTCGACCTGCGCATCCGCCTCGGCCTGGAACCCCTCGCGGACGACGCCGAGCCGATGATGCTCGTCGTCCGCCTCGGTGACGAGCCGGTGAGCCTCCTCGTCGACGAGATCGGCGACGTCGTCGACGTCGACGAGGACACGTTCGCCCCGCCGCCGGACACGCTCGACCCCGCGCTGCGCGACGTCGTCCTCGGCGCCTACGCCCTGCCCGAAGGTCTGCTCCTCGCGCTCGACGTCGAGCGCGCGGTGGCGACCCTGTGACCCCGCACCGACGCAAGGAGCGCTGACCATGGCCACCAAGGCACCGGAGACGACGTCCGCGGAGACGTCGAGTCCCGTGGCGCGTGCCGCGCGCTTCCTGGCCCGACTCCCGCGCGCGCCACGCCTGGCGCAGGTCCCGCGACCCCGGATGCCGCAGCGCGCGTCCGACGGCGACGGCCCGCGCGCGGCGGGGCGCTTCGCCAGCCCCGGCCTGGCCATGGGTGTGGGGACGAAGATCCTCGGTGTCGTCGCGATCGTCGTGGCCTCGTCCGCGATCGTGGGCACCGTCGCCGTCACCGGCATGAGCGACCTCGCGGACGACACGTCGAACGTCGTGGAGATCGAGGCCGGGCTCGGCGACTCCCTCGCGGCCGTCGACCGCACCCAGCTCGAGGCGCGCCTGGTCATCGCCCAGGTCGCCGCCGCGGGGTCCGCCGCGCAACGGAACATGTGGCTCGGGCGCATCCCGGCCGCCGACGCCGCCGTCGCCGAGGCCATCGCCCTGGTCGACGAGTTCATCGGCGCCGAGAGCGCGACGCCCGACGACGACTGGCTGTCCTTCCTGGAGCGCTGGGAGGCGTGGCGGACCATCCGCGACACCGCGCTCGTGCCCGCCGCCGAGGAGGGTGACCAGATCACCTTCGAGTCCATCAGGCTCTCCACCGCCCAGCCCCTCTCGGACGGCTTCACGCTCGACCTCAGGAACGTCAACGAGACCGTGAACGCGCAGCTGGCCGACGTCGCCACGCAGGCCGCGGACCGTGCCGCGAGCACGCGCCGCCTCGTGACGTCGACCATCGCCGCGGGCGCAGTGCTCGCGGTCGTCGCCGGCGTCGTCGTCGCGCGCTCCGTGCGCCGCTCGGCCGCCGAGGTGCAGCGCGCCCTCGACGCGCTCGCCCACGGCGACCTCACCGTCACCCCCGACGTGCGCTCCCGCGACGAGCTGGGCCGCATGGCGACCGCCCTCACCTCCGCGCAGGGCTCGCTGCGGTCCACGCTCGCCCAGGTGGGCGACGCCGCGGCGACCGTCGCGGCTGCATCGGAGGAGATGTCCGCCTCCGGTGCCCAGGTGGCGTCCGGGGCGGAGGAGACCAGCGCGCAGGCCGGTGTCGTCGCGGCGGCCGCGGAGGAGGTCAGCCGGAACGTGCAGGCCGTCGCCGCGGGCGCGGAGCAGATGGGCGCCTCCATCCGGGAGATCGCGCAGAACGCGCACGAGGCCGCGAAGGTCGCGTCGCAGGCGACGGACGTCGCCGCGGACACCAACGACCGCGTCGCGCGCCTCGGCACGTCCAGCCAGCAGATCGGCAACGTCGTCAAGGTCATCACGCAGATCGCCGAGCAGACCAACCTGCTCGCGCTCAACGCGACGATCGAGGCGGCCCGCGCCGGTGAGGCGGGCAAGGGCTTCGCCGTGGTCGCGGGCGAGGTCAAGGAGCTCGCTCAGGAGACGGCGCGCGCCACCGACGACATCGCGCGCCGGGTGGAGGCGATCCAGGCCGACACCGCGGGTGCCGTCGCCGCGATCGGGCAGATCTCGCAGATCATCGCGTCGATCAACGACTACCAGCTGACCATCGCCTCGGCGGTGGAGGAGCAGACCGCGACGACGACGGAGATGTCGCGCGGCGTGCAGGAGGCGGCGGCGGGCTCGACCGAGATCGCGGCGAACATCACGGGCGTCGCGACGTCCGCGATGACGACGAGCGAGGTCGTGGGTCAGATGGACTCATCGACGCGCGAGCTCGCGCAGATGTCGGCGGAGCTGCAGGCACGCCTGGGCGGGTTCACGTACTGAGCAAGATCACCCACCCGTTCGGGTGACTGAGGGCCGGTCCTGGTCGATCTGTCCGGTAGTGAACGGCGCGTCCGAGGTGCGCCGTCGGTCCCGAGGAGCCGTCATGTCCGCGTCCAGCACCGTTGCCGCAGCCGGCGACCCCGCGTCGCGCCGCCTCTCGATCCGCGACGTGCCGATCCGCGCGAAGACGATGGCCGTCGTCGCCCTGCTCGCCGGCGAGCTCGTGGTCATGGCGGTGCTCTCGGGCGGCACGATCGGCAGCCTGCGCGACGACACCGCGGCCCTCGCGACCACGCAGTCCACGGTCGGCACCTCGCTGACCGCGCTGAAGGACGCGCTGTGGAACGTGCGGAACACGGTCACGGCGATCGGCGCGTACCCCCTGGAGATGAAGCCGGCCCAGGTCGACAAGCTCGAGGCCGGCTACGCGGCGCTCGAGGAGGCCGAGGGCACGTTCCTGAGCGCCTTCGAGGCCTCGCACGGCCACGCGCCGGACACGTGGGAGGCCTACCAGACGGCCTTCGCGGGCTACCGGGCGATGGTCGACGGGGACCTCCTGGACGCCGCCATGACCGGTGACCCCGAGGAGTGGGCCGCTGTCCGCGACGCCGGTGCGGCTGCGGCCGGCGCGGTCATGGTCGAGACGCTGACGGCGGTCGAGGGTGAGACGTCCCAGCTCATGACCGAGCTCGCCGGCCACGCACAGGACGAGGCCGCGGCGTCGCTGCGCACGCAGACCCTGTTCGCCCTCGTCGGCGCCGCGGCCGCCGTGGCGCTCGGCTGGTGGTTCGCGAACGCGATGCGCGGCTCCGTGCTCACGTTGAAGGCCAGCGTCGACGCGATGGCGTCCGGCGACCTCACGCACGAGCCGGCCATCGACCGCCGGGACGAGTTCGGCCGGACGGCCGCCGCGCTCACCCAGGCCCTGCGGTCCCTGCGCTCGACGCTTGCGGGGGTGGGTGAGGTGTCGGATGCGGTGGCTGCGGCGTCGGAGGAGATGTCGGCGTCGGGTGCTCAGGTGGCGTCGGGTGCTGAGGAGACCAGTGCGCAGGCGGGTGTGG
>JAEYXM010000074.1 GCA_023428465.1 Actinomycetes bacterium
GGCGAGGAGCAGCAGGTCGTCCACGAGCGACTGCATGCGTCGCACCTCGCCCGCGAGGGCCTCGGCGAGCTCGGCGCTGGAGTACGCGTCGGGGTGCTCCGCGGCCACCTCGACGGCCGCGCGCAACGCGGCGATGGGCGAGCGGAGCTCGTGCGCGGCGTCGGCCACGAACGCCCGCTGCCGGGCGGACGCGGCCTGAAGCCGGTCGAGCATCTCGTTGAGCGTGCGGGCCAGGGCGCCGAGCTCGTCCGGGCGGCCGACGGGCAGGGACCCCGCGCCGCCCGCGCGCGCGACCTGCGCAGCGGCCCGCCGCATCTCTTCGACCGGGACCAGGACACGCCCGACGGCCGCCCACACGACGAGCGCGAGGACCGCCGTCAGGAGCGGGACGACGACGAGCAGCGAGACGCCGAGGGCGCCGCGCAGCCACTGGACCTCGGCGAGCGGGAGGGTGGCCACCACCGTGGCGGGCTCGCCGTCGTACGTCGTTGGTGCGACGGCGACGCGCGCCGAGGTGTCGTAGCTGGTCGCGGTCGTCGTCGTGACGGCTCTGGCCGGCTCGCCCGACGACGCGCGCGTGGCCAGCTCGGCGAGCTCGGTCGCATCGAGCACGGGCAGGGTGCGGCTCGCGTTGGGGGAGGACGTGACGACGCGGCCGTCCGGGTCGAGGACCTGGACGATCTCGCCCGGCTCGCTCACCGGCAGCGCCTCCGGGACGCGCCCGGCCGTGACGAGCGAGGCGACGAGCTCCGCCCGGGCCCGGACGGTCGCGTCGAGGTCGTCGACGCGGGCGTCGGACAGCGCGGTGGCGAAGGCGAGCGCTCCCGCGGCGAGCGCGAGCGCGGCGAGCCCCGCGGTCAGGACGGTCAGACGGAGTCTCACGGAGACCGCGAAGCGCCGGGGCGCGGCTCCGCGTCCCCCGGTGGGCGGGCCTGCCGGTGGGCCGTCGAGGTCGCTCATCCCGCCGCCCCGCCCGCGACCTCACCCGTGCTGCCGTGCGCGACCCGGTACCCCGCCCCGCGCACGGTCTGCACGACGTCGCGGCCCAGCTTGCGGCGCAGGTAGCCCACGTAGACCTCGACGACGTTGACGTCCTCTCCCGCGCCCTCCCACACGTGGTCGCGCAGCTCGAGCTTGCCCACCACGCGCCCCTGGTGGCGCATGAGGTACTCGAGCAGCGCCAGTTCGCGGGCGGTCAGGCTCACCTGGGTCCCGCGACGGGTCACGGTGCGCGCGGACGGGTCGAGGACGACGTCGCCTGCCGTGAGGACCGCCGGTCGCTCGACGGCCGGACGTCGGACCAGGGCGCGCAGGCGCGCGACCAGCACCACGAAGGCGAACGGCTTCGTGAGGTAGTCGTCCGCGCCCAGGTCGAGCCCGTCCGCGATGTCGTACTCGCCGTCCTTCGCGCTGAGCATCAGGACCGGCGTCCACACCTCGCGATCGCGCAGCGCGGTCAGGACGTCGTACCCGTTGCGCCGCGGCAGCATGATGTCGAGCACGACGGCGTCGTACTCGCCGTCCGTGGCCATCGCCAGGCCCGTCTCGCCGTCGTGCGCGACGTCGACCGCGAAGCCCTCGGCGGTCAGGCCGCGCTGCAGCGCCTGCGTCACCCCGCGCTCGTCGTCCACCACCAGCACCCGCACGCTGGAAGCATGCCACCGCGGCACCGCCGGACTCACCGCCCCCGGCCGTGGCGGTCTCAGCGTCCTCTCAGGGGAGGGCCATCAGTCTGGGGGCATGAACGAGACCCAGGAACCAGCCACCCCCAGGACCAGCACGTCGTGGTTCCGCTCGGCCCGCGCCCGGTGGGCGGTGCCCGGCGTCGTCGCCATGGCCGTCGCCGGAGCGTTCGCCGTGCCCGCACTCGCGGCGGCGGGCGACGATGACCTCCCCGACATCACACCGACCGAGCTGCTCGCCGCCGTCGCGGAGGCGGAGCCGCAGGCGCTCAGCGGCACCGTCGTCTACACCGCGCGCCTCGGCCTGCCGGACCTGCCGCTCACCGACATGGCCGACGCCGGGCCGGCCGCGCTGCTCGGCGGCAGCACGACGCTGCGCGTGTGGTGGGACGGGGCGGACCGGTCGCGCGTCGCGCTGCTGGGCTCGACCTCGGAGTTCTCGATGGTCCGGGACGGCTTCGAGGCATGGACGTACGCGAGCGCAGGCAACGAGGTCGTGCACTACGCGCCGTCGCCCGAGGACGCCGCGGTGCTCGAGGGCCTGTTCGGCTCGCACGCGGACGACATGACCCCCGGCGCGTTCGTCGACCCCGACGAGCTCGCGCGGACCGTGCTCGACGTCGCCGAGGAGTCCTCGATCGTCAGCATGGACGCCGACACGACGGTCGCCGGGCGCGGCGCGTACCAGCTCGTCGTGACGCCCGAGGACGTGCAGACGCTCGTCGCGCGCGTCGTCGTCGCCGTCGACGCCCAGACGTCGATGCCGCTCCGCCTGCAGGTGTGGAGCACGCAGGACGCCGGCGCGCCGGCGCTCGAGGTGGGCTACACGGACCTCGCCCTGGGTGCGCCGGACCCGGCGGTGCTGGAGTTCTCCGTCCCCGTCGGCGCCTCGGTGCGCGAGGTGGTGGTTCCGCTGCCCGACGTCGCGTCGCTGGCCGGCCTGGGCGGTGCCGAGCTCCCGGAGGGGCTCGAGGGCCTCGCCGACCTCGACCTCGGCGACCTGCAGGGCCTGGCCGACCTCGACCCGGCGCAGCTGCAGGGCCAGCTCGGCGTGGACCCCGCCGAGCTCGAGCGGATCGCCGGCCTCGAGGGGCCGGAGCGCCTGGCCGCGATGTCCGAGCTCCTGGGGCAAATGGACCTGGGCTCGCTCGGCCTGGAGTCCCTGGCCGACGTGGACCTCGAGGCCCTCGCCGCCGAGGTGGAGGCCGGCGGGCCGGCGGAGGACGGCGGCCCGGGCGCGCCGACCGAGGGCGTGCGGGTGATCGGCTCCGGCTGGGAGACCGTGGTCGAGCTCTCGGGCATGGCGGACCACGCGGCCGACGTCGTCGACCCGGCAGGCGCCTCCGACGCCGAGGACGCCGCTCCGGTCGACCCGGACGCGCTGCCGGGCGGCGCGAGCGCCGAGGACCTCTTCGCCGAGCTCGACCAGAGCATGCAGGGCATGCACGACGGCACGGACGTGGACCTGCTCACGACCTTCGCCCAGGAGGTCCCGGAGGGCAGGCTCGTCACGTCGGCGCTGCTGAGCATCCTGGTGACCGACGACGGCCGGGTCCTCGTCGGCGCTGTTCCCGGCGACGTCCTGCGCGCCCTCGCATGACCTCCGTCGCGACCCGCTCGTCCGCTCCCGCGGCGCCCGGCGCGGTCACCGGGCCCGGCGGTGCCACCGTGACCGCGGGCGAGCGGGTCGCGCCCCTCGTCGTCCGGACCGAAGGGCTGACCAAGCGGTTCGGTCACCAGGTCGTCGTCGACGGCGTCGACCTGGAGGTGCCGCGGGGCTCGGTCTACGGCTTCATCGGGCCGAACGGCTCCGGCAAGACCACGACGATCCGGATGCTGCTCGGGCTGGTGCGTCCGTCAGCCGGTCGCGTGTGCCTGCTGGGCCGGTCCATGCCTGACGCCGCGGCGCACGTCCTGCCGTGGGTGGGCGCCCTGGTCGAGGGTCCGGCGTTCCAGCCGTACCTGTCGGGTGCCGCGAACCTGGCCCGCCTCGACGCGTGCGATGCGACCGCCGACCCGCGGACGACGCGGACCCGGGTCGGTGAGGCGCTCGAGCGCGTCGGTCTGGAGTCGGCGGCCGGCAAGCGCTACCGCCACTACTCCCTGGGCATGAAGCAGCGGCTCGGGCTCGCCGCGGCGCTGCTTCGCCCGCGGGACCTCCTGGTCCTCGACGAGCCGACCAACGGCCTCGACCCGCAGGGCACGCGGGAGGTGCGCAACCTCGTGCGCCAGCTCGCCGCCGCGGGGACGACGGTGCTCGTGTCCTCGCACCTGCTCACCGAGATCGAGCAGGTCTGCACGCACGTCGGGATCATGTCGCGCGGCCGGCTGCTGGTGCAGGGGGAGCGGGACGTGCTGACCGCCGGCGGGCACGTCCGGGTCGTCGTCACGACGACCGTCCGGGACGTCGCCGCGGCGGGCCGCGTGCTCGCCGGGCTGGGGGTGCGCAGCGTCGCCGCCGACGGCGTGCGGCTGAACGGGGTCCTCGGCGACACCCCGCCCGGGCGCGTCACGGCCGCGCTCGTGGCGGCGGGCGTCGACGTCGTGGGGGTCGCGGTCGAGCTGCCCAGCCTCGAGCAGCTGTTCGTCACGCTCACGGGGGAGGGCTTCGATGTCGCTCGCTGACGTGCTCGTGCCTGGTGCGCGCGCCGCCGCCGACGGACCGGCGGTGGTGCGGCGCGGCGCCTGGGGGCGATTGCTGCGCAGTGAGGTACGGCTGGTCTTCGGCCGGCGCCGGAACCTCGCGCTGCTCGCCGGCCTCGCGTGCGTGCCGCTGCTCCTCGCCGTCGTGCTCTCGGTCGCGCAGGGCACCGCCTTCTCCGCGGAGGGCGCGGGCGGGCTGCTGGCGCGCGTGACGGGCAACGGCCTGTTCCTCGTGGTCACCGCGCTGTTCATGTGCCTGCCGTTCCTCCTGCCCCTCATGACGGGGGTCGCGTCCGGCGACGCGATCGCGGGGGAGGCACAGGCCGGGACGCTGCGCTACCTGCTCGCGGTGCCCGTGCCGCGCGGCCGGCTGCTCGCGGCCAAGGCGGCTGCGACGCTGCTGCTCGTCACGGCGGCGGTCGCAGCGATCGCGCTCGTCGCGTTCGTCGCGGGCGCGGCGTTCTTCGGCCTCCGGGACATGACGCTCCTGTCGGGGACGACGGTCCCGGTCGCGGAGGGCGTGGCGCGGATGGCCGGCGTCGCGGGGTACGTGGCTCTGTCGCTGACCGGCCTGGTCGCGGTCGGGTTGTTCCTCTCGACGCTCACGGAGGTGCCCGTCGGCGCGATGGCCGGGACCGTCGTGGTCGCCGTGGCGTCCGGCGTGCTCGACACGATCCCGCAGCTCGCGCCGATCCAGCCCGGCCTGCCCACGCACCACTGGCTGAGCTTCGCGGAGTTCCTGCGCCTCGAGATCGACTGGGGGCTGCTCGGCCAGGGCCTCACGCTTCAGGCCGCGTGGGTGGCGGTCTTCGGCGCGCTCGCCTGGAGCCGGTTCACGACGACCGACGTCACGTCCTGACCCGGCATCCGAGGTGGTGCGCACCACGGCGACGTGGTCGGCGAGGTCGACGGCGCCACGACGACAACGGCCTCAGTCGAAGGGCGCGTCGATCCAGGCGTGCTCGGGCGGCAGGAGCGCCTCCAGCTCGGGCCACAGGGCCCCGGGCAGCGGTGCCGACACGGCCGCGAGGGTCTCGGCGACCCGGTCGGGGCGTCCCATCCCCACGACGGTCGACGCGAACCGCGGGTCCCGCAGGGAGTGCTGCAGCGCCGCCGTCGCCAGGTCCGTCCCGTGCGCCGCGCACACCTGCCGCATGCGTGCGACGGCGTCGAGCACCTCCGGCGGCGCGGGCCGGTAGCCGTACCGGCCGTTGTCCCGGCCGGCCAGGATCCCGCCGCCGTACACCGCGGCGTTGAGGATGCCCATGCCGCGGGCCCGGGCCGCCTCGAACAGCGCCGTGGCGCTGCGGTCGACGAGCGTCCACCGGTTGTGCGTGAGGAGCACGTCGAAGACGTCGAGCTCGACGTAGCGGATGATCTCCTGGACCTGCCCGGCGGCGATGCCGATCGCGCCGACCCGGCCGGACTCCTTGAGGGCCACGAGGGCGTCGACCGCACCACCCGGGCGCGTGATCTCGTCGAAGTCGAAGTACTCCGGGTCGTGCAGGTGGACGAGCGGCAGGACGTCCATGCCGAGCCGCGCGCGGCTCTCGTCGAACGACGCGCGGACGCGGTCGCCGGAGAAGTCGCGGCCGAGGGCGTCGACCTTGGTGGCGACGACCACGCCCTCCGGCCGGCCGCCCGCCGCGGCGAGGGCCGCGCCGATGCGCTCCTCGCTCAGCCCGTCGCCGTAGTTGTTCGACGTGTCGATGAAGCGAATCGGGCTGTCCAGGACGGCCCGCACCGTGGCGACACCCTCGTCGTCGGAGACCTCGTGGTCGTACAACCGGGGGATGCTGCCGATGGGGCTGCCGCCGAGGCAGACCGCCGAGACCGTCAGGTCCGTGCCGGGCAGCGGGCGCAGCCAGTCGGGCGACCCGGGGGTGGGCGTGGTCATGCGGTCCTCCAGTGGCGGGGGGCGCTCCGGCGACGGACGTGGACATCACACCACGTCCGTGATGCTCCGGTCATGAGGTACGGCTGTGCCCCTGGCCGTCAGACGGCGGCGACCTCGGCGGCCCCGAGAGACTCGGCAAGGGCCATGATCTCCGCGCGCTGCGCCCGGATCGTGTCCTCCATGCGGGCCAGGCACGCGCTCGCGGCACCGACGGCCTCGGCCGCGTCCGCCGCGGAGGCGGCCGACGACGCGACCGCCCGGTCCAGCGCGGTCGCCGTGTCGGCGGAGTCGGTGGCCGAGCGGCGGATCTCCGTGACGGCCGCCGTCTGCTGCTCGACGGCCGCGGCGATGGTCTGCTGCAGGGCGTCCACCGTGCCCAGCACGGCGTCGATGCGCCCGATGGCGGCGCGGACCTCGTCGCTGCTCGAACGCAGCTCGACGAGGTGCTCGCCGATGCCCGCGGTCGCCTCGCCGGTCTGGGTGGACAGGTTCTTGACCTCCTCGGCGACGACCGCGAAGCCCTTGCCGGCCGCACCTGCGCGGGCCGCCTCGATGGTCGCGTTGAGCGCGAGCATCTTCGTCCGCTCCGAGATGCCCGTCACCGTGGTGACGACGCCCTCGATGGTGGTCGTGGAGGTCGCGAGGCGGTCGACCGCGAGCTGGACCTGACGGGTCACCTCGGCGGCCTCGGCGGTCACGCGCACGGCCTCGGACGCCGACGACGCGACCTCGTGGAGCGCGGAGGCCATCTGGTCGACGGCGGCGGCGACGGCGGACGCGCCGAACTCGACCTGGCTCGTCGCGCCGGCGGCGTCGGACGAGGCGCTCGCCGTCTGCTGCGTCGCGGCGCCGAGCGTCGCGTGGGACTCGGCGAGGTCGCCGGCCGCGCGCGCCAGCGCGTCGTTGCCCGCGAGGAGCTCGCTGACGGTCCGCGCCTCGACGGCGGAGGTGGTGGGGCGATCGGCCTGGGTGCGACGGCGGCGCATGGGTCTCCTCACGTGGTCCGGCCGTCCCGCGACGGCCACCTTCCCATCGGCCGCCGACGGCGATCCGTGAGGGGTGGGCGCAAGACGCGCCGCGTCGGAGACCGCCCGCGCGGGCTTCGGGATGCGGCGCGCCCGGTCTGCGGTCACCCTGGACGTGGCAGCGGCACGCGCGGACGGGAGGCCGCACATCGACGAGGGGGAGAGGGCGGTGCGCACGGTGGCGGACGTCCACGAGATCCCTCGGGTGCGGCGGTGGGTCGTCACCCGCGCGCAAGAGGAGGGCGCTTCCGCGCCGGTCCTGCGCACCGTGGCGCTGCTGGCGACCGAGGCCTTCACGAACGCCGTCCGGCACGGACCGCGCGGCGGACCGGTCGAGGTCGCGGTGAAGCGTGCGGGCGCCGTGCTCCGGGTGTCGGTGACCGACGCCAGCACGCGGGCGCCCGTCGTCGTCGACGCCGCGCCCACGGCGCTCGGCGGGCGGGGGATGATGCTGATCGACCGGCTCTCCGCTCAGTGGGGCGTCGACCCCAAGAGCGGCGGCAAGACGGTCTGGTTCGAGGTGCCTGTCGAATGAGCGCACCCTCGGGGCCGGGGTGCAAGATCGGGCTGTGACCGCCGAACCCCTCGCCCCGCCCCGACGCCTGCGCTGCGCGCTGTTCGTCGACTTCGACAACGTCTACATCGGGCTCCAGCGTCTCGACGCGGCCGCCGCGGAGGAGTTCGCGTCGTCGCCCGCGCGTTGGCTCGCCGCCCTGGAGAGCGGCAGCGACGTCGACGGCGACTTCGCGCGGAGGTTCCTCGTGCGTGCCTGCTACCTCAACCCGGCACGGTTCGCGCAGTTCCGGCCCAACTTCACGCGTGCGGGGTTCAGCGTCGTCGACTGCCCGTCCCTGACCCAGCAGGGCAAGTCCAGCGCGGACATCAACCTCGTGCTCGACGCCGTCGACGCGCTCGCGGCGCCCACGTTCTACGACGAGTTCGTGCTCCTGTCCGCCGACGCGGACTTCACGCCCCTCGCGCACCGCTTCCGGGCCGCCGACCGTCGGGTGACGATCGTCACGGCGAGCCCCGCAGCGAGCGCCTACCGCGCGGTCGCGGACACGGTGGTCACCGCGGACGAGCTCGCCGAGCTGGTGAAGCCGCAGGCCGCCGCGCCGCCGGCGGCACCCCCGGACCGGGCGGTGCCCCCGACCGCACCCGTCCCCAGCGCGAGCGTCGCGCCGCAGACGTCGCGTCCTGCTGCGCCGCCCGCGGCCTCGCCGGCGCGCCGCGCCGTCCTACGGCTCGTGCGCGGTGCCGAACGGCCGGTCGAAGGTGGTGTGGTGGGCCAGGCTGCGCAGGCGGCGGACCCGGGGCTGCGGACGTCGAGCTGGGACGGCCACGGCGGCCTGTTCCCGTGGCTCGCGGCCGTCGTGCCCGAGGTCGGTGCGTCGAACCGCCCCGCCCCGGGATACGTCTGGGACCCGCGTCGGTTCAGCCAGGCGGACCTGCCCGACCCCGAGGCCGTCGACCTGCCGCCCCTCCAGCGCCAGGTCGTGGAGGTCGCCGACGTCCCCAACCTGCCCCGCGAGCGCTACCACGCGCTGCTCACGACGCTCGCCGCCGATGTCGCGACGACGACGTTCGACCGGGCCTTGACGATCCGCCGCGTGTACGAGGCGTGCCAGGCCGCCGGCCACCAGATCGGCCGGGCCTCCGTCACGGCCGTCGTGTCGGGTGTGCTCTACGCCGGCCTCGACCTGAACACGAAACCATCTGCGAAGCGGATCGCGGAGACCTGGGCGGAATACGTCGTCGGACTGTGCCAGGGCGCCCGCATGGAGCTCGGCGCCGCGGACGTCGCCGCGATCCGTGTCTGGCTGAGCGGCGGGCTGCTCAAGCGCTGACCGGTCGCGGGCCGACCCTGCACGGGCCGACGGGTCACGCTCCCGGCGCGTCGCCCGGGCGGCCGGTGAAGTGGTCCATGGTCCGGTTGATGCCCAGGAGGTCGTTGACCGCGTCGAACGCGCGGACGGGCAGCGCGCGCAGCACCGGCACGAGCCGGACGACCGGCGGCATGACGAGCTGCTCGCGACCCGACTCCACGGCGTCGAGGATGCGCCGCGCGACGTCGCCCTCCCGGAGGATCGGCAGCAGCAGCGGCACGCGGCTGCGCACGCCCTCGAACATCCCGGTGTCGACGTAGTACGGGCAGGCCACGAGCGTGCGCACCCCGGTCCGCCCGATGCGCATCTCCGCGCGCAGCGACTCCGTGAAGCCGACCGCGGCCCACTTGCTCGCCGCGTAGTCGGTCTGGCGCGCGACACCCACGAGGCCCGCCGCGCTCGCGACCGTGGCGACCGTGCCGCGGCGTCGTCGGACCATCGCGGGCAGGAACGCGCGCGTCACCCAGTACAGGGCGAGGACGTTGACGGCCATCGTCCGCTCGATGGCCGCGTCGGACGTCTCGAGGAGCGGCTTGCCCGCCACGACGCCCGCGTTGTTGACGAGCACGTCGACCGGTCCGGTCGCCTCGGCCGCCGCGCGCACCGCGGCCTTGTCGGTGATGTCCACCACGTGCGACTCGCAGGGGAGGCGGTGCGCGCGGATCTCGTCGCGCACGGCGGAGCCGCGCTCGGCGCTCAGGTCCCACACCACGACGTTCGCACCCCGGCGGGCGGCACCGATCGCCATCCGGCGGCCGATGCCGGACCCGCCGCCCGTGATGAGGACGGTCGAGCCGCCCAAGGGGGTACCGCGCATGTCCCGCTCCTCGCTCTCGCTCCGCCTGGGGTCTACGGCAGCCGGCGCAGGACGCGCACGGCCGCGGACATCACGCGCGCGTACGCCTCGCCGGACAGCAGCGGCGACGGCGTCACGGGGATGAGTCGCTGCACGGACACGGTCTGCGGCTCGGTGTACGTGTAGATGCCCTCGCGCCCGTGCCGGCGGCCCACGCCGGAGTCGCCCATGCCGCCGATGGGTGCGTCGTGCGACGCCCACGTGGCCCCGTAGCCCTCGTTCACGTTCACGGTCCCCACCCGGAGGCGGCGGCCGACGGCCTCGCCGCGCGAGCGCGACCAGACCGAGGCGTTGAGACCGTACCCGGTGTCGTTCGCGCGCCGGACCGCCTCGTCGTCGTCGGCGACGCGGTACACCGCGACGACCGGGCCGAACGTCTCCGTCCGGGCCAGGGTCATGTCGTCGGTGACGCCGGCCAGCAGCGTGGGCTCGTAGAAGTACGGCCCGATGTCGGGGCGCGGCCGACCGCCGGCCAGGACGCGGGCACCCTTCGCGACGGCGTCGTCGACGTGCGCCGTGACCGTGGCGAGCTGGTCCGGGCCGACGAGCGAGCCCATCTCGACGTCCCAGCCCGGCCCGACCCCCAGGCGCAGGCCCGCCACACGCTCCGTGAGCCGCGCGACGAACTCGTCGTGGATCGCGTCCGCGACGTAGATCCGCTCGATGGACACGCACAGCTGGCCGGTGTTCGAGTAGCACGCCTGCACGGCGCCGTGGACCGCGCCGTCGAGGTCGGCGTCGTCGAGCACGAGCATCGCGTTCTTGCCGCCGAGCTCCGCCGAGAACCCGATGAGCCGTTCGGCGCACAGCGCGGCGACCGTCCGGCCGGTCGCGGTGGAGCCGGTGAACATCAGGTGGTCGACGGCGTCCACGAGCGGGCGGCCGAGCTCGCTGCCGGGCCCGGTGACGACCGTGACGAGGTCCCGCGGCAGGCCTGCCTCCCGGAGGAGCTGCACCGCCATCAGTGCGGTGAAGGGCGTCTGCGAGTCGGGCTTCAGGACGACGGCGTTCCCCGCCATCAGGCCGGCGACGGCGTCGCTGACCGCCAGGGTCAAGGGGTAGTTCCACGGCGAGATCACCCCGACGACACCCTTGGGCCGGCGCAGCTCGATCGTGCGCGTGAGCAGCGGGACCGCGCCGCGCCGCCGACGGGGCCGCAGCCGCGCGCGGGCAGTGCGGGCGTAGTACGCGGCGTTCAGGGCGACGTCGGCGAGCTCCTCGAACGCGCTCATCCGGTTCTTGCCCGTCTCCGCCTGGACGAGGTCGAGGATCTCGACCTCCCGGTCCAGGACGAGGTCCGCGAACGTCCGGGCCACCGCGGCGCGCCGTCCCACGGGCGTGGCCGCCCACGCCACCTGCGCGGCGCGCGCCCGCTCGGCCGCGAGGGCGACGTCCTCGGCCGTGCAGATCGGGACGTGCCCGATGACGGTGCCGTCCCACGGTGCCGTGATCGTCCGGGTGGGGCGCGGGGCCGCCGTCGTGATCCCGGACGCCAGGTCCGTCCAGCGGCTTGGCTGCGCGAACATCGTCACCTCCGTTGGCGGGTCACCGACTGTTCACAGTCTGCACCGCCTGCCGCGGCCTGGCCCGCCTGATCGACGAGTGCGCCGTCGGGACCGCCGGCTCGGCGCCTGCACCGCCGGGTACCGTTCCCTCATCCTCGTACCCGATCGATGGATGGCCCCGTGTCCGTGCCCGACCCGTCCGCGCGTCCGGCGCCGTGGGGCGCTGCTCCCGGGCAGGGTGCGGCGCAGTCCGTGCCCTCCGTCCCGCCGGGCTACGACCCGACGGCGTTCCCGGCACCCGGATCGGCGTGGGCGCCTGCGCCGCGACCCCGTCGTCGCACGGGCCTCGTGTGGACGGTCGTCGTCGCGACCGTGCTCACGGGTGGGCTCGCGGCAGGCTCGGTGGGTGCGCTCATGGACGTCTGGGCGACGTCGGCCGCCGAGAGCCCGTACGCCGACCTCGTCCTGACCTCCGGTGACCTGCCGGAGCCCGCCTCGATGAGCGGCAAGTACCCGACGCCGGGATTCGAGGAGCACGCCGAGCCGCTCGGGGAGCCCCCGGCGGTGGACCGTCCCAGCAAGGCGTACGCGTTCCAGTTCGCGCAGGACGCCGAGGGGATCCCGCCCGACGAGGCGGCGCCGCCCGGCGCGGAGCCCGTGGCGTGGTCGCCGTGCCGGCCGATCCACGTCGTCGTCAACACCGATGGTGCACCCGACGGCTTCCTCGACGAGGTGCGGATCGCGTTCGGGAAGGTCTCCGCGGCGTCGGGCCTGGTGTTCACGCTCGACGGGCGCACGAGCGAGCCCCCGGACACGGGCCGGGCGTCGTTCCTCCCGCACATCTACGGCGACCGGTGGGCGCCCGTCCTGGTGGCGTTCGGCGACCGGCGCTCGGTCCCTGACCTCTCCGGCGCGACCCTGGGCATCACGACGATCCACACGGGCACCGACTCCAAGGACGGCACGAGGTACCTGGTCTCGGCGAACGTGTACCTCGACACGCAGCTCCTCCAGATGCAGCCGATCGGCGGCGACCCCGCGTACGTCTCCGTCCTGCTGCACGAGCTCGGTCACGTGGCCGGGCTGGACCACGTCGACGATCCGTCCCAGCTCATGCACCCCACGGTCGAGGGCGTGGTCGCCTTCGGTGACGGGGACCTGAGCGGCCTGGCCGAGCTCGGGCAGGGCTCGTGCGCCCCGGGGGTCTAGCGTTCATGCGGGCCGCCGTGCGCGCCGATACGGGGAGGGGGCCCGGTGCGTCGGGCGCGGAGGAGGTCGAGTGAGCACGTGGGTACCGGGCGAGCCCGTGCTGCCGCCTGCGCTCGTGCCGGACGACGACGACCGGCCTGAGGCCCTCGGATCCGGGCAGCCGGCGTGGCCCGGCCCGGCTCATCCCCGCCCGACCTACGTCCGCCCCACCGACGCTCCGCCTGCCCACGCCTCGCCCGCACCCCCGCCGGCCGTCGCGCCCGCACCCGACCCGTTCGGATGGGCGACGCTCGGCGTGCAGCCCGGCGGCGCACGGCCAGGTGGTCCTCCCGCCGGGCCGGCAACGGTGCGACCCCTGGGCACGCACGAGGGCTCCGCGTATCCACGCGCCGCGTATCCGGGCGCCCACTTCCCGGGCTCCGCGTATCCGGGCTCGGTGTATCCGGGCTCCGCGTATCCGGGCTCCGCGTCCTCCGGCAGCCCCGCTGTGTGGGTGCCCGGCCACCGCGGTGCCGAGCTTCCGGCCTCGACCCGGCGGTGGAACGCCGTCGGCGTCGTCGCTGCGGTGCTCATCGTCGTGCTCATCCTCGGCGGGAACCTCTGGGGCTTCGTCCGCGGGGGCTCCCCTCCGGGTCCGAACCGTGCCGGCTACGTCCGGGTCGCGGCCCCGGAGGACCTGCCGCCCCCCGTGGCGACCGGGCAGACCTACCCGACCCCGGGGTTCGAGGAGGCGGGCGGGCCGCTCGGCGTCCCGACGCTCACCGCGCCGCCGAGCACGGCGTACGCGTTCCAGGCGGTGCAGGACGGTGAGCCCGTCGCCTGGTCACCGTGCCGGCCGATCCACGTCGTCGTGAACCCCGCGGGTGCGCCGGAGAGCTTCCCCGACGACGTGCTCGCGGCACTGGGGGACATCTCGGCGGCGTCGGGCCTGGTCTTCGTGTACGACGGCATCACGGACGAGGTGGCGACGGCCGATCGCGCGCCGTACCAGCCGGAGCGTTACGGCGACCGGTGGGCCCCGGTGATCGTCCGCTTCGCGGACGAGTCGGAGGTGCCCGAGCTCGCCGGCGACGTCGCCGGCCTGACGGTCGTGCACACGATGAGCAACCGGTACACCGGCCGCGACCACATCACGACTGCCGAGGTGTGGATCGACCGGGAGATGCTCTCCTACGCGCGACAGGACGGCGTGTACGCGTACGTCGCGGTCCTGCGCCACGAGCTGGCCCACGCCGTCGGCCTGGACCACGTCGACGACTCCAGCCAGCTCATGTACCCGACGACGAGCGGGAACGGCACCTTCCAGG
>JAEYXM010000185.1 GCA_023428465.1 Actinomycetes bacterium
CGTGGTGACGACGCGTCAGGTGAGCGAGGCTGTCGGGTTCGCCACTACGAAGAAGAAGAACTCGAGCCTGTGGGCCGGTGAGTCACGGGTGGTCACGTCCGGCAAGAAGGGCAAGGCCAACCGCACCTACGAGATCACCGAGGTCAACGGCAAGCTCGACAAGCAGGTCGTCGTTTCCGAGACGGTCGTCTCCAAGCCCGTCGCTGCGGTGATCGAGGTCGGAACCAAGACCTCCGCGAACGGCGTGGGGCTCAACCTCGCCCGGGCGTCCCTGTGGGACCGCATCGCGCGCTGCGAGTCCGGCGGCAACTGGCACATCAACACCGGCAACGGGTACTACGGCGGGCTCCAGTTCAACATGGCGTCGTGGCGGTCCAACGGCGGCCGCGACTTCGCAGCCCGTCCCGACCTGGCCAGCCGCGCGGAGCAGATCACCGTGGCCAACCGGTACTACGCCAAAGCCGGCACCAGCCCGTGGAGCTGCGCATAACAGCTCCGCCTTCCCAGACCCCCCAATTCCAACGGCCCCGCAGGTCGCTCCCCCCGACCTCTGCGGGGCCGTTGCCTGTCTGCTCCCACGCTCCCCAGCCCCTGTTAAGGAAAGCTTGAGTGAGGGTTAGCGCTGGGATGAAGCCCCGCACAGGGTCGGCACAGCATGCTGGTCGAGGGTTGTTTTCGACGCAACGACCACCAGGAGGTAGTCCCGATGAGCACACCGGCACTGAGCAGGACCAGGATCGCCGTCGGCGCGGTCATGGCCACAGCGACGCTGGCCACAGCAGGGCTAGCAGGCTCGCTTGCGGTGGCCCAGAGCGCCAAGCAGGAGGCCGCCAGCCCTGTCGTGAGCGAGACCGTCCCCACCGGACAGGGATCGACGGCGGCGCAGAAGTCCCGCACGAGTGACGACAGCGACGACCGGCCCGCAGCCAAGCCGGCGCAGCAGAAGACGACGACCTCCGGCTTCGGCCAGAGCAAGCCGGCGCAGACGTCCAACCAGCCGAGCCAGACCCGCACCAAGGGCTCCTGAGTCACCGACCGGGGGAACAGACGATGATGACCACAGCCGTCCCCGGTGTCGCGGCCTCTCCTGCATCGGGGACGTTCAGCGCCATCGGCACGACCAACGCCGTGCTGGCGAGCGTGCCGGCCGCTCTCGAGCCGGCGCTCACGATCGCCCGACAACACCTCGCGGAACTCGACCGGGCCGTCTCGCGGTTCCGGGAGGACTCCGAGGTGAGCCGGCTCGCGGAACTCGCCAGGACGGCTGAAGCCTGGTGCTTCGGCTCCGATGTGCTCCTCGACCACCTCGCAGCCGCCCGTCACGCCGCCCGGCTGAGCGACGGGCTGGTCGACTTCACCGTCGGGCCAGCAGTCGTCGCGTCCGGCTACGACCTCGACCTCGACCTCGTCAAGGCACGCGTCACCTACACGACCCCCGCCAGCGCACCGAAGGTGACCGGCTGGGCGCGCATCGTTCAGTCCGGCACGCGTCGGGTGAGCGTCCCACGTGGAGCCGTCCTGGACTTCGGGGCAACGGCGAAGGCCCATGCCGCCGACACCCTCGCTGCCCGCCTGGCCGACACCCTTCCCGGCGGCTTCCTCGTGAACCTGGGGGGAGACGTCGCGGCAGCCGGACCGGCGCCGGACGCCGGCTGGCAGGTCGGCGTGGAGGCTGCGGACGGCAGCGTGCGCCAGGTCGTCGCCATCACCGACCAGGGGGTCGCGACGTCGTCCACCCAACTGCGGCGCTGGGCGACCAGCACCGGCACGGCCCACCACATCGTCGACCCTCGCACGGGGCTCACCGCGCCCACGGTGTGGGCGATGGTGACCTGCATCGCTGTGACGGCCCTGGAGGCCAACACCGCTTCCACCGCATCGATCATCCTCGGCGAGGACGCCCCAGCCTGGCTCACCCGGCGCGGCGTCGCTGCCCGCCTCGAACGCCCGGACGGCAGTGTCGTCCACACTCCCGGGTGGCCACTGCCCGCCGAAACCGAACGGAGCAGCCGATGACCGGCCAGGCACTGTGGTTCATCTCCCGCGGCACTGGCGTTGTGACCATCGTGCTGCTCACCTTCGTCGTCTGCCTCGGCGTGGTCACGGCCGGGCGGCGCCGTCCCCACGGCGAGAGTGCGACGGTCGTGATGGGACTCCACCGCTGGCTCTCGCTCGGCATGCTGGCCTTCCTGGCAGTCCACATCGTCACGGCCATCGCCGACGGCTTCGTCCCGATCGGCTGGCTGGCCGTGGTGGTGCCGTTCACGTCGGGGTACGAGACCCTGCTGGTCGGCCTCGGCACGCTCGGAGTCGATCTGCTCGCCGCCGTCATGGTCACCAGCTACCTGCGCCACCGGATCCCGGAGCGACGCTGGCGGACGATCCACTGGCTGTCCTACGCCATGTGGCTGGTCGCACTCGTCCACGGGTTCGCCATGGGCTCAGCCGACCAGCCCGGGTTGAGGCTGGTGTCCCTCGCCTGCGGGGTCGTCGGCGGCCTGCTGATCTCCTGGAGGGTGATCGCAACGCACTCCGACCGGGAACGCCGCGCGGAGATCAACGCCCAGGAGTGGTCATGACCGACATCGTCGAAGCGCTCGTCGCAGCAGGACTGACCGGACGAGGGGGTGCAGCGTTCAGCACAGCCACGAAGGTGAAGGCCGCCCGCGAGCATCGCGCCACGCTCATCGTGAACGCCTGCGACGGCGAGATCGGCGCAGCGAAGGACGCCTGGATCGTCCAGCACCACCTGCACGAGCTTGTCGAGGGGGCAGCTCTGGTCGCACCGGGACGCCGACCGCACGTCCGCTACGCAGCCCATCGGGGCTCGCGGACGGCCACGATGCTGCGCGAGGCGGGCCTTCACGTTCTCGAGGCGCCCGACCGCTACGTCTCCTCCGAGGAGACCGCGTTGATCTCCCTGGCCCACGGCGGCCTCGGACGTCCCATGACCAAACGTGCGCCCTTCCTGTTCGGCGGTCGCGACAGCCAGGGGCACCGGATCGCTCCGACTCTCGTGCTGAACGCGGAGACCCTGTGGCGGGTCAGCCAGATCCACCACAACGGTCCGGACTGGTTCCGCAGCTTCGGGACGACGGCCGACCCGGGCCCGCGGCTGGTGGCGATCGGAGGGCACGTCGTGCGTCCCGGGGTGTACGAGAGCGCAGCCGGAGTCACGATCGGCGACCTCGTCGATCGTGCCGGCGGTCTGCGCGCAGAGGTGAATCACGTCGGTGTCGGAGGCCTGGGCGGTGTCGTCCTGACCGCAGCGCAGGCGAGGACGACCATCTGGGACACGGCCGGGATGAAGGCCCACGGAGGCTCGATGGGCCCCGGCTTGATCACCGTGTGGGACCCGGCCGAATGCCCGCTGGTGACGGCAGGACGCCTGCTCGACTACGCAGCTGGCGAGTCGGCCGGCCAGTGCGGCCCGTGCATGTTCGGGCTGCCGGCGCTGGCAGCGGACTGGTCACGGCTCGCCGACTCGCCCCGTCCCGACGGCGCCCAGGCGCTCCTGCACCGCCTCGCGCTGCTGGGACGCCGCGGCGCCTGCGCACACCCGGACGGCGTGGCCCGGTTCGCGACGTCCGCCCTGACGACACTCGAGCCCGAGTTCGCAGCCCACGCCGTCCACACCTGCTCGGCCCACAGGAGTCGCCATGCCCAGTACGCGTGAACCGCGTCCCATCGCCGTCGACCGGGTGCTGTGCTCGGGCCACGGTGTCTGCGCGCAGACCCTGCCCGGGCTGGTCACCCTCGACGAATGGGGCTACCCGATCGTGGGAACCGACCCCGTCCAGCCCCAGGAAGCAGCCCTGGCGATCAAGCTGTGCCCGGCGCGGGCGCTGTACTTGCGCTGACCCGGACGACAGAACCGCCCGCCTCCCACAGGGAGCCGGGCGGTTCGCAGCGTGGGCTCAGGCCTTCGCGTCCTCTTCCGCCTCTGCGGCGGCATCGGTGTCGGCCTCGGCAGCAGCCGGAGCCTGTGCGACCTCCTCGGTCACGGCGTCCTCGACCACCGGCTCGTCTGCCTTGGGCTCCTCGACCTTCGCGGCCTTCTTGGCGGCCGGCTTTGCTGCGGCCTTGGCGGCCGGCTTGCCTGCACCGCGGGCCTTGGCCTTGCGGGACTCCTCGACGGACTCCTTCACGACCTCGATCACGGCCATGGGGGCGTTGTCGCCCTTGCGCGGCCCGATCTTGGTGATCCGGGTGTAGCCACCCTCGCGCTCGGCGACGGCGGGGGCGATCTCGTTGAACAGGACGCGAACGACGGCGGGGTCGGTCACGGTCTGGAGAACGAGGCGACGGTTGTGCAGGTCGCCGCGCTTCGCCTTGCTGATCAGGCGGTCGGCCAGGGGCTGCAGGCGCTTGGCCTTGGCCTCGGTGGTCGTGATCTTCCCGTGCTGGAACAACTGCGTGGCCAGGTTGGCCAGGATGATCCGCTGGTGTGCCGGGCTACCGCCGAAGCGGGGGCCCTTGGTCGGCTTGGGCATTAGTTCATGTCTCCTGATCAGTACGTGTCGTCGTAGTCGACGTCGGCGTCATAGCTGGCCAGCGAGCTCAGCGGGTCGAACCGCGGAGAGCTGTCCTTCAGCGAAAGGCCCATCTCCTGCAGGCGGAGCTTGACCTCCTCGATCGACTTCGAGCCGAAGTTGCGGATGTCCAGCAGGTCCTGCTCGGTGCGGGAGACGAGCTCGCTCACCGTGTGGATGCCCTCGCGCTTGAGGCAGTTGTAGCTGCGCTGGGTCAGCTTGAGGTCCTCGACGGGCAGGGCCAGGTCAGCGGCGAGCTGCTCGTCCACGGGGGACGGGCCGATCTCGATGCCCTCGGCCTCGGTGTTGAGCTCACGGGCGAGCCCGAACAGCTCGACCAGGGTCTTGCCCGCCGACGCCATGGCGTCACGGGGCTTGATCGACTGCTTGGTCTCGACGTCGACGATGAGCTTGTCGAAGTCGGTGCGCTGCTCGACGCGGGTGGCCTCGACCTTGTAGGTGACCTTGAGGACCGGCGAGTAGATCGAGTCGACGGGGATCCGCCCGATCTCGGCGTCGTACTGCTTGTTCTGCTGCGCCGACACGTAGCCGCGGCCCCGCTCGACGGTGAGCTCGATCTCGAGCTTGCCCTTGCCGTTCAGGGTGGCGATGTGCAGGTCGGTGTTGTGGACCTCGACGCCCGCGGGCGGGGTGATGTCCGCACCCGTGACCGTGCCGGGGCCCTGCTTGCGCAGGTACATGACGACCGGCTCGTCGTTCTCGGAGGAGACGACGAGCTCCTTGATGTTCAGGATGATCTCGGTGACGTCCTCCTTGACCCCGGGCACGGTGGAGAACTCGTGCAGGACGCCGTCGATCCGGATGGACGTGACGGCGGCGCCGGGGATGGACGACAGGAGGGTCCTACGCAGGGAGTTGCCGAGCGTGTAGCCGAAGCCCGGCTCCAGCGGCTCGATCGTGAACCGTGAACGGTTCTCGGAGACGACCTCTTCGGTCAGGGTGGGGCGCTGTGCGATGAGCACTGTGGGGTTCCTCTCGGTGAGCGTCCGCTATATGACGCATCACGACCTGCCGGGACTCGGTCCACCCGGCGGGGTCCTGCAGGGAGCGCGATGTGGCCCGGCGGCGAGGCCGCCGGGCCCACGATCAGACGCGACGACGCTTCGGCGGACGGCAGCCGTTGTGCGCCTGAGGGGTGACGTCCTGGATCGAGCCGACCTCGAGGCCCGTGGCCTGGAGGGAGCGGATCGCAGCCTCACGGCCGGAGCCGGGGCCCTTGACGAGGACGTCGACCTTCTTCATGCCGTGCTCCTGGGCACGACGCGCGGCGGCCTCGGCGGCGAGCTGGGCGGCGAAGGGGGTCGACTTGCGCGAGCCCTTGTAGCCGACCTGGCCGGAGGAGGCCCAGGCGACGACGGCACCCGACGGGTCGGTGATCGACACGATCGTGTTGTTGAAGGTGCTCTTGATGTGGGCGACGCCCACGGCGATGTTCTTCTTCTCCTTGCGCCGCGGCTTGCGGGCGCCTGCGGAGCGGGTCTTCGGAGGCATGGGGTTCCTTGTCCGTTCGGTCTGTCGGGGCGGGCCGCGCTACTTGCGGGCCTTCTTCTTGCCGGCCACGGTGCGCTTCGGACCCTTGCGGGTACGAGCGTTCGTCTTGGTCCGCTGGCCGCGCACGGGAAGACCACGGCGGTGCCGCAGGCCCTGGTAGCTGCCGATCTCGACCTTGCGGCGGATGTCTGCCGCGACCTCACGGCGGAGGTCACCCTCGAGCTTGAAGTTCGCGTCGAGGTAGTCGCGCAGTGCGACGAGCTCGGCGTCGCCGAGGTCCTTCACACGCATGTCCGGGTTCACCCCGGTCGCTGCGAGCGTCTGCTGGGCGCGCGTGCGCCCGACGCCGTAGATGTAGGTGAGCGCGACCTCGACCCGCTTGTCGCGGGGAAGGTCGACGCCGACGAGACGTGCCATCTGATGACTCCTGCACTGCTTCGGAGGTCCTCCGCACGATCGTCCCGGAGTCCCGGGCCCCGGCCTCCGAACCGGGGGTGCTTGCGCTGATCGTGCGCTGGGTGGCACCCGTGGGTGCCGTGGCCGGCGGTGCCGGCCTTGCGTCAGCCCTGGCGCTGCTTGTGCCGCGGGTTGTCGCAGATGACCATGACGCGACCGTGCCGGCGGATCACCTTGCACTTGTCGCAGATCTTCTTGACGCTCGGCTTGACCTTCATGGCTCGTTCCTCCGCCGCCGCGCGTTCCAGCGGCGTGTTGTTGTCGGGCGACCTTCCGGGCGCCAGAGGTGGACTACTTGTAGCGGTAGACGATGCGACCGCGGGACAGGTCGTAAGGGCTCAGCTCGACCACCACACGGTCCTCGGGGAGGATCCGGATGTAGTGCTGTCGCATCTTGCCCGAGATGTGTGCGAGGACCCGGTGGCCGTTAGCCAGCTCCACGCGGAACATCGCGTTGGGCAGCGCTTCGACAACGCTGCCCTCGATCTCGATGACGCCGTCCTTCTTCGCCATGTCCTCCGCTAACTCTTAGGGACTCGTGCACCCCCACGACACCGGCGACGGACTGCCGCCGTTTCCGAGGGGGACGGGTGACCACCCCTGCAGCACCGCCGGTGAACCACCGCCGGGCACGCGCAACCTTCGGGTACACACCCAACGGACAATCCTACGGCATCCGGCACCCGTTTCGGAACTCGGGGGTCAGCGCCGCAATGCCCCGGGCGACGTGCGTCCAGCCGACGCGCCGTGGCACCGTCGATCTGCTGCTGTGCCTCAGGCGAGCGGCGCGACAGCGATGCCCAGCGCGCCGAGGCGCGCCGCACCGCCGTCGGGCGCGGTGAGCACCCAGAGGCCTGCCTCGGTGACGGCCACCGTGTGCTCCCAGTGCGCGGCACGCGAGCCGTCCTGGGTGACGACCGTCCAGCCGTCGTCGAGCTCGGCCGTCTCCTGTGTGCCACGCGTCAGCATCGGCTCGACGGCCACGCACAGCCCGGGGCGTACGCGCGGCCCACGCTCGCGCGAGCGGTAGTTCACCACGGTCGGCGACTCGTGCATCTCGCGGCCGATACCGTGCCCCGTGTACTCCTGCACGATGCCGTAGCGCACGGGGGCCCGCCGGGTGGCGTCCTCCACGGCGTCGCCGACGGCGCCCAGGCGGTCGGCGGAGACCAGTGCGGCGATGCCGGCCCACATCGCGGCCTCGGTGACCTCGACGAGCGCGACGTCGGCAGGGTCGGCAGGGTCCAGGACCATCGAGAACGCCGAGTCGCCGTGCCAGCCGTCGACGATCGCGCCGCAGTCCACGGACAGGACGTCGCCGGGCTCGAGGACCCGCTCCCCCGGGATGCCGTGCACGATCTCGTCGTTCACCGAGATGCAGGTGGTCGCCGGGTACGGCGGGGCGCCGTACCCCCCGTCGACCCCGACGAACGACGGCGTTGCCCCTGCCTGCGCGATCACCCGCGCGGCGACGGCGTCGAGCTCGGCGGTGCTCACCCCCGGCGCGGCGGCCTCGCGGACCGCGGCGAGCGCGTCGGCGACCACGAGGCCTGCGGCCCGCATCGCGACGATCTGTGCAGGGGTCTTCAGCTCGATGCGCTCGCGGCCGAACATCAGACCTTCGCGCTCAGGGCGTGCAGGACGCGGTCGGTGACCTCGGCGACGTCACCGATCCCGTCGACCGACACGAGCAGGCCCCGCGAGGCGTAGGCGGCCGCCAGCGGGGCGGTCTCGGCGTCGTAGATGTCCAGACGCCGGGCGATGACCTCTTCGGTGTCGTCGGCGCGCCCCTCGATCTCGGCACGACGCCGCATGCGCGCCATGAGCTCGTCGCGCTCGGCGGTGAGCTGGATCACGGCGTCCAGGTGCGTGCCGACGTCGGCCAGGATGCCCTCGAGGGCGTCGACCTGCGCGGCGTTGCGGGGGTAGCCATCGAGGATGAACCCGTCGACGGCGTCCGCCTGGGCGAGCCGCTCACGGACCATCGCGTTGGTGACCTCGTCCGGGACCAGCTCACCGCGGGAGGTGTAGCCCTGGGCGAGGACGCCGAGGTCGGTGCCGCTCGCGATGTTGGCCCGGAAGATGTCGCCCGTGGAGATCGCCGGAACGGCGAAGTGCTCGGAGATCCGGGCGGCCTGGGTGCCCTTTCCAGAGCCCTGGGGGCCCATGATCACGAGCCGAGCACTCACCTGAGGAACCCTTCGTAATGCCGCTGCTGGAGCTGGGACTCGATCTGCTTCACCGTCTCCAGACCGACGCCGACCATGATCATGATAGACGTACCGCCGAACGCGATGTTCGTACCGACACCCAGCAGGATGAAGGTCAGCAGCGGGATCAGCGCGACGAACGCCAGGTAGGTCGACCCGACTGCGGTGATCCGCGACAGGACGTACTCGAGGTACTCGGCCGTCGGACGGCCTGCCCGGATGCCCGGGATGAAGCCGCCGTACTTCTTCATGTTGTCGGCGACCTCGTCCGGGTTGAACGTGATCGACGTGTAGAAGTACGCGAAGAAGATGATCAGGACGACGTAGCTGAGGATGTACAGCGGCGCGTCCTGACGGACCAGGTTCCGGGCGAGCCACTGGACCCACGCGGACTCCTGGTCGCCGAACTGCGCCAACAGGCCCGGCACGGCGAGCAGCGACGACGCGAAGATGACGGGGATGACACCCGACATGTTGATCTTGATCGGGATGTAGGTGCTCGAGCCGCCGTACATCTTCCGGCCGACCATGCGCTTCGCGTACTGGACCGGGATGCGCCGCTGCGACTGCTCGACGAAGACCACCAGGGCGATGACGAGAACCACGACCGCCATCACGATGACGAACTTCTGGATGCCGTCGTTGCCACCGGCGATCGACCACATCGAGGTCGGGAACTGGGCCGCGATCTGCACGAAGATCAGCAGCGACATGCCGTTGCCGATGCCGCGCTCGGAGACCAGCTCGCCGAGCCACATGATCATCGCGGTACCCGCGGTCATCGTGACGACCATGAGCAGGCTCGTCATGACGCTCTTGTCGGGGATGACCTCGGCGCTGCAGCCGGCGAACAGCTGACCGCTGCGCGCGATCGTGATGATCGTCGTCGACTGCAGGATCGCGAGACCGATCGTCAGGTAGCGCGTGTACTGCGTCAGCTTCGCGGTGCCGGTCTGGCCCTCCTTCTGCAGGGCCTCGAAGCGGGGGATGACCACCCGCAGCAGCTGCACGATGATGCTCGCGGTGATGTAGGGCATGATGCCCAGCGCGAACACGGCGAGCTGCAGGAGCGCTCCACCGCTGAAGAGGTTGACGAGGCCGAGGAGGCCGTCCGCCGAACCCATCTCGTCGACGCACTGCTGGACGTTCTGGTAGTCGACGCCGGGCGTCGGCAGGAACGAACCGATCCGGAACACCACGATGATGCCGATGGTGAACAGCAGCTTGCGCCGCAGGTCTGGCGTCCGGAAGGCCCGGACCAATGCGCTGAGCACCTGTCCTCCTGCTCCGCTGTGCGCGGTGTCTCGTCGTGCCGGCGGGTAACGGTCCGTCGTCGTCGACGGCTCGCGTATGCCGCCTGGCACCCTAACTCAGATCGAGGGTCCGACGGTGCAGGCCCGGGCCGAACTCGGCCCGGGCCCGCTCCGTTCAGTCCCGGATCGTGCCTCCGGCGGCCACGATCTTCTCCTTCGCCGACGCCGAGACGGACTGCACCGCCACGTCGAGCTTCACGGAGATGTCGCCGCCACCCAGGACCTTGACCGGCTCGCCCTTGCGGACGGCGCCCTTGGCCACGAGGTCCTCGGACGTCACGGTGCCGCCCGACGGGTACAGCTCGGCCAGACGGTCCAGGTTCACCACCTGGTAGGTGGTGCGGAACGGGTTCTTGAACCCGCGCAGCTTCGGCAGACGCATGTGCAGCGGGATACCGCCGCCCTCGCGCCGCTCCGGCACCTGGTACCGGGCCTTCGTGCCCTTGGTGCCACGACCCGCCGTCTTGCCCTTGGAGCCCTCACCGCGACCCACCCGGGTCTTCGGCGTGTGGGCACCCGGAGCCGGGCGCAGGTGGTGCACGCGCAGCGTGCCACCCTGGCCCTCGGGCGCGGCCTTGGCGGCCTTGGACGCAGCGGACTTCTCCGCCGCGGCCTTGGTCGCCTTGGCAGCAGGCTTGTCGGCCTTCGCCGCCGTCGCCTTGGCGACCGGCTTCTCGGCCTTCGCCGCAGCGTCGGCCTTGGCGGCCGTCGCCTTGGCGGGCTTCTCAGCCTTCTCGGCCTTCTCAGCCGCGGCCTTCGTCGCCTTCTCAGCCGCCGGCTTCGCGGCCTTGGTGGCCTTCTTCTCGGCCGGGGCAGCCGTCTCGGTGCCCTCGGCGTCGCTCTTCTTCGTTGCCATGGTCAGTCGACCTCCTCGACGGTGACGAGGTGCGCCACCGTTGCGACCATGCCGCGGATCTCAGGACGGTCCTCCTTGACGACGACGTCGCCGATGCGCTTGAGGCCGAGGCTCCGCAGCGTGTCCCGCTGGTTCTGCTTGCCGCCGATGACGGACTTGGTCTGGGTCACCTTCAGGCGGACCATCACGCACCTGCCTTCGCGGTCTTGTCCGCCTCGCGGGCGCGCAGCAGCGCAGCGGGCGTCACGTGCTCGAGAGGCAGCCCACGACGAGCGGCAACAGCCTCCGGCTCCTCGAGGGAGCGCAGCGCCTTGACGGTCGCGTGGACGATGTTGATCGCGTTGGACGAGCCCATCGACTTCGACAGGATGTCGTGGACGCCGGCGCACTCCAGGACCGCACGCACCGGACCACCGGCGATGACGCCGGTACCCGGGGACGCGGGACGCAGGAACACGACGCCGGCCGCGGCCTCACCCTGGACGGGGTGCGGGATGGTGCCCTGGATGCGCGGGACACGGAAGAAGCTCTTCTTGGCCTCCTCCACGCCCTTCGCGATCGCGGCGGGCACCTCCTTGGCCTTGCCGTAGCCCACGCCGACGGTGCCGTCGCCGTCGCCCACCACGACAAGCGCGGTGAAGCTGAAGCGCCGACCACCCTTGACGACCTTGGAGACGCGGTTGATGGTCACCACGCGCTCGACGAAGGCGCTCTTCTCGGCCGGCTCGCCGCCACCACGACGGTTGTCACGGCGGTCGTTGCGGTCACGCCGCTCGCCGCCGCCGCTCTGGGCCCCGGTGTTGCTGCGCTGCGGTGCAGCCATCAGTGCTTCCTCTGCTTCCGTACGGTGATGAGTCGGTGGGCGGTCACAGTGCCAGACCGCCTTCGCGGGCGCCGTCGGCCACAGCCGCGACCCGCCCGTGGTACTTGTTGCCACCACGGTCGAAGACGACGGCCTCGATGCCGGCAGCCTTGGCGCGCTCCGCGACCAGCTCGCCGACCCGCTTCGCCTTGGCCGTCTTGTCGCCGTCGAACGAGCGCAGGTCGACCTCGAGGGTCGACGCCGACACAAGGGTGCGGCCCTGGGCGTCGTCGACAACCTGGGCGACCATGTGCCGGTTCGACCGGCTGACGACCAGACGGGGACGCTCGGCGGTGCCGGCGACCTTCTTGCGCAGCCGCAGGTGACGACGGGCGCGCGCGATCGCCTTGCCCTTGCCCTTGATGGTGATAGCCATCACTTACCAGCCTTTCCGGCCTTGCGACGGACGACCTCGCCCGCGTACCGCACACCCTTGCCCTTGTAGGGCTCGGGCTTGCGGATCTTGCGGATGTTCGCGGCGACCTCGCCCACCTGCTGCTTGTTGATGCCGCTGACCGCGAACTTGGTGGGCGACGTCACCTCGAAGGTGATGCCCTCCGGCGCGGTGACGACCACGGGGTGGCTGAACCCGAGCGCGAACTCGAGGTCCGAGCCCTTCGCGACCACGCGGTAACCGGTGCCGACGATCTCGAGGCGCTTCGTGTAGCCCTCGGTCACGCCCGTCACGAGGTTCGCGAGCAGCGTGCGGGTCAGGCCGTGCAGCGAGCGCGAGTCGCGCTCGTCGTCGGGCCGCGTCACCACGAGGGCGCCGCTGTCGTCGCGGGTCACCTGGATGGGCGACGGGATGGTGTGCTGAAGGCTGCCCTTGGGCCCCTTCACGGTCACCAGGGCGTCATCGATCGTGACGTCCACCCCGGCCGGGACCGGGACGGGGACCTTGCCGATGCGAGACATGGTCTTCTCCTCTCGGTCTCGTTACCAGACGTAGGCGAGGACTTCCCCGCCCACGCCCTTCTTGGCGGCCTGCTTGTCGGTGAGCAAGCCGGAGGACGTGGACAGGATCGCCACGCCCAGGCCGCCCAGCACGCGGGGCAGGTTGGTCGACTTCGCGTACACACGCAGGCCCGGCTTGGACACGCGGCGGACGCCGGCGAGCGAACGCTCGCGGTTGGGGCCGAACTTGAGCTGGATCGTGAGGTTCTTGCCCACGGGGGCGTCCTCGACGGACCAGCTGCCGATGTATCCCTCAGCCTTCAGGATGTCGGCGATGTTGGCCTTGAGCTTGGAGTACGGCATGGTCACGGACTCGTGGTACGCGGAGTTCGCGTTCCGGAGACGCGTGAGCATGTCCGCGATCGGGTCGGTCATTGTCATCGGGCTTGTGCCCTTCCTCGCCGGGGTATCCCCGCACCGTGGTGCAAGGGGACCTGCGGCGTAGTGGTTACCAGCTGCTCTTGGTGACGCCGGGGAGCTCGCCGCGGTGCGCCATCTCGCGCACGCAGATGCGGCAGAGGCCGAACTTGCGGTACACGGCGCGCGGTCGACCGCAGCGCTGGCACCGGCTGTACGCACGGACGCCGAACTTGGGCTTCCGCGCCGCCTTGTTGATGAGGGCGGTCTTCGCCATGTCAGTTCTCCTTGAAGGGGAAGCCCAGACGGCGGAGCAGCGAGCGGCCCTCGTCGTCGTTGGTCGCGGTCGTCACGAGCGTCACGTCCATGCCACGCACCCGGTCGATCCTGTCAGGGTCGATCTCGTGGAACATGACCTGCTCGGTGAGGCCGAACGTGTAGTTGCCGTTGCCGTCGAACTGGTTCGCCGACAGGCCCCGGAAGTCGCGGATCCGCGGCAGCGCCAGCGTGATCAGACGGTCCACGAACTCCCACATGCGGTCACCGCGCAGCGTCGTGTGGGCGCCGATCGGCATGCCCTCACGCAGCTTGAACTGCGCGATGGACTTGCGGGCCTTCGTGACCTGCGGCTTCTGGCCGGTGATCGTCGTCAGGTCGCGCACCGCGCCCTCGATGAGCTTCGAGTCGCGGGCGGCTTCGCCGACACCCATGTTCACCACGACCTTGACGAGGCGCGGGACCTGGTTGACGTTGGCGTAGCTGAACTCCTCGCGAAGCCCGGGGACGATCTCCTCGGAGTAGCGCGTCTTCAGGCGCGGCACGGCGGTGGCCGTCGTCGTCTCACTCATGCGATGTCCTTACCGGAACGCTTGGCCACGCGAACCCGGACAGTCCGGGTTCGCCCGTCGCGCTCGATCTCCTCGGTGCGGTAGCCGACCCGGGTGCCCTTCTTGGTCTCGGGGTCCACCAGCATCACGTTGCTGACGTGGATCGGGGCCTCGATCGTCTCGATGCCACCGGTCCGGGTACCGCGGTTGGTGCGGCCGGCCTTCACGTGCTTGGTGGCACGCTGCACGCCCTCCACGACCAGGCGGTCGGAGTCCGTGAGGACCTCGAGCACCCGGCCCTGCTTGCCGCGGTCACGCCCCGCGATGACGACGACGAGGTCGCCCTTCTTGATCTTGGCCATGCTCAGAGCACCTCCGGCGCCAACGAGATGATCTTCATGAACTTCTTGTCACGCAGCTCGCGGCCGACCGGGCCGAAGATGCGCGTCCCGCGGGGCTCGTTGTCACCCTTGAGGATCACGGCGGCGTTCTCGTCGAACTTGATGTACGAACCGTCGGGCCGGCGGCGCGCCTTGGTGGTGCGCACGACGACAGCCTTGACGACGTCGCCCTTCTTGACGTTGCCGCCGGGGATGGCGTCCTTGACCGTCGCGACGATGACGTCGCCGATACCGGCGTAGCGACGGCCCGAGCCGCCGAGAACGCGGATGCACAGGATCTGCTTGGCACCCGTGTTGTCGGCGACCTTCAGTCGCGACTCCTGCTGGATCATGTCCTCGAACTCCTGTCGTCGTGCCGGTTCTCGCGCGAGGGCGAGCCTTGCCGAACGGATGTGTGGTGGGCTGCGGCCGGGAAGACCGTCGCTGCTACTTGGCCTTCTCCAGGATCTCCACCAGGCGCCAGCGCTTGGTCGCCGACAGCGGGCGGGTCTCCATGATGAGGATCAGGTCGCCGACGCCGGCCGTGTTTGCCTCGTCGTGCACCTTCACCTTGCTCGTGCGCCGCATGACCTTGCCGTAGAGCGGGTGCTTGACCCGGTCCTCGACCTCGACCACGACGGTCTTGTCCATCTTGTCGCTCACCACGTAGCCGCGCCGCGTCTTGCGGTACGGCCGGTGCGCGCCGGCCTCGACGGCGTCAGCCGCCTCGACCTTCTGGTTGCCTGCGTTGCTCATCGTCGACCTCTCAGTCCTGGGCCGGGCTCGGTGCGGTCCGGATGCCGAGCTCGCGCTCGCGCAGGATCGTGTAGATCCGCGCGATGTCGCGGCGCACGGCCTTGAGCCGCCCGTGGCTCTCCAGCTGGCCGGTAGCGGACTGGAACCGGAGGTTGAACAGCTCCTCCTTGGCCTTCTTCAGCTCCGCGGCCAGCGCGTCGTCGTCCAGCTCGTCCAGCTTCTCGGGGGCGAGCGCCTTGGATCCGATAGCCATCAGTTACCACCCTCGCGAACCACGAACCTGCACTTCATCGGGAGCTTGTGCATGGCCCGGCGCATGGCCTCACGGGCCAGCGGCTCCGGGACACCAGCGAGCTCGAACATGATGCGGCCCGGCTTGACGTTGGCCACCCACCACTCGGGGGAACCCTTACCGGAACCCATGCGGGTCTCGGCAGGCTTCTTCGTGATCGGGCGGTCCGGGTAGATGTTGATCCAGACCTTGCCGCCACGCTTGATGTGGCGGGTCATGGCGATACGAGCCGCCTCGATCTGCCGGTTGGTGACGTAGGCCGGCTCGAGAGCCTGGATGCCGAAGTCGCCGAAGGCGATCGCGGTGCCGCCCGTGGCCGCACCCGAACGACCGGGGTGGTGCTGCTTGCGGTGCTTGACCCTGCGCGGAATGAGCATGATCAGGCCTCCGTTCCGCTCTCAGGGGCGGCCTCGGCGGCGGCGGGGGCCGCCTCGGTGGTCACCTCGGCAGGAGCCTCCGTCCGCTGCTCGCGACGGCCGCGGCCACCGCGGTCGCCACGGTCCGACCGCGGGCCACGCGGGGCCCGGGGGGCCTGCGTCGCCTGCTCGCGGGCGAACTCCTTCTCGGTCATGTCGCCCTTGTAGATCCAGACCTTCACGCCGATCTGGCCGAAGGTGGTCCGGGCCTCGAAGGTGCCGAAGTCGATGTTCGCGCGCAGCGTGTGCA
>JAEYXM010000201.1 GCA_023428465.1 Actinomycetes bacterium
CCTTCGACCGCCCGGCCGACGACCACACGACGGTCGCGGAGCTGTCCATCGAGCGTGCGAAGCGCCTCGTGGAGCTGGGCCAGGACGTCGTCGTGCTGCTCGACTCGATCACCCGCCTCGGCCGCGCGTACAACATCGCGGCGCCGGCGTCGGGCCGCATCCTGTCCGGTGGCGTCGACTCGAGCGCGCTGTACCCGCCCAAGCGGTTCTTCGGCGCGGCGCGCAACATCGAGAACGGCGGCTCGCTGACCATCCTCGCGACAGCGCTGGTCGAGACCGGCTCGAAGGCCGACGAGGTCATCTTCGAGGAGTTCAAGGGCACCGGGAACATGGAGCTCAAGCTCTCCCGGCAGCTCGCGGACAAGCGGATCTTCCCGGCGGTGGACGTCGACGCGTCCGGTACGCGCCGCGAGGAGATCCTCATCCCTGCGGACGAGCTCAAGATCAACTGGAAGCTGCGCCGCGTGATGAGTGCGCTCGACGCCCAGGCGGCGATCGAGCTGCTCCTCGGCAAGCTGCGCGAGACCCAGTCGAACGTCGAGTTCCTCCTGCAGGTCCAGAAGACGACGCCGGCCGCCCCCGGGCACAGCGACGAGTGACGCAGCACGACTGACGCCCGGCACCGGGCCGATCGGGACTTTTCTCCGCAGGCCCGGTGTTCTGGCAGACTGTCCCCTTGGCTCGACGGTTCACGCCTGCGCCCGTAGGCGACCCGTCGGCGCATCGATAGGAGCACCCGTGAAGAAGGACATCCACCCGAAGTACGTGGAGACGCTCGTGACCTGCACGTGCGGCAACACGTTCACCACGCGCAGCACCCAGACGTCGGGCCAGATCCACGCCGACGTGTGCAGCGCCTGCCACCCGTTCTACACGGGCAAGCAGAAGATCCTCGACACCGGTGGCCGCGTGGCCCGGTTCGAGGCGCGGTACGGCAAGCGCGCCGCCGCCAACTAGCTTCCACGACGCCGGCGGGGCCCTTCGGGGCTCCGCCGGCGCTGTCGTGTCCGGGGCGAGGAAGGGAAGGCGCATGGCGTTCGAAGGGGTCGAGCCGCTCCTGGCGGAGCACGCCGAGATCGAGGCCGCACTCGCGGACCCCGCCGTGCACGCCGACCCTGCCCGCGCGCGGTCCCTGGGCCGCCGCTACGCCGAGCTGGGCCGCGTCGTCGGCGCCTATCGCGCGTGGCGCGCCGCCGCGGACGACGCCGAGACGGCCGCCGAGCTCGCGGAGGACGCGGCGTTCGCCGCCGAGCTGCCCGGCCTGCGCGCGACGGCGGACGAGGCCGCCGAGACCCTGCGCCGGCTGCTGGTGCCGCGCGATCCCGACGACGCGCGCGACGTCATCCTCGAGATCAAGGCGGGGGAGGGCGGCGAGGAGTCCGCGCTCTTCGCGGGGGACCTCCTGCGCATGTACACCCGCTACGCCGAGCGTCGCGGGTGGGTCGCCGAGGTCCTCGACTCCACGGCGTCGGACCTGGGCGGCGTGAAGGACGTGAGCGTGTCCGTCCGCACGCGGGGCGCGGTCGCGCCCGAGGACGGCGTCTGGGCGCACCTGAAGTACGAGGGCGGGGTGCACCGCGTGCAGCGCGTGCCCGTGACGGAGTCGCAGGGCCGTATCCACACCTCGGCGGCGGGCGTCGTCGTGCTCCCCGAGGTCGAGGACGACGCCGAGGTCGAGATCGACCCGGCGGACCTGCGGATCGACGTGTACCGCTCGTCGGGCCCGGGCGGGCAGTCGGTCAACACGACCGACTCCGCGGTGCGCATCACGCACCTGCCCACGGGCACCGTCGTCAGCTGCCAGAACGAGAAGAGCCAGCTGCAGAACAAGGAGCAGGCGATGCGCATCCTGCGCGCACGGCTCCTCGCGGCGCGGCAGGACGAGGCGGCGGCGGCCGCGTCGGAGCTGCGCCGGTCGCAGGTGCGCACGGTGGACCGCTCCGAGCGCATCCGTACCTACAACTTCCCCGAGAACCGCATCGCCGACCACCGCACGGGGTACAAGGCGTACAACCTCGACCAGGTCCTCGCCGGTGACCTGGACCCGGTGGTGCGCTCGGCCATCGACGCCGATGAGGCCGCCCGGCTCGCGGCGGCCACGGGCTGATGACCGCACCCACGCCTGGGCAGCCCGTGGCCCCCACCCTGCGCGCCGCGGTGCGTGACGCGGCGCGGACCCTCGCGGACGCCGGCGTCCCGTCGCCCGAGCACGACGCGCGGGCGCTCGCCGAGCACCTCCTGGGCACCACCGTGGTGCTGGCTCCGCCGGACGCCGCCGTCCCGGAGGGGTACGCGGCACTCGTCGCGCGGCGGGCGACGCGCGAGCCGCTGCAGCACATCGTGGGGTGGGCGCCCTTCCGGCACCTGCGCCTGACCGTGCGGCGCGGGGTGTTCGTGCCCCGCCCGGAGACCGAGGTCGTCGCCGAGGTCGCGATCACCGAGCTGCGGACGCTGGGCGCCCTGCGGGTCGCCGTCGACCTGTGCTGCGGCGCCGGCGGGCTGGCGATCGCAATGGCCACCGAGGCCGGCGCGCACGTCGTCGCGGTCGACGCCGCGCCCGAGGCCGTGCGGCTGACCGCCGACAACGCCGCCGACGCCGGCGCGGACGTCGACGTCCGCCACGGCGACGTGCGCGACGCGGACCTGCTGGCGGACCTCGCGGGCACCGTCGACGTCGTGGCCTCGAACCCGCCGTACATCCCGCCGGGCGCGCGGCCCGTGGACCCGGAGGTGCGCGACCACGACCCGGAGCTCGCGCTCTACGGGGGTGGCACGGACGGGCTCGAGGTGCCCCGCGCCGTCGTCGCCGCGGCCGGCAGGTTGCTGCGCGACGGCGGGCTGCTCGTCATGGAGCACGCCGACGTCCAGGGTCCCGCCGCCCGCGCCGTCGTCGCCGAGGCGGGCTTCGTCGACGTACGGACCGTGCCCGACCTCACGGGCCGGGACCGGATGGTCGTGGCACGCCGCGCCTCACGTTCGGGCCAGGAGCCCCCGCCATGACAGACTCGGCGTCCGTGATGATGGACTGCACCGACCCGGCGACGTGGGGCCCAGCGCTCGACGAGGCCGTCAACGTCGTCACGCGCGGCGCGCTCGTCGTCCTGCCGACGGACACGGTCTACGGCATCGGCGCGGACGCGTTCGCACCGAACGCGGTCGCCGCCTTGCTCGCGGCGAAGGGCCGTGGCCGGCAGATGCCGCCGCCCGTCCTCGTCCCGGCCGCCGGCACGGTCGAGGGCCTGTGCACCGACGTGCCCGACGAGGCGCGCGCCCTCATGCAGCGCTTCTGGCCCGGCGCGCTCACCGTCATCTGCCACGCGCAGCCCTCGCTCGCATGGGACCTCGGCGACACCGCGGGGACCGTCGCGGTGCGCATGCCCGACCACCCGGCGGCGCTCGCGCTCCTCGCCCGCACCGGCCCGATGGCCGTGTCGTCCGCCAACCGGACGGGCTCCCCGGCGGCGATGTCCGCGCAGGAGGCCGCCGACCAGCTCGGCGACGCCGTGGCCCTCTACCTCGACGGGGGCCCCGCCCCGGGCGGCGTGGCCTCGACGATCGTCGACGCGACGTCGGACGGGCTGCGTGTGGTGCGCACCGGCGCCGTCGACCTGGCCGCGCTGCGCGCCGTCGTGCCGACCATCGGGGGCGAGACCGCGTGAGGGTCTACCTCCTCGTGATGCTCGTCGCGGCAGCCACCACGTACCTCATGACGCCGCTGGCCCGCTGGCTCGCACTGCGCACGGGGGGAATCACGGCGGTCCGCGACCGCGACGTCCACGAGGTGCCGATCCCGCGCATGGGTGGCGTCGCGATGCTCCTCGGCCTGGCCGTGGCCCTCGTCGTCGCGTCGCGGATGCCGTTCCTGGCGGACGTGTTCGCCACGGACACGGTCTGGTGGCTGCTCGCGTCCGCGGCCATCGTGTGCCTGCTGGGCGCCGCGGACGACATCTGGGACCTCGACTGGGTCACCAAGCTCATGGGCCAGATCCTCGCTGCAGGCCTGATGGCGTGGCAGGGGCAGATCCAGCTCTTCGCGCTGCCGATCTTCGGCCAGACCATCCCGTCGGCGAACCAGTCGCTGGTGGCGACCGTGCTCGCCGTGGTCGTCGCGATGAACGCGGTGAACTTCGTCGACGGCCTCGACGGGCTGGCCGCCGGGCTCATCGCGATCGGCGGCACCGGCTTCTTCGTGTACACCTACCTGCTCACGGTGGACGCGAACGCCGACAACTACTCGAGCCTGGCGAGCCTGGCGGTCGCGGCACTCGTCGGCGTCTGCGTGGGCTTCCTGCCGCACAACTTCCATCCCGCCCGGATCTTCATGGGCGACTCGGGCTCGATGCTCATCGGCCTGACCATCGCCGCGGCGGCCATCGTGGTGACGGGCGACCTGGACAGCGTGGCCGCCACGACCCGGCAACGGTTCCCGGCGTTCCTGCCGATCCTCCTGCCCGTCTTCGTACTCATGCTTCCGCTGCTCGACATGGCGATGGCGGTGATCCGGCGGGTCGGCAAGGGCAAGTCGCCGTTCCACCCGGACCGCCTGCACCTGCACCACCGGCTGCTCCAGCTGGGGCACACCCACCGGCGAGCCGTCGTGATCATGTACTTGTGGACCGCGCTCTTCGCGTTCGGGGGAGCGGCCCTGCTGCGGTGGAGCACCGAGCAGGTGATCTGGACGGTCGGCGTCGGCGCCCTCGTGGCGCTCGCGGCGACCCTGGGCCCGCTGCGCGGCCGTAAGGCGCGGGCGGAGGAGGCGGTGAGGTCCGCATGACGAGCGACCCCGTGGGCGCGCCGGCGCCCGACCCCGTCCGAGAGGTCTTCCGGACCGCGGTGCGCGACGTCCTCGTGCTCACCGCCGCCCTGACGGTGGTCGGGGCGGTCGTCGGGGCGCTCGTCTCCGGCGTGCCGGGGCTGTGGGGTGGGCTCGTCGGTGGGCTCGTCGTCCTGGTCGCCGCCGCGACGACGCCGGTCACGATGCTGCGCACGGCCGGGGCGCCGCTCACGACCGCGATGGCCGCGGCTGCGGCCGGCTGGTTCGTCAAGACTGCGATCGTCCTCGTCGCCGTGCTCGTGCTGCGCGGGACGGATGCGCTGGACAAGCGGGTACTCGCGCTCGTGGTCGTGGTGGGCCTGCTGGGGTCGGTCGTGCTCGACGGTCGCGCGGTGCAGCGCGGGCGTGTGCCGTACGTCACGCCCGCGGCGGACGGGGGCACCGACGACGGGGACGAATCGGACTGATCGGACACGCTCGTTCGTCGCGGCCAGGCGCCGGGACGAAGGTCCTACGTTGATCATGTGACGTTGCCCCTGGATCTGGGCCGGACGTCCGGTGCCTGCCCCGGCATGGGTTAGGATTTCGGCGGTCCAGAAGCGTCTGGCCGGTCTGCTCGAGGGCGTGCTGCCCCGGCGGACCGCAGCCCCACCACGAGCCCTGGGAGTGCGTCCTGTCCACCGTCGCGACGACCATGCTGCTCGCCGCCTCCGGTGACGAGGGCGGGATGCACATCCCGACGATCGGCGAGTTCTTCCCGCCGGCGCTGGCCTTCGAGGGGACCATCTTCGAGCTCAACCGCATCACGATGGTGCGGATCATCTCCGCCGTCGTGCTCTGCCTCCTGTTCTGGGCGGCGGCGCGGCGCGCGACGCTCGTCCCGGGCCGTGGGCAGAACGTCGCGGAGCTCGCGCTCGACTTCGTCCGCGTCAACATCGCGGAGGAGGTGCTGGGCGAGAAGCGCGCCCGGCCGCACGTCCCGCTGCTGACGACGATGTTCTTCGCGATCCTCGCCATGAACATCACAGGCGTCATCCCGCTGCTGAACATCGCCTCGACGAGTGTCGTGACCGTCCCGCTGATGCTCGCGGCGGTCGCGTGGATCGCCTTCGTCGTGGCCGGCATCCGCTCCCACGGGGTGGTCGGCTTCATCTCCTCGAGCCTGTTCCCGTCGGGCGTGCCGTGGCCCATCTACATCATCCTGGCGCCGATCGAGCTCATCTCGACGTTCATCCTGCGCCCGGCCACGCTGACCATCCGACTCATGGCGAACATGCTCGCCGGGCACCTGCTGCTGGTCGTGTTCTTCGCCATGACGAACTACCTGTTCGTCGAGGCGAGCGCCGCGCTCAAGCCGGTCGGCCTGCTCGCCTTCGGCGCGGCCTTCGCCTTCACGCTCTTCGAGATCTTCGTGGCCGCCCTGCAGGCGTACATCTTCGTCCTGCTCACGGCCGTCTACATCAGCCTCTCCCAGGAGGCGCACTGACCTTGCCCCCGGCGTGAGCCGAAGGCGCCAACCCGCACGACACCAGCGGTCCGGAGACCCGGGCCGACGACGGAAGGAACGCAGACGTGGAGATCACCGGCGACATCGCCACCATCGGCTACGGCCTCGCCACGCTCGGCCCGGGCATCGGCATCGGGCTCCTCGTCGCCAAGACGCAGGAGAGCGTTGCCCGCCAGCCTGAGGTGGCCGGCCAGCTGCGCATCAACATGTTCATCGGTATGGCCCTGGTCGAGGCGCTCGGCCTCATCGGCCTGGTTGCGGGCTTCCTGTTCTGATGATCCGGTCCCTGGTCCTCGCGGCGGAGGAAGGCGCGACCCCTGAGGGGATCGAGCTCTTCTTCCCGGCGGCGTACGACGTCTTCTGGTCGTCCGTCGTCCTCGCGATCATCGCTTTCGTCTTCTGGCGCAAGGTGCTGCCCGTGTTCACACGGATCCTCGACGAGCGCACCGCGCGCATCGAGGGCGGCATGGCCAAGGCCGAGGCGGCGCAGGAGGAGGCGGCCGCCGCGCTGGCGGAGTACCACCAGCAGCTCGCGGAGGCACGGGCCGAGGCTGCGCGCATCCGCGAGGACGCGCGCACCGAGGGCGGCGCCATCGTGGCGGAGCTGCGTGCCAAGGCCACCGAGGACGCGGCACGCATCGTCGAGAACGCCCAGCGCCAGATCGAGGCCGACCGGCAGCAGGCGGCGACCGCCCTGCGTGCAGAGGTCGGCGCGCTCGCGACCGAGCTCGCGTCGCGCATCGTGGGGGAGGCGCTCGCCGACTCCGCGCGGCAGTCGCGCGTCATCGACCGGTTCCTCGACGAGCTCGAGGAGTCGCTCGTCGACGGTGAGGTGCGGAGCCGCTGATGCGTGGAGTGAGCCAAGCGTCCTACGAGGCGGTGGAGGCGGAGCTCGAGCCCGTCGTGGCCGCCGCGGGAGCACAGGCAGCCGAGCTCGGCGAGCAGATGTTCGCCGTCGTCGACCTGCTCGACGGCTCCGGCGCCCTGCGCCGCGCGCTCAGCGATCCTGCGCGCTCCCCGGAGGACAAGGCACGGCTCGCGACCGAGCTGCTCGGCGGTCACGCCGACGACCGGGTGATCGCCGCCCTCGCAGCCCTCGCACGGCGGCGCTGGTCGGTCGAGGGCGAGCTGACCGAGGCACTCGAGCGGCTCGCCGCCGAGTGGGTGCTCGCATCGGCACAGGCGACGGGCGACCTGCAGACCGTCGAGGAGGAGCTGTTCCGCCTCGACCGCCTGCTGGTCGGTGAGCGCCACGTGCGGGACGCGCTCACAGACCGGATGGCGCGCCCCGAGGCACGCGCGGCCCTCGTGGACCGGCTGCTCGCAGGCAAGGTGCACCCCGTCACGCTCCAGCTCGTCCGACGGGGTGCGCGCACGCCGCGCGGCCGCTCGATGAGCCGGACGCTCGCCGACCTGGGGCGGCTCGCCGCGCACCGTCGGGACCTGCTCGTCGCCACGGTGACCGCGGCCACCGCGCCCTCGGCGGCGCAGCTCCAGCGGCTCGGGCGACTGCTGGCGAGCACCTACGGACGCGCGGTGCAGGTGAACGTTGCGGTGGACCCCACGGTGATCGGCGGGATGCGGGTGCAGGTCGGCGACGAGGTCGTCGACTCGACCGTCATCGGCCGCCTTGAGGACGTACGACGAAGGCTTGCGGGCTAGCGGACCCCCGCCCCGACACGACGCACGGACGGTGCCCATGCCCCGTCCCGACAGGAGAGACATGGCTGAGCTGACGATCAGGCCGGACGAGATCCGCGCCGCCCTGGACAGCTTCGTGGAGTCGTACACGCCCACGGGCGCGGCACGCGAGGAGGTCGGGCGCGTCACCCTCGCCGCCGACGGCATCGCCCAGGTCGAGGGCCTGCCCGGTGCGATGGCGAACGAGCTGCTCGAGTTCGAGGACGGCACGCTCGGCCTGGCGCTGAACCTCGACGTCCGCGAGATCGGCGTCGTCGTCCTCGGCGAGTTCACCGGCATCGAGGAGGGCCAGCCGGTCCGCCGCACCGGTGAGGTCCTGTCCGTGCCCGTCGGCGACGGCTACCTCGGCCGGGTCGTGGACCCGCTGGGCAACCCGATCGACGGCCTCGGCGAGGTCGCTACCGACGGTCGCCGCGCGCTCGAGCTCCAGGCGCCGGGCGTCATGGCGCGCAAGAGCGTCCACGAGCCCCTGCAGACCGGCATCAAGGCCATCGACTCGATGATCCCGATCGGCCGCGGCCAGCGGCAGCTCATCATCGGCGACCGCCAGACCGGCAAGACCGCGATCGCGATCGACACGATCATCAACCAGAAGAGCAACTGGGCGACCGGTGACCCGACGCAGCAGGTGCGCTGCATCTACGTCGCCATCGGCCAGAAGGGCTCCACGATCGCGGCGGTCCGCGGTGCGCTCGAGGAGGCCGGTGCGCTCGAGTACACGACGATCGTCGCCTCGCCCGCGTCCGACCCGGCCGGCTTCAAGTACCTCGCCCCGTACACCGGCTCGGCCATCGGCCAGCACTGGATGTACCAGGGCAAGCACGTCCTGATCGTGTTCGACGACCTGTCGAAGCAGGCCGAGGCGTACCGCGCCGTGTCGCTGCTGCTGCGCCGCCCGCCGGGGCGTGAGGCGTACCCGGGCGACGTCTTCTACCTGCACAGCCGCCTGCTCGAGCGCTGCGCGAAGCTGAACGACG